>DASUZY010000072.1:0-9572 GCA_036376635.1 Sphingomicrobium sp.
GCTTCCCGAGAAGCAACCGTTTCGGATGAGTCGTTAACTCGACAATTAACCGTCGCTTGTAGGGCAAAAAGATACTCGGAATTAACTCCTGGTGGCCATAGACCCGGACATGCAGGCTGCAGCGACCCGGCCGGCGGGTACCCCGCGGTACCGTCGGGCGGACAGATTGAATGCGACTCCGCACCTCGCGATGGCGGGCGATATCGGCTTGCTCGACGCGCTCCCGATCGCCGCCGCAGTCATTGAACGGCATGACGATGCTTCACTGAAAGTCGCAGCCCACAACAGCCGCTTCGTCGAAGCCGTCCAGCGCTCCAACTGCAAAGCGCTCGATTGGAATGAGGCCCAGTGCCTGAAATCCGGCCCGATCGCCGACCTGATCCAGAATTACTTCTCCGGGAAAGACACGAACGGGGAGCTCGACTTCCACCAGGGTGAGGGCGTGTCCTCCCAATATTTCCGGCTAAAGCTCGCTCCGCTGCCGAAGCACGAACTGCCGTTCCCGCGCTGCCTGCTGAGCGTCGTCGACCGCACCGTTGAGGTCCAGGCCGAGCGAACCCTCCGCGCGGAGATGCTGCGTGACAGCCTGACGGGCCTGCCCAATCGGCTCGCGTTCACCGAGGCGATCGAGACCGCCGGTGAGAAGCCGGCGCGCGACCTCGAGCACGCCGTGCTCATCGTCGACATGCTGCGCTTCAGCCGGATCAATGAATCGATGGGCGGCCTCGCTGGGGACGAGCTGCTCATCACCTTCGCTCGCCGCTTGATCCTCGCGCTTCGCGCAGGCGACGTGCTCGCGCGTACGGGCGGCAATGAATTCGGCGTGTTGGTGTCGCTTCGCCGCGGCGTCGAGGATGCCCTCAAGGCCGCCGAACGCATCCAGCAGGTGATGGCGACCCCATTCAAGTTGTCCGAGCTGGAGATCAGGGTCGAATGCGCGATCGGCATTGCGCTCACCCATGCCGGTCAGGACCCGGAGGAGCTGTTCCGCAACGCTCAGTTCGCGGTGAAGCAGGCGAAGGCTGCCGGGAAGCCGCAGGTCTATGAGCCAAAGCAAGCGACCGAGGCGCGCCGGCGATTCTCGATCGAGACCGAGCTTCGGCGCGCGCTCGACAAGGACCAGCTCAAGCTGTTCTTCCAGCCGCTCATCAACCTCAAGTCGGGAGAGGTTTCGGGCTTCGAGGCGCTCGCCCGCTGGTTCCACGAGGATCGCGGTGAAATCAGTCCCACTGAATTCATCCCGGTGGCGGAAGAATCCGGCCTCATCCTGCAGCTTGGGCGCTGGGCGATGGACAAGGCGGCCCACACCCTTGCGGGCTGGGATAAGAAGGCCGGCGAGAAGCTGCCGCTATATGTGGGCGTGAACCTGTCGGCCATTCAGGTCGCGCGTGACGATATCGCCGGCATGGTCGAAAGCTCACTCAAGTCGAGCGGCTTGACCGGTGACAGGTTCAGTCTCGAACTCACTGAGAGCGCGATCGTGCAGGATCCGGTCCGCGCCACCCGCGTTTTCGATTCACTGAAATCGCTCGACGCCAGCCTGGCGATGGACGACTTCGGCACCGGCTACTCGAGCCTTGCCTATCTCCAGCGGCTGCCCATCGACGTGCTGAAGATCGACAAGAGCTTCGTCTCTGGAATGATGGTTGATCCGGATGCGGTGGCGATCGTGCGGGCAGTGCTGAGCCTTGCGGAAGCCTTGGGCATGTCGACCACTGCGGAAGGGATCGAGACGGTCGAGTTGGCCACGACCCTTGCAACCCTCGGCTGTGCTTCGGGACAGGGTTTCTACTTCGCCAAGCCGCTAGAGGCGGACAAGGCAATCGCTTATTGGAAGTCGCGCCGGCGCTCGGTCAGCAAGTCGGCGTAGCGGGCCGGCCGCCGCTTTTTCGCGGCAACCCCGAAAGTCCTGTCGATGCTCTTCATCAGCACCGGATGCCGTGCGTCCGGCGGATGGACGCCAATACGCAGGACGTCGGGTGATAAGGTCCTGAGTGCGGCCGCTGCGGCGAGCGATGAAGCGAGACGCGCGCGCGTTCGGCTCGCCCAGGTGATCACTGGCCCGCGCGCGAGCTGCTCTCCGGTGGCTGGCGACCAGACTCGAAAATGGTCCTCGGCCAAGGCGAGACCGGCGTCGGAAATGGCCTTTAGCGCCCCGTCGCCGTAGAGCCACGCGGGAGCGATGAAGCCCGCGACGGGCCTGCCGATCACGCCCTCAACCAGGCTCCGACCCTCTGAGATGCGCGCACCGGCTTCTTCGCGCGAAAGAGCCATAAACTCGCCTTCATTTGCCGTCATGAAGCGCGCCTTGAGGCGATCCGCACCGGCTTTGTGTCGGGCGTCGTCGCGATGGAAATAGCCGTGGAGGAACATCTCGATGCCCCCATCGGCCCAGCTCCGGAGTTTGGTTGCGAATGCAGAGCCGGCAACGAGCGGAGCTTCCCCCCAGTGATTGGGAACGACCAGCATCGCCAGGCGATCGCCGACGTGCGGCTGGAGCAATTCCAGCAGCCGGTCTATCTCGCCCTCGAAACGCGGCGAGACGTCGTGAATGGACGCGAGCAGCAGGCGTCGGCGTGAAGGGGTCATGAGCCGTATGTGCGATACAGGCGGTCCGGACGCCAGCCCATTAACAAAGCTTCACTTGAAGTTCAGCGCTGCTGGCAGCCACTTACGGCCCATGCGGATTGCGGACGTTTGCGCCTTTTACACGCCCGCCGGCGGCGGTGTGCGCACCTATGTCGAGGCGAAGCTCGGCGCGGCCGCGAAGTTCGGGCACGAGATGATCGTGATTGCTCCGGGCGAGCGTCACGAAGTCGTTCGGCGGCCAGGCGGCGGTGTTTTCGTCACCATTCCGTCGCCCCGAATGCCAGTCGACAAGCGCTACCGCTACTTCGATGACGAGGCGGCCGTTCATGCGGCGCTCGATGCATGGCAGCCGGACCATGTCGAGGCTTCTTCGCCGTGGTCCAGCGCGACGATGGTCGGTCGTTGGCAAGGTGCAGCAAGCCGTTCGCTGGTCATGCACGCCGATCCGCTCGCAGCTTATGCGTACCGGTGGCTTGGCGGGTTCGCTTCGACCGATCAGATCGACCGGCTCTTCGGCTGGTTCTGGCGCCATCTGCGCGGCCTTGGGAACATGTTCGACACGGTGGTTTGCGCCAATGGTCAGCTGACGGAGCGGCTCAGGGCCGGCGGTGTCCGCAATGCCGAGACCATCCGGATGGGTGTCGAAGCGGCCACCTTTTCTCCCGTGCTCCGCTCGTCCGAGATCCGCGAGCAGGCCTTGTCGGCGCTGGGCCTGGGGCCCGAAGCAACTTTGCTCGTCGGCATCGGCCGGTTCTCCGCGGAAAAGCGGTGGGAGATGGTCATCAGGGCGGTCGCCGAGGCTGCGCGCACGCACCCCGTCGGAATGCTGCTTGTCGGCGAAGGCCGCAAGCAGGCGAGGCTCGAACTTCTTGCCGAGCGCAGAGGACACGTGGCGATCCTTCCACGGATCAACGATCGCGGCGAGCTCGCGCGTTTGATCGCCAGTGCCGATGCTCTGGTTCACGGCTGCGAGGCGGAGACCTTCTGCATGGTCGCCGCCGAAGCACGCGCCAGCGGGCTTCCGCTGATCGTTCCGGATCGCGGCGCGGCAGTCGACCAGCTCGCTTCTGGCGCCGGCACGACTTATTCTTCGGCCTCCGAAGTATCGCTCGAGCGCGCGATCGGCCGGTTTATCGAGCGCGGCCCCGAGTTGCAGCGCGCCGCTGCCATACGCTCGGTGCGCGTGCGGACGATGGACGAACATTTCGCCGAGCTCTTCGCGCGATACATGGACCTCGCGCCTCAGCGTGTGCAGGAGCCGGTGCAGGCGCACTCGATTCTCGGCGACCTTGCCTTCGCCCGCTCGGCGGTAGCCCGCAGCTAAGGGAAGCGGACCGCGGGCGGCGGTCTTATTTGATGATGGTGGCTTGCGCGGGTGCGGGCGCATTCGCCACAAGCACAGAATGGCGCTCGACCGCGAGGTAATCGATTCAATCGCTGCAAGTCCGATCGCGATGGTCCTTACGAACCCTCGTCTCAACGACAATCCGATCGAGATCGCGAACGACGCCTTTTGCCAGCTGACCGGCTATGCGGAACGAGAAATCCTCGGCCGCAATTGCCGCTTCCTCGCCGGCGCAGGCACCGAAGAGGCGGTTCGGACACAAGTCCGCGATGCCGTGGTCGAGCAGCGCGCGGTCCTCGTCGACATCCTCAATTACAAACGCGACGGTACACCGTTCCGTAACGGCGTGATGATCGCTCCGCTGTTCGACGGTCAGGGTAGGCTGGAATATTTCCTCGGTTCGCAGGTCGATCTCGGCGGAAACGATCCTGCGGCTCTTTCCATGCGACGCGCGCGAGCCCTGGCCAAGGTTCGGGAATTGCCGGATCGCCAGCGCCAGGTGCTCGAGGGAATGGCGAAGGGGCTGCTGAACAAGCAGATCGCCTATGAGCTCGGAATTGCGGAGAAGACGGTGAAGATGCACCGGGTCCTCCTGCTCGAGCGACTGGGCGGCGTAACAACCGCCGAGGCCATCCGCATCGCCGTCGAAGCAGGAATGTAGCCCAGCCCAAAGCCCGTATGGTTGCGGTCCACGCCAATCCTTAGCTCACTGTTCCAAAGGCCGGCCGCGGTCCCTCCCTGAATCAGCGCGGCCGGCCGACCTGGAAGGAGAGCAATGATGCGTGCCATCAACCTGATCACACTCGTCCTGGTGATTGTCGGCGGCCTCAACTGGGGCCTCGTCGGCGCGTTCAACTTCAATCTGGTTGCTGCGATCTTCGGAGAAATGTCGGCGCTATCGCGCATCGTGTATGTTCTCGTCGGGCTGTCGGCGCTGTGGCAGATCATTCCGTTGCTCAAGGGCTTTTCGGGAGACGAAGGCCGCATCCAGCGCGCCTGAACCCTCGCATGCTGACTTGGTCGTCGCGCGTAGCCGTGCTCAGCACGGCGCTTTTCGTGGTCGTGATGCTCCTCGCGATCGAGGTAATTCAGGCGCTGACCTAGCGGGCTGATTTGAGCGCTTCGTCCACGATACGATCGAAGTCCTCGCCGATGGTGAAGCCGGACTGGACCCAGCGGTCTTCGATTGCCTTCAAGGTGCGCGCGACGACGGGACCTTCGGCTAGTCCGCGCTTAATGAGCGCGCCTCCGCCTATCGGGAGCCGAGGTGCGTGCCAGCCGGAAAGGGACGCCGCGTCATCCACCCTGCCAGCGAGGAGGAGCCGGTCCACCGCGCAGTCTGTACCAATGCGATAGGCCAGCTCGCGCGGCGACCCCATGGTGCCGGGTTCGGCCACGCATGAGAGGCGCTTCCTTGCCTTGTTCGACAGGCGCAGCCGCATGCCTATCGCATCGGCAACGACCGGATCGCGCGGGAGGAACGAGGCGAGGCGGCGCAGCGCATCGGCGGCGAAACCGCCACGACGCTCACAGTCGATGAGCGCCGCGAGCCGCTTGGGGGCACTTTCATCGATTTCCGGCAGTACGGGAACAAGAATGCCGCGGCCGACCATGATCGCCACGGTTGGCGCGGGGTCGTCAAGCGCCAGCAGCTTCAGCAGCTCATCGGCGATGCGCTCCCGCGATAGCGCCATGAGGTCGTTCGCCCTCGCGGTGCAGGCCTCGAGCGCTGCTTCGTTGGGCTCGCCCGCTCCGAAACGTGCATGGAAGCGGAAGAAGCGAAGAATCCGCAAATGATCTTCAGCGATTCGCTGGAGCGGATCGCCAATGAACCGGACGTGCCGCTCTTCAAGGTCGGCCAGTCCTCCGAAATAGTCGAACAGCTCGCCGGTCAGCGGATCGGCCGAAAGTGCATTGATGGTGAAATCCCGTCGCGCCGCGTCTTCGCTCCAATCGTCGGTATAAGCCACCGTGGCCCGGCGCCCGTCCGTCGAGACATCTCGCCGAAGCGTGGTGATCTCCACCGGCTGGCCGTCGCTAACAGCAGTGATCGTGCCATGGTCGATGCCGGTCGGGACAGCCTTTATCTTCGCCTTCTGAAGGCGGGAGACGACCTCGTCGGGCGGAATTCGCGTCGCGAGATCGATGTCGCTGATCGGCAATCCCAGTAGATCGTCGCGCACGGCCCCGCCGACATATCGGGTCAGTCCCTCGTCAGCGCCGAGCGCCACGAGCAGCCGCTTGATCCCGCGCTTCTTGCGCCACTTGGCGGCGTCGAGAGTCAGGACCACCGCAGCCTTCGCGACAGATTGACGATCATTGCCGCAGTCGCCCCCCAGATCCTGCGCTCGTTCCACATGATCTCGTAATAGTGGCGCGTCCGTCCCTCGAACAGTGCGGCCCGCCGATGCTGGTTGGCGGGATCGAGCAGGAAGGCGAGCGGAGCCTCGAACCAGTCGGCGACCTCATTTTCGTGCGGTTCGAGCGGCAGGTCCGGCGCCACGACCCCAAGGACTGGAGTGACGACATAACCGGTGACCGTGAGGTACGGGTCAAGCGAAGCAACTACGTCGACTTCTGCGGGATAGAGCAGGATCTCTTCACGGGCTTCCCGGAGGGCAGCCTGAACCGGGTCTTCTCCGGGATCGACCCTGCCGCCGGGGAAGGCGATCTGCCCGGCATGGGTTCTCATATGCTCCCGGCGGACAGTGAGGATGACGCCCGGGTCTGCCCGGTCAGTGATGGCGATCAGGACCGCCGCCGGAATCTCCGCCTTGGCGCGAAGCTCCGGATGATCCCCCTCGAGCGGAGGCTCGGTTCCGGTCTCGACCAACGCGTCGCGGAGACGCTTTCGGAGCGCTGTCCCGGCGCTCACGCCTGGCTTTCCAAAGGGAAGAAGGCGCCCGCACTCCAGATGCCGGGCGGCACGTCTCCGGATGACAGCGCGATCTCCGCGAGCTCATAGAACAAAGACCGTGACAGCTCGGCCTCCAGGCCATGCCTGACCAGAAAGCGAGGAGACGGGCCGGTGTCCGTCTCGACGACTTTCAAGGGATGATCGGGCCCGAGAACAACGGCGTCGCCACTGTCGAGCTGAAACGCGACACGCTGGTCGCGCCCTGTGCCGTCGCGGGTCATGGCGATCGCCCGGAAAGCGGTGGAATCGACCTTGATGTCGAGCTTTTCCGCCGGGGTCACAAGGACATGGCTCCCATCGGGTTCCCGCCGGAGGACGGTCGAGAACAGCCGCACCATGGCCGCCCGGCGGATCGGCCGGCCTTCGTGATACCAGGTGCCGTCACGAGCAATCCGCATGCCGCTGTCGCCACAATGCTCCGGGTTCCATTGTTCGACTGGTGGCAGACGACGCTGGTCGATGAGCTTTTGCAGCTCTGCCAGGCTGATTCCCTGGAGATCGATCGGGGCGCGGCTCTCCGGCATGAGCTCCACTAGTCATTGGGAGCACTGCGAAGCAATCCAGCCTTGCGCGAGCCGGATTGCTTCGTCACTCCGTTCCTCGCAATGACGGCGAAGAAGACCGCAATCGTAACTGGGGCCGGCAAGCGCGTGGGAGCCGCGATTGCGCGGGCGCTACTCGATGATGGGTGGTTGGTCGTCGGTCACGTACATCATGCCGTTGACGAGGTTCCGGCGGGCGCGGTCAAGGTCGTTGCAGACCTTTGCGATGCTGCCTCCGCGCAAGTCATTTTCGCGGCGGCTTCGAACCTTCCTCCAGTGCGGCTGCTGATCAACAATGCCGCGCGCTTTGCCTGGGATGGCTTTGGTGAGTTCAGTGCCGCGGAATTCGACTTGCATATGGCGGTGAACGTCAGGGCGCCCGCGCTGTTGGTCGAGCGCCTCGCGGAAACTCACGGCGACGGCGATGCACTGGTCCTCAACCTGCTCGATTCGAAGCTGTCGGCGCCGAATCCCGATTATCTCAGTTACACCTTGTCCAAGCAGGCGCTGGCGGCGTTCACCGAACTCGCCGCTCGGGCGCTTGCGCCGAAGTCCATTCGGGTCAACGGGATCGCGCCCGGACTAATGCTGCGTTCGAGCGGCCAGACGGAGGAGAATTACGAAGCGATGCATGCCGACAATCCGCTGCGCCGCGGGGTTGAGCCTGAGGACGTGATCGGCGCGATCCGCTATTTCATCGATGCTCCGGCCGTGACCGGTCAGGTTTTGACGATCGATTCCGGCCAGCGCTTCATGGGTTTGGGGCGCGACGTTCAATTCCTGGGCAAGCGATGAGCGATTCCGATCCTAAGCTTTCGGGGCTGGTGCCCGCTACGCTGAAGGTGAAGTCGGCGAGAATCGTCCTCGAATCGCTCGCGGTTCAGGTGGATATCGGATTCCATGATTTCGAAGTGGGAACGCCCCAGCGATTGCTGGTCACCGTCGAAATCTGGCTGGAAGACACCGCGCTCCCAGTTGACGATGACCCGGCCCGCGCGTGGAACTACGACTTCCTCCGGCTGGAAGTGGAGGAGATCGCCGCCGCCCGACGCTATAATCTTCAGGAGACGCTCGCGCACGCGATCTTCGAAAGGGTGTCGGCATTCCGGGGGATTCGGGCGCTCAGGGTCCGATTGTCGAAGCCGGATGTCTATCCGGACGCGCACGGCGTGGGGGTCGAAATCGCCTCGTTCGCCGGACAGTGGCCGGAGGCGTGAACGGCCATTCGCAACAGCAATAGTTTCCGGCCTTCCGCTAGTGGAACAAAATCCGTTGCGCGGTCTTTGACGCAGCGATAAGGAGGCCCGCCCGCCGCTGATGTCATCTTGCAACATCCGCGACTTAGCACTGGTGGTGGGGTGAGCGTCCTAACGGCCCGGTCTGACCGCGGTAGCCCCGCGGAGTGTCGAGGAGAATTGCGGGTTAATGTCTTACGCCCAACGTAAAGATCTCAGTGGCAACCGAACGCTGGCGTGGGTTTTCACCATCGTCGTTGTCGGCACGCTACTTTATGCGATTGTCACTGGTCTTGCATTCAACGTGATCAAGAAAGCGGCGACGAACCTCAAGGTCATCGACGTGGAAGAGCAGCCGCCGCCACCCGAGCAGCCACCCCCACCGCCGAAGGACATGCCGAAGGTCCCGCCGCCGCCAATGACGCCGCCGCCGCTGGTGCGGACCGAGGCGCCGCCGCCGCCGATCGTGACGGTGACTCAGGTTACTCCGCCGCCGGTGATTCCACCGGTTGTTCCGGCGCCTCCGGCGCCACCGCCGCCACCGCGCAAGGTCCAGTCGGCGCAGAGCGCCAAGGGCGACCTTCGCACGCTGTTCACCGCCGATGACTATCCGGCCTCCGCCCAGGCGGCAGGTGCGGAAGGAACGGCTCAGGCCCAGATTACGATCGGTCCGGACGGCCGAGTGGAAGGCTGCAACATCATCCGGTCGAGCGGCAACAGCGCGCTCGATTCCGCGACCTGCAACATCATTCGTCGCCGTGCCAAGTTCATCCCGGCGAAGGACAGCAATGGTCAGGCGACGACGGATACGATTACCACACCGCCGATTACCTGGCGGCTCGAAGGCTGATTTCTACAAGACTTAGACCAAGAATTTCAGAAGGAACGTAAAGCAATGCAAGCAGCTCCTGCAGCCAGCAACACCAACTTCGGCATTGGCAACG
>DASUZY010000073.1:0-5486 GCA_036376635.1 Sphingomicrobium sp.
AAGCACGTAGAGGTCGAGACGGCATCCGGCGATTTCGGTGCTTTGCAGCTCGACGACGCGGCCCACTCCATGCTTGGGGTACACGACATAATCACCGACGTCGAAGCTAAGCGCCTTTGTAGCCATTGCTCACCTTTCCAAATGCGGCAGAAGAGAGCCGGCGCGTCTCGCATCGTCCCCCAAAACGACCCGGCGGTCGCGGCTCTGCTGCCTATTTGATGGCGTCCTTTGAATTTAAGGCCGCTGCTGAATCGCATGCGGCCCCGTATGACAATTTTATATCACAACTTATCTCAAATTGCGAGTCCGAGTTGGGCCGGTTGCTCGAAGTTGACCTCGGTTAAGTTGTGAAGCCCGAGGCCGAGCAGCCTGATACCCTTGGATAAGGGATGAAGTCCGGCAAGCAGCGCCTGCCCTGCGGCGGAGAAGGACTCGAAGTCGGGCACCTGGCCGCTGAAGCTCTTCGACCGGGTGACGATCGTGAAGTCGCTGAACTTCACTTTCAGGGTCACAGTGCGACCGGCCACTTCGGCGCGCTTGATTCGCTCCCATGCGTAGCCCGCGACCCGGTCGAGCTCGGATGAGAGGCGGTCCGGATCGCGCTGGTCCTGGTCGAAGGTCCGCTCGGCACTGACCGACTTGTAGGGGCGGTCGGGCTTCACTTCGCGCTCGTCGATCCCGCGGCAAATGCGCCAATACCACCGGCCGGAGCTGCCGAATTGCGCCTCGAGCGCCGGCAGGCTCCACTCGCGAAGGTCGGCCCCCGTCACGATGCCTAGCCGCTCCATCTTCCGCGCAGTCACCGGTCCGACGCCATGGAAGCGAGCGACGGGGAGCGAGGCGACGAACTCTGGTCCTCGTTCCGGGGTGATGACGCACAGTCCGTCGGGCTTGCGGTGGTCGGAGGCGAGCTTGGCGATGAACTTGCAGTAGGAGACGCCTGCTGAAGCGGTGAGCTGGCACTCCTCGCGGATGCGACGGCGGATGTCCTCCGCGATGGCGCGGGCGCTGCCGAGGCCATGGCGGTCTTCGGTCACGTCGAGATAGGCCTCGTCGAGGCTGAGCGGCTCAACCAGGTCGGTATAGTCGAGGAAGATCGCCCGGATCTGCTGCGACACGGAGCGATAGACGTCGAACCTGGTCTTGACGAAGATGAGCTCGGGGCAGCGACGTTTCGCGGTCACCGCCGGCATTGCCGAGCGAACTCCGAACTTTCGGGCCTCGTAGCTGGCGGCCATCACCACGCCCCGGTGGCCGCCGCCGACGGCGACCGCCTTGCCACGAAGTTCCGGATTATCCCGCTGCTCCACGGACGCATAGAATGCGTCCATGTCGACATGGATGATCTTGCGTAAAGGGCGGCCCTCGCTTTGCATCGCAACGATGTTCTGATTAAGGGCCGCGGCCATGAACATCCACGAATATCAAGCCAAAGAGCTGCTTGCGAAGTACGGCGTTCCCGTCCCGGCGGGCTATGCCGCAATGAGCGTCGAGGAGGCCGTTGAGGCCGCCAACAGGCTGCCCGGGCCGCTTTGGGTCGTGAAGGCGCAGATCCATGCCGGTGGCCGGGGTAAGGGCAAGTTCAAGGAGCTCGGCGAGTCGGCCAAGGGGGGCGTCCGCCTCGCCCATTCGGTCGATGAAGTGCGCGAGCACGCCGCCGAGATGCTGGGCAAGACTTTGGTGACGATCCAGACCGGGCCGCACGGCAAGCAAGTGCAGCGCCTCTACATCACCGACGGCGTCGACATCACGAAGGAATATTATCTAGCCCTGCTGGTCGACCGCGAGACAGGTCGCATCGCGGTCGTTGCCTCGACCGAAGGCGGGATGGAGATCGAAAAGGTCGCCCACGATAGCCCGGAGAAGATCGCCACCATCACGATCGATCCCGCGACCGGCATCATGCCGCACCACGGCCGCGAAGTTGCCGCGGCGCTGGGCCTGTCGGGAGACCTCGCCAAGCAGGCGGCCAAGCTGCTCGGCAATCTTTATCAGGCGTTCCTTGGCACTGACGCCTCGCAGATCGAGATCAACCCGCTGGCGGTCGACAACAAGGGGCAGCTGCTGGTGCTCGACGCCAAGGTCGGGTTCGACAGTAATGCCGAGTTTCGCCACAAGGACCTCGCCGAGCTACGCGACCTCACCGAAGAGGATCCGATGGAGATCGAGGCCTCGAAGTACGACCTTTCGTACATCAAGCTCGACGGCTCTATCGGCTGCATGGTGAACGGTGCCGGCCTCGCCATGGCGACGATGGACATCATCAAGCTCGAAGGGGCCGAACCCGCCAACTTCCTCGACGTCGGTGGCGGCGCCAACAAGGAAAAGGTCACCGCGGCGTTCAAGATTATCCTCAGCGACCCCGCGGTGAAAGGCATCCTCGTCAACATCTTCGGCGGGATCATGCGCTGCGACATCATCGCAGACGGCATCGTGGCGGCGGCGCGCGAAGTGTCGCTGAACGTCCCGCTGGTGGTGAGGCTCGAGGGCACCAACGTCCAGCAGGGCAAGGACATCCTCGCCTCGTCGGGCCTGCCGATCATTGCGGCAAACGATTTGGGCGACGCTGCAAAGAAGATCGTGGCCGAAGTGAAAGAGGCAGTGCCTGCCTAGTTTCCGTCCGGGCTGAGCTTGTCGAAGCCCTGCATTTTTGAGGTGAAGAACAGCCCATCGACAGGCTCAGGGCGAACGGTTGGAGAGTGATTCGATGAAGGTAATCGTCGCGGTCAAACGCGTCATCGACTACAACGTCAAGCCGCGGGTGAAGATGGACGGCTCGGGCGTCGATCTCGCCAACGTCAAGATGAGCATGAACCCGTTCGACGAGATCGCCGTCGAGGAGGCGATCCGGCTCAAGGAGAAGGGCGCCGCAAGCGAGATCGTCGCTGTGTCGATCGGGCCGGCAAAAGCGCAAGAGACGCTTCGGACGTCGCTCGCCATGGGCGCCGATCGCGCGATACTCGTCCAGACCGATGAGGAAGTGGAGCCGCTCGCGGTTGCCAAGATTCTCGCCAAGATCGTCGAGGAAGAGCAGCCGCAGCTGGTAATCCTCGGCAAGCAGGCGATCGACGACGACAATAATGCGACCGGCCAGATGCTGGCGGCGTTGCTCGGCTGGCCGCAAGGCACTTTCGCCTCGAAGGTCGAGCTCGGGGATGGTGCGACTGTGACGCGCGAGGTCGACGGTGGGCTCGAGACGGTGAAGCTGAAGCTGCCCGCGGTCGTCACAACCGACCTGCGCCTGAACGAGCCTCGCTACGCGTCGCTCCCCAACATCATGAAAGCCAAGTCGAAGCCGCTCGCGACCAAATCGCCGGGCGATTACGGCGTCGATGTCGCCCGCCGGCTGGAGACCCTCAAGGTAACGGAACCTGCCAAGCGTCAGGCCGGCATCAAGGTCGGGAGCGTCGATGAGCTCGTCGAGCGCCTCAAGGGACTGGGAGTTGCGAAATGAGCGTTCTGGTCCTGGTCGAACATGACGGCGCGCAGGTGAAGGATGCGACGCTCGCAACGGTCGCCGCGGCGTCGAAGCTTGGCGAAGTGCATGCGCTGGTTGCCGGCAACAATGCCGATGCAGTCGCGCAGGCAGCCGCGAAGATCGCTGGGGTGGCGAAGGTCTATGTCGCGAACTCGGCGGCGCTCGAGCATCAGCTGGCGGAAGCGGTGGCCCCGGTCGCCGCGAAGCTGATGGAGAGCCACGACGCGTTCGTTGCTCCGGCAACGACGACCGGCAAGAACATCGCGCCGCGTGTCGCGGCGCTGCTCGACGTCATGCAGGTCAGCGACGTGCTGTCGGTCGAGGGTGCGGATACCTTCACCCGTCCGATCTACGCTGGAAACGCCATCGCGACGGTAAAGTCGAAGGACGCGAAGAAGGTCATCACCGTCCGAACGACGGCGTTCGAGAAAGCCGCGGCTGAAGGTGGCTCGGCGCCCGTCGAGCAGGTCTCGGCAGATGGCGATCCGGGCACCAGCAGCTTTGTCGGTCTCGAGGCTTCGAAGAGCGAGCGTCCGGAGCTGACCAGCGCCGGGGTGATCGTTTCCGGTGGACGCGCATTCGGTTCCTCCGAGCAGTTCCACGCGCTCCTCGATCCCCTCGCCGACAAGCTCGGCGCGGCCGTCGGCGCGAGCCGCGCCGCAGTCGACGCGGGCTATGCCCCCAACGATTATCAGGTCGGCCAGACCGGCAAGATCGTCGCGCCCAACGTCTATGTCGCAATCGGCATTTCTGGCGCGATCCAGCATCTCGCGGGGATGAAGGACAGCAAGACCATCATCGCCATCAACAAGGATGAGGAGGCGCCGATCTTCCAGGTCGCGGACATCGGGCTCGTTGGCGACCTCTTCAAGATCGTTCCGGAGCTGACCGAGAAGCTCTGACAGGCGAGTAGGTCCGATGAATGAGGACTCACCCGACCGGCCCATCGTCGCCGCCGGGGCTTTGCTCGGGGGGCTGGCGGTCGTGCTTGGAGCATTTGGCGCTCATGCGCTCAAAGCCCGGTTGGGACCGGAACAGCTCGGCTGGTGGCAGACGGGCGTGCAATATCAGATGTGGCACGGGATTGCCGCTGTCACCCTTGGGCTCTCCGCTCGCCCGTTCGTCAAATTGCCGGCGTGGCTAATGCTTGCTGGAGCCACTCTATTTGCAGCGACGCTCTATGCGATGGCGGCGGGTGCACCCCACTGGCTTGGCGCAGTCACTCCAATCGGAGGGCTGGGGATGATCGCTGGCTGGGCGTTGCTCGCCTGGCGGGCGGTCAGGAGCTAGGCAGCGAACGAATCGATCCGGCTCGGCATGGATGGTGGTGCCCAGGGGCGGGATCGAACCACCGACACCGTGATTTTCAGTTTTCGAGTCGACCATTCTGGCCATTTCTAGCTCTTGCCGCTGCGGCGTACGTGGGCGGCCCTCGTGCGGAGCTAGCGTGCTGATTGGGTCCAAATGATGCCCGAAAATTCTGGGCCTACTTACACAGGAATTGCACGGAGCCTTGGACCTGCATCCTTATGGCAGCTTTCGACCCATTCCTGCCACTAGGTTCAGCGGCTGCGAAGCAGACGACCCAGAAGGTTGCCGAACAGCGCACCGATGATGGTTCCGAAGGCCGCCCACATTGCCACAACGAAAAGCATGGCTACCGAGGGGAACGCACTTGAGGGGCCGGGTACCCCAATGAAAACGGCGGCGGCGCAGAGCGCAGAAACCGCGAAAGGCCAAATCAGTCGCGGTCGAACACGTCCCGTGACGCTTGCCCAGACCACGGTTGCGCACGCAACGAGCGCGCTGAAAGGCAAGATGAGGACGACCGAAAAATCCACGCTAAACTCTTAGGATTGTCGGTGTCACCTTTCCACCCATTCCTGCCATTAGCGAGGCGGTAGTCGCCAACCTTGCACGCGTCCGCACGACGTGGAAGTTTCGCGCTCATGGATCAGGCGTCAATTACAGCCGCACAAGATGAGCGGCGGGAGTGGCGGCTACTTTG
>DASUZY010000074.1:0-28354 GCA_036376635.1 Sphingomicrobium sp.
CACTCCTCGTCTCGCGTCCCCAACCGCTCTCGCCCGAGTTCCACGTTCGTGGTCGCAGCGCCGCAGCTCCGACCCAGCCAAAGCCGAGCATGACCATCGAGGCGGCAAGGATCAGGGGCACAACGGTCCAGGTCAGCCCGACTATCCCCGGAACGACCAGCCAGGCATTTTCGATCAGCCTCATCAGCAGCGTGAACGCGGCAAGGCCCATCATGGCCCGCCGGCTATTGCGCACTGAAGGTGACAGCAGCGCTCCGAATGCGAGCAATCCCTGGACGCCGTAGAGCAGCCACGCCACGGCCCACCAGCCGTTGCGGCCCCGCTCGACATACCAGGTCGCTTCCTTCGGAATATCGCCAGCCCAGATCACGATGTACTGCATGGCGTGCATGTAAGCCCACATCAGGATCGCAGTGACGAGCATGCCAGCGGCCGCTCGCGGTGCCTTCCCGCTCTCGCTCCAAAGGCCCAGGAGAATTGCGAACGAGATGCCGGCGAGCCATTGGTTGGTGAGCGCCAGCAGGCCATAGATCGACGAATGGAACTGCGGTTCCGTGGACTCGGCGAAATCGATGCCGATCAGTGATCCGATCAGGGCATAGAGGATCACTCCTGCGGCCGCGATCGGAGTCCTCAACTCAGGCTTTGCGGTTACCATCGCCCACGCGAACAGGCTCAGCACCAGCAAATAAACAACGGCTCGAACGACGAAGAAAGTCGTCGAGAGCCATGTGCCCTTGAAGCCCGTGAAGTGAGCGGCGATCGAAGGATCGGTCCAGGGATAAATAAGTGCTACGCCGATGAGCAGCGGGAGCGCCGCAATTGCCACAAGCGGTATAAGTGTCGTCCCTATCGTTAGCGGTCGCACATAAAGTTGGCGCCAACTGCCAGGGATCAGAGCGACCAGCATCAGGACCGCAAGCGAGCCGATCGGGATCGACCCCCAACCGAGCCATGCGACCAGCCACGCAACAAGCGCGTCGCGGGGCGCGACAAACAACCCGGCCACGCAGCCCAGAAGTCCCACGATCCCAGCAAGAAGCGCGCGATCCCGGTTCATCGCAACGGTCCGTGGAATGGCGTGGTCGAGGGGATCGCCGGCTTCGTTCGCTGCAGGGCGCGGATGTATGCAGTGATCGCCCACCGATCCGCCGGCGGTACTCGGTCGGCATAGCTGTACATCACTCCGTATCCGTGAGTGATCACGTCGACAAAATGCTCGTCCGGCGCATTGACCAGGCGAGTTTCATGAAAGCTCGGCGGAGCCGGGAAGCCCCGTTGCACCACCATGCCGTCCGCATCCCCGCCAAAGCCATGACATTCGGAGCAGAAGATGTTGAACCGCTCACGCCCTCGTTGAACAAGGGCAAGGCTCATCGGCGGCTTTTCAGAAAGCAGGTCGGTTGTGTCCTGCTCCCGAGATACGCTGCCAGGCGCCGGGCTCTGCAGCACCTTGCCGTTGCGGAAGACGTCCGACCGTTCCCACTCGGCAAGCTTCTTCTGGTCGCTCATCGTCAGGTTCTGGTGACAGGCAGGCAACGCAAGCACCGTCATCAAAAGGATCCGTCTCACGGCCGTACCGCTTCGATGGTGAGCGCACCGAGACTGCCGAGAAAGGTCCGCGTCTTCTCCTGGTCGAACTTCGGATCGCGACTCTCTATGTAAAGGAAGAACCGGTCTTCCGAGGCTAATCCGAAGCGGGGAGCCGAAAAGAGAGGGTGGTAGAGCCTTGGCAGGCCGATCATCCAGAACATGCCGATGACTGCGAAGAGCACTGCGCTGAGGATCATCAGCTCGAAATCCACGACGAAGAAGGCGGGCCAGGCGAACAGCGGACGATTGCCGACGTCGATCGGATAATCCCAGTTCACGTACAGTTGGACGGCCAGCATTCCGAGAAAACCAAAGGCCCCGCCGGCGAGGGTGATCCAGCCAACGCGATGATCGCGCTTCAGCGCGAGCGCCTCGGCCATGCCTTCGACCGGGAAGGGACTGAACGCATCGATGTCGCGAAAACCCTCGCTCCGTGCGCGCCGGGTGGCGTCAAGCAATGCATCCGCGCTTGCGAACTCTGCGAGAAGGCCCAGAGGAGGTTCAGGCATGCGCCGCCTCCGCCTTCTCTCGCGCCAACACTTCCTTATCTTCGAAGATTGAGATCGATGGCAGGAACCGAACGAAGAGCAGGAAGGGCGTCATGAACAGCCCGAGCATCCCGATGTAGGTGCTCCAGTCCCAGAAGGTCGGCGTGTAGTGGCCGAACGAGGAGGGCAGGAAGTCTTTGTAGAGGCTCGTAACGAGGATCATGTAGCGCTCGAGCCACATGCCGACGACCACGGAGGTGCTAATCAGGAACAGCAGGACCGGATTACGCCGCACCCGGTCGAACCAGAGGCCTTGAATAGGCACGAAGTTAAAGATGACCGCCCCCCAGAAGCTCCAGGCATAAATTCCGAAGAAGCGGTCGTGGATCGTGGCGATCTCGTGCACGTCGCCCGAGTAAAAGCCGTCGAAGATCTCGAAGACGTAGCCGTAGGCGGTCATCAGCCCCATCGCGAGCGTCACCTTGGCCAGCACATCGAGGTGCCGTTCAGTTACGATCTGCTTCAGCTGGAACGTGTGGCGCATGACGATGGCGATCATCGCGACCATCGCGAAGCCCGAGTAGGCCGCGCCAAGCACGAAGTAGGGCGGGAAGATCGTCGAATGCCAACCGGGGATTTGCCCGGCCGCAAACAGCAACGACACTTCGCTGTGGACGGAAACAACCAACGGAACCGCGATTGCGGCAATGGTCCGGTACGTCTTGTTCCAAACCGCCCAATGCCGGGCCGAACCCCGCCATCCGAGCGCGAAGATGCCGAAGAAAACCTGCCAGCCGCGCTTCCTGGTCCGGTCCCTGACCGTCGCCAGGTCGGGCACGAGGCCGATGTACCAGAAGAGGACGGAGACGATGAGGTAGGTCATCACCGCCCAGACGTCCCACTCGAGCGGGCTGCGGAACTGAGGCCACACCCCCATGGTCGCGGGGTACGGAAACATCCAGTAAAGAAACCACGGCCGGCCGAGATGGATAATCGGCTCCATGCCCGCGCCGATCACGGCGCAGACGGTCATTGCCTCGGCGAAGCGGTTCAGGCTGTTGCGCCAGTCTTGACCCATCAGCAACAGCATCGCCGAGATCAGCGTACCCGCGTGACCTAGCCCCAACCACCATACGTAGAGGTGGATGGCAAACGCCCAGTTCACTGGGATGTTGAGGCCCCAGACGCCGACCCCGCGCGCGAACAGATAGGTGATCGAGCCGAGAAACAATGAGAGCAACGCGAGGCTGAGGATAAGCGCGATCAGCCACGGCACTCGAGCAGGCATCTGCAGCGGCACCCGGGCGACCTCGGCCGTGATGTCGCGCAGCGATTCTTTGACGGGGAGGGGGCCGAGCCTAGTCGCCATTGACACCTTCCTCGGCGACGCGGGCGAGGTAGGTCGTTCGCGGCCGAGTGCCCTGTTCCGCGAGCAGCGCATAGTTGCGCTCGCTGGAGCGCTGCGTCCGGACCGCACTGCCTTCGTCGGCAAGATTTCCGAATGTGATAGCCTTCGCGGGACACGCCTGCTGGCACGCGGTCATCACTTCGCCGTCGTGCACCTGCCGGTTTTCGATGTCGGCCCGAACCGTCGCCGCTTCGATCCGCTGGATGCAATAGGTGCACTTCTCCATCACCCCGCGGCCGCGAACGGTCACGTCGGGATTGCGCTGCGCTTCGGTCGGGCTTGGCGCGTCGGTTGTGTAGTCGAACCAGTTGAATCGCCGCACCTTGTAGGGGCAGTAGCTGGAGCAGGTCCGGGTGCCGATGCACCGGTTGTAGACCATCAGGTTCAACCCTTCCGGGCTGTGCACCGTCGCATGGACCGGACATCCCATTTCGCACGGCGCCTGCTCACAGTGCATGCAGGGAACGGGTTGAAAATACGTCTCCGGTTCTTCCGGGTCCCCGGCATAGTATCGGTCAACCCGCAGCCACGCCATTTCCCGGCCCTTCGCGACCTGGTCCTTGCCAACGACGGGCACGTTGTTCTCGGCTTGGCATGCCACTGCGCAGGCGTTGCAGCCGATGCAGCGATCTAGGTCGATGACCATGCCCCAAGCCGGCTTGTCGCCTTTCCAGTCCGGATAGAAGCTACTTTGATTCCGATCGCTTTGCCTCAAGGCGGAGGGCTTTTGCGACGTTACCGTGCGCACCACGTCCTCGCCTTCGGCGTCGAGCATGTGGTGATCCTGCGTCGTTGCGAGAATCGCTCTGCCGCCGCTCAACCTGATCGCGCCAGTTGCAGTCCACGGGCTTCGGGCGCTGCGCAGGCGGTAAGCATCGTAACCGATGCCTGTCCCGATCCGCCCTGCGCGCGTGCGTCCGTATCCCAGGAAGAGCGTAACGACGCGGTCGGGCTGACCGGGCAGAATCCAGGCAGGGCCCGTGATGGCGCGGCCGTTTGCTTCAACCTCCACGATGTCGCCGGTCGTCGCTTTCATTCGGAGGGCGAGTGCGGGGCTGACCGCGACCACGTTTTCCCATGTGGTCTTCAGCAACGGCTTCGGCAGCTCCTGAAGCCAGCCGTTGTTGGCGAAGGCGCCATCGTGGATGGTCGGGTCCGGACGAAAGACGATCTCGACCTGGCCGGGCTGCGTAGACATCTGTTGGGTAGAGGCGCCGCGGTCAGTGAGAGTGGCGGCAGTCGATGCGGGCATCGGCACGAATCCTGCCTTGAGCGCACCAACCCATGCAGCTTCGTCGGGAAGCTCCGTTGTCCAGGTCTGCCGAACTGCATCTTTGGCGGGCGCCGGCTGATCGGACGTAAGCGCAGCGACGATCTCGTGGATTGAACGGCTATCGTAGATCGGACGCACCACAGGTTGAATGATGGTGGCCGATCCGTCTGGCGCCCGGGCGTCGCTCCAGTCCTCCAACGCGTGGGGCAGTGGCATATGCCAGCCGCTGCGCGCGGCCGTCTCGTCGACATGCGTCCCTGCGTGCACCCGCAGCGGGACCTTTGCGTAGAGTTTGGGGAAGTCGATCTCGCCGGGCGACTGATAGACTGGGTTAGCGTTGAGGACGAACAACGCCGCCACCTTACCGCCTTGAATGTCGCGGACGAGGTCCAGGAAGGTTTCACCTGCGGCGGCTACCAAACCGAGCGCGGGTGCGACGTCGCAGGTGCGTCCGACGTTCCCGAGGGCTTGGTTGACCCGTATTGCCTGGGCTCGCAACTCGGGAGGCGCAAACCGTCCAACGGTGAGCAGGCTCGTTCCGCGAGCACCGTCCAGGGCACTGGCCGCGTCCATCACCCAGGCCCTTTCCTTAGCGGTAAGCTGGGCGGGTGCCGGTCCCAAGCCGAACTGTGCCGCTAGTGCTTGAGCGACCAGTGGTAGCCGGGAAGGTGGGACGCCGATGCGGCGATCAGCCTTGGCACCGGTCTGCGTCGGCGTGGTTTCGGCCATCAACAGCTTCATTCGCTGGTTGCCGTTGGCCTCGCCGTGACGCTCGCCCCACACGTGTCCGTAGATGGCCTGGCGGGGACCCGGGCCAAGCAGATCGTCATCAAGGCTAACGACCACCCCTGCCTGGGCCAGATTCGGCCGAAGCTCGACAAAGGGGCCGGCGCCATAGCCCGAAAGCGGGTCAAACAAATGGACCTTGGCCAGCGGCAAGGCCTTGCGAAGATGTCCCAGCTGCCGAAGCAACGTCGGCGAGGTGGTCGATCCGACCAGGAGGCGCAGTCCCGCTCCGCCATTACCCGCCCAAACATCCCGCCAGCGGACCATTTGAGCGTCGAAGTCAGCCCAGCTCGCCGGATGACCGCCCATCAATGGCGCCTGGCTACGGTCGGGATCGTAGAGATCGAGGATCGCGGCCTGCATGAACGGTGTGCTGCCACCCCGGAAAGCCGGATGTTCTGAATTGCCGTCGAGCTTGATCGGACGTCCCGCAGAGGTCGTCGCGATGACCGGCTGCGCATAACCTTCGAACAGTACGGCAGTGGCATAATGCTGGGTGCGCCCTTCGATGAAACCATCGGGACGATTGACGAACGGAACCACATCGTCGGATCGTACCGGCTTGCACCCGGTCATGCCGGCGAGAGCCAGCGAGGCTCCCATCACCTGGAGCACTTGCCGGCGGTCGACGGTCCACAGCTCGAACAGTGATGGGAATTCCGCTTTGAGCATTTCGCCGAACGAGTCGCTCTGTTGGTATTCCTCCAGCGAGCGCCAGACCCGCTTGCCGCTCATCGGTGACACGTCCCGCACGACGTAAGCTCCGCCGGCGACTTGATGTGTTCGATGGCCATCAGCTTGCGCCCGAGCGCCGCATGGTCCGGCGGCGGTGTCCACTCAAAGTTGTAAACCTGATCCCGTGGTCTGATGTGCGGCGCCGGGTCACGGTGGCAATCGAGACAGAACTTCATCTCGAACGCCTTGGCCCGGTAGGTGAGGGGCATACGGTCGATGCGGCCATGGCACTCAACGCACGCGATGCCCTTCGCGATATGGATGTCGTGTCGGAAATAGACGTAGTCGGGGACCCGGGCGACGCGATGCCAATCGATCGGCCGGTTCTCTGCTAGGCTTTCACGAACCGGCGCCAGCATCTCAGCGTTGGTCCACAGTTGTGAATGGCAGGTCATGCAGACATGCGTTGCTGGGAAGCCGGCGTTGGCGCTCGTCTCCACGGTCGTGTGGCAATAGCGACAGTCGATCCCAAGCTCTCCGGCATGGTGCTTGTGGCTGAACGGCACTGGCTGCAGTGGTGTCCTCGCAACCACGTCCCAATACTGCGAACGGGCAAATGCGAAGGCGGCGAGGAACAGTGCGCCGGCGAGTGCCAACGCGCCGAGCGCAATCGCATGCAGCCACGTGTCCGCGGTCTTCGAGAAGACCTGGGGCACTCAGTGGCCGGCCTTCATGGAAGGGAGACAAATGCTGCCGTGCGACGCTGCAGCTCATCAACCATGCCATCTGTCACTGAACACCACACCGTCCGCTCACTCCGCGATAGCGAGCCACTGCAGTTTGGCGTTCCGATACTTGACGGCAGTCAAGCCAATCGCGTCATGCCGAAACCTGCTCTGCAGATACGGTTGGGAAGCTCACGCGATCCATTAAATCAGCGTTCATTTTCGCGCGGCGCAGCTAAAGCGCGAACACACTCAGTGATCGCTCGTCCTTGATCGGGTACGGATCGGGTCCGCAAAACTCTTCGATTGCGGCCCGATCTCGGACGACGATCGATCGTCCCCGAAGCAATAGACCGTGGGAGGCAACCGTCTGCAGCATGCGCGAGAGAGTCTCGGGGGACATGCCAAGCCGGACTGCCAGGTGTCGCTTGGCTATCGGCAGGATCGGCTCAGGCGCGTCACACTGCAGGTCAGCAAGACGCAACAGGAAGGCGCCCACCCGCTGTGCCGCGGTTCTGCAGTTGAGATCGAGAATGCTGCGAACAGTCATGCGCCACTGTCCTGACATCGCTTTCATGAGGTTTAGCGAAAGGGACGCGGACTGAGCGATCGCTCGTTCGATATCTCCGCCATCGATGGTGAGAACCTTGACGTTCGTCAGGGCTCGTGCGGACACCAGCGCGGGCTCTTGGAATAAGGTCGTTGCAGGTAGCAGGAGATCCCTCGAGGAAAGGAGAAGGACACCGCATTCCGACTTGCCCGACAAATGCGTGAGATCAACGATCCCGCGCCGAATGATGTGCAGTGCAGGTGCACGTTCGCCCTGTTCGACGATCAGCGTGCCTGCGGGATATTGTTGCCGAGATGAAGTTTCCAGAAGTGACCGGGTCAGCGCCGGCGGCACCCCACAGAAGAACGGCAGTCCCTCAGCGTCTGCCATCGAGGGAGAGCCCAAGACGTTTGGCCAAGCAGTTAGACTTTCAAAAGACTCTGTGCCGGCGCCAGTCATCAGCCTCTCGTCAGCCGCTCTAATCTCATTTGCGGTACTCAGGATATGACGCGTCAATTGCTCCGCCAGTTCCCCAGTTTACCGGTGTTGTGGCCTGCTGCTGATCGATCGGGGCTTATCTGCTGAGCCTGCCGTGCCATATCAGCAGCGCGGGGACGACAATCAGTTCCATGAAATAGGCGAATTGTTGAGATGGGCTCGGCAAGCCCAACCGCGTTATTGCTATCAGTCGGGCGAGCCCGCCGAAAACCACGATCAGGCCGAGCAACCGGAAGGACTGCGCTCGGCTGCGCACATCAAGTGCACAGTAGACGAATGCGACTCCCATGGCGAACAACAGTCCTGACAGGTAGCTGAAATGACTGTCGAGATCGGCATTCCAGGACGTGAGGCCGCGGATCATTCGCGGCCCCTGCAACACCCCTGCGGCACCCGCCAAGATCGGCACCAGGGATGCCACGGCGACCACGGCCTGGAAGGGACGAACCTGTCGTTCGTAGCGCACTCACTCCTCAGGCGGCTTTGAAGTTGAGAGCAAGCCCGTTCATGCAATAGCGAAGGCCCGTTGGCTTCGGGCCGTCATCGAACACGTGACCGAGGTGCCCGCCGCATCGAGCGCAAAGCACTTCGGTGCGTTCCACCACCAAGCTGTGGTCGGGACGTTTGACCACCGCGTGGGGCAACACCTGCCAGAAGCTCGGCCAGCCGGTGCCGCTGTCGAACTTGGTGGATGAACTGAACAGCGGAAGAGCGCAGCCCGCGCAGGTGAAGACGCCCTTGCGGTGCTCATTGAGCAGCGGACTGCTGAACGGGCGCTCCGTCGCAGCCTCCCTGAGGACTGCGTAACGCTGGGGTCCAAGTATCCGCCGCCAATCGGCCGCGCTGTGCGAGATAGCGAAGGTGGTCGGGCCAGCGGATGCAATACGAGCCGGAAGAACCATTGCGGCGATGCCGGCGGTCCCGACCAGGCCGAGCATCGTTCGGCGGTCCAGATTTTGTATGTTCATGTTCGACCTCGATTTATCCAGCTTAGATACGCGGCTAGGATCCGATCGGATGCAGTTACGCCTGAGTTAGTGCTCCCGATGCGATTACTGGCCCGGTGGGAGAGCCTGTCGGCGATCCACCGCGAGGCTCTACGGAGATCGCGATTGTTGCGCCGTTTTCAAGCAGTCGGGCGAGGGTCTCGGCGAGCCGCATGTGCATTTGTTTGGTCGAGGGCATCATCCCGAGTGAACTCGGCTTCCCGCCCTTGGGAATAACCCAGAGCTCGTGCGAATGGCTGGGGTCTGCCTTGAGATCGCCCGAAACGGCCAGGACCAACTGCTGAGCGGCAGGGTCCCAGCTGGCCATGACCTTCGTGCCTTGTCCCTGATCGTCCAGCATCGCGACCATCGGAGCGGGGGCCGACTGCCGCTGCACCGGCTCAGGCGTGAGCTGAGTGCCGGGGAGGGTCCACACGAGAGCGATTGCAAGGCTGGCCGCGATCGCGGTCATCCCGCCCGCCACAGCACGCCAGGTTGCTACCTTATTATTGAGTTCGACGAGATTGTCGTTTGACGCAGTGGCGCCGATGCGTCTTTGAATGACAGCCCATATCGAGGGCGGCGCGGCCACTTCGTCGACCTCATCAAACAAGGGAGACAGTCTGCCGGTCCAGCGGGCGACCTCCGCCCTAAATCGTTCGTCGGTGAGCTCGAGCTCGCGCGCCTTGGCCAGGTCTTCGCCGGACAGCA
This sequence comes from Sphingomicrobium sp., assembly GCA_036376635.1. Lineage (GTDB taxonomy): Bacteria > Pseudomonadota > Alphaproteobacteria > Sphingomonadales > Sphingomonadaceae > Sphingomicrobium. Next base: position 9,694 of record DASUZY010000074.1, read on the forward strand.
CGCCGAGAGCATGCTCGGCAGCGAGCTCCCGCATCTCAGGGTCCAGGGGTGGCGTGTCGGTCATTCTTCGAGGCACCCGCGGAGACGCTGCAGGCCGCGGCGGATCCAGCTTTTCATCGTTCCGAGCGGTACGCCCTCCCTTGCCGCAAGGTCTGGGTAGCTCGCTCCATCGAGGAACGCGGAACGGATCATCGCTCGTGCACGCTCATCGAGCGTGTCCAGGCAATGGCGCAGCCGCACAGAATCCTGCTCGGCAACCATGACCGCGAAGGCAGAAGGGTCGCCATCGGGGACGTTCGCCGCTGCTTCGAGCTCGTCGAGGCCGAGGCTGCGCCGCCGGAGCCGGTCAAGCGCGCTGTTCCGGGCGAGCACCGCCAGCCAGGTAATTGGACTGGCTTTAGCCGGGTCGAAGCGGTCAGCTTTGCGCCACACGGTCAGGTAAGTTTCCTGGAGAACCTCCTGAGCTTCGGCCTCATTGTGCATAAGACGCAGGCAGATGCCATAAAGCTTGGCGGCGGTGCGTTCGTACAGTCTCGCGAACGCACTCCGGTCGCCCCTCGAAACTGCGACGAGAAACGCTGCAAGCTCGTCTCTCGCGTCGGAGGCTGCAAACTCGCCGGTCATGCGGTCCATCGGAAGCTCCATGCCCGATGAGAGCATCGACAGGAAGCAAAAGTCGGCGGGAGGGGACGCTACATAGTGAAGCATTGTCGCCTCCCGCCGATCAGCGCGGCCGAGGGCTGCCGCGCCGGTCCAATCAGGGCATGAGCACCGTGTCGATGACGTGGATGACGCCGTTTGACTGCATGACGTTTGGAATAGTGATCCGCGCCTTGTCACCCTTGGCATCGATCACCCACCAGGTGCCGCCGCTCTTGCGGAATGTCAGGTTCTCGCCCTCGACGGTCTTCAGCATCGCCATCCCGCCATGCTTCGCGGCCATGGCTGCAATCTCCTGGGCGGTGATCCGTCCGGGGACGACATGGTAGGTGAGGATTTTGGTGAGCGTCGCCTTGTTCTCGGGCTTCACGAGATTGTCGACGGTACCGGCCGGCAGCTTGGCAAATGCCTCATTGGTCGGCGCGAAGACGGTGAACGGTCCCTTACCGGATAGTGTGTCGACCAAACCTGCAGCCTTGACCGCAGCGACTAGGGTCGTGTGATCCTTCGAGTTTACGGCGTTCTGGACGATGTTGCGGGTTGGATACATCGCTGCCCCGCCGACCATCGGATTGCGAGCGACGGATGGCGAGCCAATCGCGAGCGCAACGCCGCCAACAACCGCCAGTGAAAGACCGAATTTACGCATATTTCCTCCTGTAAGCAGCCCTTGCTGCGCCAGAAGGTACGGTCCCGATGTCCCTGCGGATGCGCGGGTTCGCCGCAGACGACGCTTACTGACGTCGGCCGCGGCGAACCGGACTTTCTACTTCGACTTGTTCTCTGTCGTGGTTGTCGTCTTGGTGTCGGTCGTATTGGTGTGTTCGTCCTTGCCAACCTTCACGCTGACATCCGTATTCTGAAGCTTGTCGGCGGTCTTCTGAACGTCGTTGCCGATGTCCGAGCCAATATTCTGCGCCGTATTGCCGATATCCGCCGCCGTGTTTTCGGCGGTGTTCTGGTCATACTGCACGGTGACCGAATTGCCGTCCTTGCTCACGTTGCATGCGCCCAGCGCCAATAAGGCGGGCACCGCGATCAAAATGCGCATTGGGATCCTCCCTTGGTTTCGAAGGCTCAACGCCGTTTGAGCTGTTTCGGTCCCGGCTCGATTCCGCCGGAAAGGATTGCAAGGACCGCGGCCCACGCCGCGACATTCTGTCGAAGCTGAGCGGGATCGATCTTGTCGAGGGTGTCGTCAGGCGTGTGGTGATAGTCGAAATAGCGGATCGCGTCCTGGTTGAGCGAGATCCACGGAGCGCCAGCGTTGACTGTCGCCTCGACATCGGTTCCGTCGGCGTGCCCGTTATCGTCCTTTACGATCCCGAGCGGCGCGAGCGCATCGCTTAGCCGGGCGTATGACGCAGGATCGGATTTCGCGAGCTTGGAGCTGAAGCGCCACACTCGGTCGGCGCCTAGGTCGCTTTCGCCTGCAATCGCGTAGACGTCTTTGGGGTGGGCAGCGGAGAACGCATTTCCGCCAAAGCCACCGGGCTCCTCGGCGCCGAACCACACGACGCGAATGGTGCGCAGGGGCTGGCCGGCATCCATGATGTGCTTGGCAGCGGCGGTCACGATTGCCACCCCGGAGGCGTCGTCGATCGCACCTGTCCCCAAATCCCAGCTATCGAGATGGCCACCGACCAACAGGATCGGCGCGCGTGGGTCGCGGCCCGGGACCTCGGCAACCACATTGCCGGAGCGCCCGTCCTCGCGGCGCTCGCTAACAAGCGTCAGGTGCATGATGACAGGCGTTCCCCGCTTGAGGATTCGTACCAGTTGCTCCGAATCCGGCACGGAGAGAGCGCCCGCGGGAATCGGCTTCGCGCCGTCGGTGAAATATTGCACGCCCGTGTGCGGGTTCCGGTGATGATCGGTACCGATTGAACGCACGACGATCCCGATTGCGCCCTTCAGTGAGGCAATGGTCGGACCCTGTCGACGAGGCGCGCCGAACTGGCCGTAACCGGCGCCGTCCTGGGTCGGCACCATATGGTGGTCGATGAAGACGATCTTGCCGCGCACCGCGCTTTCGGGAGCCAGGCGAAGGGCATCGACGCTATCGAAATAGGCAATTTCGCCCGTGATTCCCGCCGGTCCGGTAGAACCACTGTAGCCGAGCGCCGCGACGGCCAATTTCTGCGGAAAAGGGGAGATGATCTCCGCTCCCTCAGCTCCACGTATCCATACCGGCATTGTGAACCGCTCGACGTGCACGTTGGCAAAACCCATCGCGGTCAGCCGCTTCACAGCCCAATCCCGTGCTCGCGCCTCCGCCTCCGTCGCCGCGAGCCTTTGACCCACTTCCGTCGTGAGACCTTCACTGATGTCCCAGGCGTAATGGTCATTGTTGAGCGCATCGTCGCGCAGTGCGGCGACCCCGGGATCGGTCACGACCGGCGGGGGCAGCGCCGTGATCGAGGTCTGAGCGAATGCAGGCGCGCCGGCGAGAAGAACGGTGAGGAGCAATTTCTTCATGGCCGAAGGCGTAGCAGCCGTTCCGCCGCTGTCACGTCCGCACGTCGACAAAATTTCCGTGTGGGTCGATTAAAGGAGCCGCATCTGATCGCCTTCCGGCGGCTGGAAGAGGTCGGTGCGAAGCGGAAACTTTGCCTGTCTCAACCCATAACGTTTCGATGCAATTTCGAACCGCGTGCGGAGCAGGTCCGCCCAAGGCCCTTGGCCGCGCATCCGGGTGAAGAAATCGGGATCGTTGTCGCGACCACCGCGAAGCGTCCTGATCGTAGCCATCACCTTGGCCGCCCGATCGGGGAAATGTTGGTCAAGCCAGGCTCGGAACAATGGCGCTACTTCGTGCGGCAGACGCACGGGAAGGTAGAATCCGCCCGGTGCTCCCGCGGCAACGGCAGCTTCGACGATATGCTCGAGTTCGTGGTCGGTGATCTGCGGAACGACAGGAGCGATCGCGACGTAACAGGGCACGCCGGCATCGTTGAGTGCCTTCATGGCGGCGATCCGCTTCCTTGGCTGGGCGGCTCGCGGTTCGAGGGTGCGCGCGATCTTCGGATCGAGCGACGTCACCGAAAGCGCCACCGAGGCGAGCCGCAGATCGGCTGCCTGCTTCAGCAGGTCGAGATCGCGGAGCACGCGGTCGGACTTAGTCGTGATGGTGAAAGGATGCCTGGTTTCGACCAGTAGCTCGACCACCGACCGGGTGATGCGCCAGCGTTCCTCGATCGGCTGATAGGGATCGGTGTTCGTCCCCATCGCGATTGGCCGGCATTCGTAGCCGGGCCGCGACAAAGCGGCGTGGAGGAGCTGCGCCGCAGCGGGCTTCACGAACAGCCGGGATTCGAAATCGATGCCCGGCGAAAGGTCGTGATAGGCATGCGTCGGGCGGGCGAAGCAATAGATGCAGCCATGCTCACAGCCGCGATAGGCGTTGATCGACCGGTCGAATCCGATGTCGGGGGAACTGTTGCGGGTAAGGATCGACTTTGGCCGTTCGATCGTCACCGTGGTTCGTCGCGGTGCAATTCCGTCAATCGCTTCAACCTGATCGAGCCATTCGCCATCGGCGGCGCGCTCCTTCAGGTTGAAGCGCGTGGGCGTCGCATTGCGGGTCGCCCCGCGGCCATGACTCGACTCGACCGGCATAGTGCCAGCCTAGTTTCCAATAGGAACAAAACAAGAACTTCTTAGTGGCTGCCGGCAGCTGACTCCGATGGCATCCCTGACCATCGGTGCTGAGCCATGGCCTTCAGTGTGTCGGTCGGCTCGTCATCGAGGCCCTGGTAAACCCACATGTTCCGAAGCACCGCGGGCACATAGTAGCGCGTCTCCCAATAAGGGATCGACTCGATCCACAGCAGGGGGTCGCCCCGGTCGTTGATCGCGGCCCAGCGAGCGACCGGCAGCGGCCCGGCATTATAGGAGGCGATGACCCTGGCGAGCTGTCCCGCGGTGCCTGACTTGGTCCGGTAGAGTTCAATGACGCTTTGCCCGAATTCCAGATTGTAGCGCGGGTCGGTCAGGGCGCCGCTGGTGTAAGTGACGCCACCGCTGCGGGAGACGGTTTGGGCCGTCGCGGGCGTGACCTGCATCAATCCCACCGCACCGGCGGTGCTCACCGCAGTGCGGCGAAAGGCGGATTCCTGAATGATATGCCCGAAGGCGAGGGCAGGATCGACGCGCCAACCGCCCACGGGCCGCCAGGACGGCTTTGGATAACGGTCCGTGGAGTCGGAACGGGCACCCCATTGGCCGTTGTTCGCCAACCAGAGCTGAGCCGCGGGAAGGTCGAGCTTCTTTGCGACCTGAATCAAAGCGTGGTGCTCGCCGACCGCGCCGATCCTGGCTTGCTGGCGGAGCATGTCTTCGGCGAGCGCGGGTTCACCGATCCGGGCGAGCGCGTCCGCCCGCTGCACGTTGGGAAGTTGATCGACAGGCGGATCGAACCCGCTGAATGGATCGGCGGCAAGCCTGGTTGGCATTCCCAGGGTCTCACGGGCGAGAAGACCGTAGAAGCTTTCGCTCGATTCACTGGCGGATGCCGCATTCCGAAGCAGGCTCTCGACTGAGCGAGGCCGCCCAGCGGCCTGCTCGGAACGTGCAGCCCAGTAAAAGCCACCCGCACGAAGTTCGCGCTGCTGCGCAAGCTGAGCGACCTGCTGGAATGAGGTTGAAGCGGCGTTCCAGTCGCCCAGCCGCCATGAAGCGAGGCCCGAAATCCAGGCGGCCTGACTCGCCCATTCGCCGGTGGCACCCTGACGCCACGTATCCGCCACTCGCCGGGCATCGAGATCGAGGCCGTTCACATAATAAGCGAACGCGACCCGCTGACCCGCCTCGGCTCGCGCTTCGACTGACAGCTGCGGACCGTAGAGAACCAGCTGCGCCTCGGCACCGGCGGCATCATCCTGCTTGATCAGTGGATCGAGCAGCGAGCGCAGCTGATCGGCATAAGGCTCTCCCTGAACCGGACGCGCCTTGTAACGAATTGGCGCTGAGCCAATGCTGTAGAGCGGCTTTTCCGGCGTCGTCTGGGGCAGCACGGTCGCGCCACGCTTCACGGCCATCGCGGCCAGCTGGTCGGCCTGGGGGAGGTCGGGCGCTTCGGCAAGCAACGCCTGCAATGAGGCCAGATCGACCACTGGCGAGCCTTTGGCCGTGTAAAGCGCTGCCTTGGCGACCGGCGTCAAAACGTCGCGGGGAAGAGCGGCAATCCCGGCCTGGGCCGAGGCCCAATTGCCGGCGTCGATCGCATCGAACACGCCGCGCCAGTCCTTGGGAATGACCACGACTGCCGAAGGTGTGAGGGAAGGGGCCGGTTTGATAGCAACACTCGGCGTTTGCTGTTGCGGCGCTATTTCCGGCGATCCGAGGATTGGGACGGCCGTCTCTTGGGTCGGGAAAGTCCTTGGGGGCTTCGCAGGAGTTGCAGGGAGCGGAGCGAGGGGATCGGGCGCCGTCTGCGCGAGCAGGGGCGCGGCCCAGATGAGGGTTCCGAACGCGAACAGGCCCGACTTCAAGATTCGTCCTCCATCAACAGCAACAAGTCCTTCCATGCCAATGACTTGTCTAATGGCCGCTTAATCAGGTGGCGAGGGTGGAAGGTGGCGACGGTGCGCACCCCTTCGATCCGCTGAACATGGCCCCGCGCCTGCACGATCGGCTTGCCCAGCAGCGCCTGTGAGGCGCCCTCGCCGAACAGCAGCAGGCGCTTGGGTTTGGCGAGGCGGATGTGACGGCGAGCGATTTCGATGCACGCTTGCCGCTCGTCGGCGCTCATCTTCGCTCCGGGCGAGTGGATGCAGGAAAGGGAGGCGCTGTAAGCTTGATCAGCGGGGATATTTATTGCCGCGAGCATCCGCTTGGCGAGCTCCCAAGATTCACCGCCGATCGGCTGACCCGACATGAAATCTTCCGATGTGGGCGCATCGCTGAGCAACATGATCGCCGCATCTTCCGGCCCTTGCGGCAGGATCCGGCGCGCCGTCGATGTCGCGAGCGGGAGGTGCATGCTGCTGGCAAGCCACTGCTGAAGATCAGCCAGAGTGTCATGGCTCGGCGGGCTCACGTTCGGAGGAGGCGTGGAGGGCTGCGCGGGGACTTTGGCCGTCCGCGGCTCGGGCGCCTTCAGCCAGTCGCGGGGCTCTTCCTGAAGAGCCACGTCGACGCCGGCTTCCAGCCACCAGGCTAACGCACTGCGCGCCTCGGCAAAGCCGATCGATTCCACTTCCCCGCCCACACTTGCATTCCTCGCCCGGCATTGACGTTCCGGTCAAGGAATGGGCAGGACATTTGAGTCGAATTGTGTGGACAGCGCGACGGGAGGAAGATGAGCGACCGCGAATCCATGGCCTACGACGTGGTGATCGTCGGCGCGGGGCCCGCGGGGCTCAGCGCAGCCATCCGCCTGAAGCAGCTGGCCAATGCCGCGGGCTGCGAGCTCAGCGTCTGCATCCTTGAAAAAGGCAGCGAGGTTGGCGCCCATATCCTCTCGGGCGCGGTGATCGACCCCAGGGCCCTCAATGAGCTGATCCCCAACTGGAAGGACAAAGGGTCACCGTTGACCGTTCCCGTCACCGAGAATCATCATTGGGTGCTCACTGCTAAAGGAAAGCTTGGCGTCCCGCATTGGCTGATGCCGCCCTTCATGAACAACAAGGGAACCTATACCCTCAGTCTCGGCAACCTGTGCCGCTGGCTGGCCGGGCAGGCCGAGGAACTCGGCGTCGAAATCTTTCCTGGCTTCCCGGCGGCGGAGATCCTGTTCAACGACGACGGCTCGGTGAAGGGCGTCGCGACTGGTGACATGGGCATCGCTCGGGATGGCAGCCGCCGGCCCGATTACCAGCCCGGAATGGAGCTGCATGCCCGATACACCTTCTTCGCCGAAGGTGCGCGGGGCCATCTGACCAAGCGGCTGACAGAGTTGTTTGGGCTGCGCGATGAAAGCGGACCGCAGGTCTTTGGACTTGGAATCAAGGAATTGTGGGAGATTCCTGCCGAGAAACATAAAGCCGGAAGGGTTATTCACACCCAGGGATGGCCGCTGACGGACGCCTGGGGCGGCGGGTTCCTCTACCATCAGGAAAACAACCAGGTTGCGCTCGGCTTCGTCGTCGCGCTCGATTATTCCAACCCGTACCTTTCACCGTTCGAGGAAATGCAGCGCTGGAAGACCCATCCGGCGATCCGGGCCGAGATCGAGGGTGGACGACGGTTGTCCTACGGGGCGCGGGCGATCAACGAGGGCGGGTATCAGGCCATTCCGAAGCTGGTATTCCCTGGCGGCGCGTTGATCGGCTGTTCTGCGGGTTTCGTGAACGTGCCCCGGATCAAGGGCACGCATACTGCGATGAAGTCGGCGATGCTCGCGGCAGACGCGGCGTTCGAGGCGCTTTCGGAAGAGCGTTCGAGCGACGTGCTCGATGAATATCCCAAAGCGCTTCACAAGAGCTGGGTCGCGACCGAGCTTCATGGCGTTCGAAACGTCCAGCCCGCCGTCGCGCATTGGGGCGGGACTTTAGGAACGCTCTACGCTGGCTTCGACATGTGGTTGAATCAGTTGAAGATTGGCGTTCCCTGGACCTTGAGGCACAAGGCCGACAATCTGTCGCTGAAGCCTAAGGGCGGCGCTCGGCCGATTGACTATCCGAAGCCGGACGGAGCGCTCACGTTCGATCGGCTTTCCTCCGTGTTCGTCTCAAACACCAACCACGAAGAGGATCAGCCGGTTCATCTGACGCTCAAGGATGCGGATATACCGACGGCCGTCAACCTGCCGGTCTATGCGGGCCCGGAACAGCGCTATTGCCCGGCTGGCGTGTATGAATTTGTCGATGGTGGGAATAGTGAGCCGAGGCTCCAGATCAACGCCCAGAACTGTGTTCACTGCAAGACCTGCGACATCAAGGATCCGACCCAGAACATCAATTGGGTCACACCCGAAGGCGGTGGAGGTCCCAATTACCCGAACATGTAGGCTCGTCGCCGGAATCAGCCTGACGGTGCTTGCGGGAGCTTCGGCGGACGCGGCGGTTCGAATGCCCGTCTCCGATCCTGCCCGGACCTATGTCGAGGCGCGCGCCGCTGCGATCAATGGCGAGCATGCCCGGGCGGCAACGCTACTTGCCTCGCTGGCGGAGGCGGAGCCGGGTAAGCCCGACCTTACGCGGCAGGCACTCAGCGAGGCGGTGGGTGCAGGTCAGATCGACCTTGCCCTGAGCCTTGCGCACAACATCCCGCCGGCAAAGCTGACGACCGATGCGCGGTTGCTCCTCGTCGCCGAAGAGATTCGAAGGCGTCGCCCGGACCGGGCGTTGCCGTGGTTAGCCGCCGGCGGCGGGGGCGGCGATCTCAGCTTCCTTGCGCCGATGATCAACGCATGGACCTTCGCGGAGCGGGGTAGCTTCGATCAGGCGCTGTCGACGCTGGACCAGGTGCCGTCAGGCAGCTTGCTGGCGCCGCTCAGCGACGAGCAGCGGGCCCTGATCCTCCTGAAGGCCCGGCGAACCGCGGATGCAGAGCCATTTGCTCGACATGCCATCGGCAGCGCGGGAGGACGCGAGGCTCGGCTTCGGCTTGCCTTCGCCGACGGTTTTCTCGCGGCGGGGGACCGGCCCCGTGCGCTGATGATGATCGATGGAATGGGCGCTGGCGAGCAAGCCGCCAGACAGCGGATCATGGCAGGGAAGACTGCTGGGCAGGCCATCGATACATTGCCCAAGGCTTTTGCCGACGCGCTCACGGCTTTCGCTGCCGATATCGCCAGGCTCCAGCACACCGCTCCGCCGATCGGCCTCGTTCAGGTGGCACGATATCTGAACCCTCAGGACAGCGCCGCAATCTCGCTCCTCGCGCTGCTGCTCTCGGGCCAGGATCGGACTGCTGAAGCACTGGGGTTGCTTCGGACAGTGCCGGCCGACAATCCGCTCATTTCCGAGGTGCGCGACACGCAAATCCGTATTCTTTCCGATGGCAAGCGATTCGACGAGGCTTATCGGGTCGCCGCGATTGCGGCCGCTGCTCCGGGTGCCGACCAGAGCGATTACTCGCGCCTTGGAGATGTTCTTCAGGCGATGAAACGCCACGATGCCGCGGCCGACGCCTACGGACGGGCAATCGCGATTGCGACGGAGCGGCACGAAAATGACGATCTCTGGTCGCTGCTCCTGCTTCGGGCGAGCGCGCTTCAGGACGCGGGACGCTGGCCCGAGGCCAAGGGCGCGCTACAGGCCGCGCTCGCCCTCCAGCCCGATCAACCGTTGTTGCTTAACTTCATGGGCTATGCGCAGCTGGAGCATCACGAAAATCTGGACGCGGCGGAGGCGATGATCCGCAAGGCCAGCGAGCTTGCGCCCGATGACGGCTCGATCACGGATTCGCTTGGCTGGGCCCAATATAAGCGGGGCAAGGTGGACGAGGCGATCGCGACCTTGCAGCGGGCGGCGCAGAAAGACCCTGACGAGGCGGAGATACAGGAGCATTTGGGAGACGCGCTCTACAAATCGGGCCGGCGTCTGGAGGCGCGGTACGCGTGGAAGGCCGCGCTCGTCACCGCCGAAGACGACATGGCCGCGAGGGTAAAGGCCAAGCTGTCGAACGGGCTCAGTCCCGCAAATGCGGCGCCTTGAGTACGCCTCTTCGGGATATCGCACCTGCCAAGCTGAACCTCGCACTGCATGTGCGCGGGCGCTTGCCCGATGGACGGCACGCGATCGAGACGGTCTTCGCCTTTTGTACCGACGGCGATCGGCTCAGCGTCGAGCCCGCGGATTCGATCTCGCTTGCCATTACCGGGCCCTTTGCCGGAGATCTCGACGACCCAGACGATAATCTTGCGACGAAAGCCGCACACGCGCTAGCTGACTATGCAGGGGTCGAGGCGGGAGCGGCGATCACTCTGGATAAGCGGCTGCCCGTCGCCTCCGGCATCGGTGGCGGCTCGGCCGACGCGGCAGCTACCCTCCGGCTTTTGACGTCATTGTGGCGGATCGACCCCCAGAGTGCGCAGGCGGTTGCCCCTGCACTCGGAAGCGATGTGCCGGCTTGCCTGCTCAGCTTGCCGATGAGGGGTGAAGGCGCCGGTGATCGACTCTCGCCGATCGAGCTTTCGGGCATCTCGGGAAGGGCGGTTCTGCTGGTGAACCCTCGTGTGGCGCTGTCGACCGCCGAAGTCTTCAGTCGTTGGGATGGCGTCGATCGCGGTTCTCTCGACGACTGGAGCACAGGTCGCAATGATCTCCAGACACCGGCGATCGCGCTGGTGCCTCAGATCGGAGCGATGCTGGCCTGGCTGGATGCGCAGCCTGGCGTCGAGTTCGTCCGCATGTCGGGCTCGGGCGCAACCTGCTTCGCATTGTTCGAAAGCGAGGATGCGCGGGACTTGGCGGCGGAAGCCGTGCCTCGCGAGTGGTGGCGCCTGGCGACATTCCTGCGCTAGGGCGCTTGGCATGAATGAACGCTCGATCCTGACTGCCGAGGCAATGCGCGCCGCCGAGGAGGCGGCGATTCACGGCGGCAACACCGTGGAAACGTTGATGGAGCGCGCGGGAGCGGCGCTCGCGGAAGCCGCCTATCGCTTCGCTGGTCCGATGCCGACGCTCATCTTGTGCGGACCGGGGAACAATGGCGGCGATGGCTATGTCGCCGCGCGCCATCTCGCGGCACGTGGCATCGAGGTTCGGATCGCCGCTCTTGCCGAACCCGGCAGTGACGCGTCCAAATGGGCACGTTCGGAGTGGAAGGGTGTAGTCGAGCCCCTTTCGGGCAGCACCGCCGCGGCACCATTGCTGATCGACTGTCTGTTTGGAACAGGCCTCAAGCGTGGCCTTGAAACGTCTGTATCAGAACAGCTTTCCCGCCTCTGCCGTGAATCTGTAGCGATGATTGCGTGTGACCTGCCAAGCGGAGTCGCGACCGACAGCGGGGAAGAGCTGAGCCCGGCCCCGAAGTTCGATGTGACCGTTACGTTCGGCGCGTTGAAGCCGGCGCACCTGTTGCATCCGGCCATGCATCGCTGCGGCCGGCTCGTGTTGGCCGACATCGGCGTCGAGGCGCCGGGCGATTGGCATGAGATCTGCCTGCCATCGCTGCCGCCGCTCGATCCTGACGGCCACAAGTACGACCGCGGACTGGTGCATGCCCTCGCCGGTGCGATGCCCGGCGCAATCGCGCTTTCGGCCAGAGCGGCTGCACGGGCGGGAGCGGGCTACGTGCGTCTCAGCACCTCTCGTCCGATCGAAGGCCTGCCGGATGCCATTGTCCAGCTCGACACCGCGCCGGTGAATGACGAGCGGATCGGCTGCCTGCTCGTCGGCCCCGGACTCGGTGACGTCCCTCAGGTACTGACCCTGGCTCTGACCTCGAAGGCGCCCAAGGTTATCGACGCGGACGGGATCACTCATCTGGGAGAGCCTGAGCGTCTGAAGGGCCAGGATGCGATCATCACGCCGCATGAAGGCGAGTTCCGAAAGCTGTTCGGCGACATTGAAGGGTCCAAGCCCGAGCGCGCACTCGAAGCTGCACGCCGCTCCGGCGCGGTGGTGGTCTACAAGGGGCCGGACACGCTGGTCGCGGCTCCGGACGGCCGGCTCGGCTTTGCTCCGCCAGCACCGGCATGGCTGGCAAGCGCTGGCACCGGCGATGTCCTGGCGGGTTTGATCGCGGCAATGAGAGCTAGAGGGCTGCCGGCATTTGAAGCAGCCTCGGCTGGCGTATGGCTGCACGGCCGTGCCGCGGAGATCGTCGGGCCTCAGCTCATCGCCGACGATCTTGCCGAAGCCATCCCGCAGGCCCTCCGGCTGTTGTGACCAACGAGCCGATCGTCCGGATCGCCGCTCGGGGCGATGGCGTCACCTCAAGCGGCCGCCACGTGCCTTTTGGCGTTCCGCGCGACGCAGTGCTGGATGACGGTGCACTCGCCTACGGCCCGCATCACCAGGAGCCGCCGTGCCGGCACTTTCCGGAGTGCGGCGGCTGCCAGCTTCAGCATGCCGACGACGAGGCATACCGGGATTATCTGGTTTCGCGTGTCGAGACGGCCCTTGGTCACCACGGTTTGACGACCGAAGTGCGGCCGCCGCACCTGTCGCCGCCAAAGAGCCGGCGTCGCGCGACATTGAAGGCGCTGAAGGCCGGCCAGGGCGTCGCCATCGGGTTCAACGCTGAGATGTCCCATCGCATAGTCGACATGCGGGAATGCCATGTTCTGCGGCCGGAGCTATTCGACCTGGTCGATCCATTGCGTAGGCTCCTGGCGGACATGCTCCAGCCCAGGCGCGTGGCCGAGATCCAATTGACAATGATCGATCGCGGCCCTGACGTCACGATCAAGGGCGTTCCGGCGGGACGCCTTTCCGAAATCGAGCAACTGACGTCATTCGCGATCGACCATGAACTTGCGAGGTTGAGCATCGATCGGGGCCTTGGTCCCGAAGCCTTGTACGAGCCAGGGCCGGCTACGGTTACGTTGACGGGCGTGCCGGTGTCCTTCCCCGTGGGTACGTTCCTGCAGGCGACCGAGGAGGGGGAGGCCGAGCTCGTCACGCTGGTTCAGGAGGCGCTCGCCGCCGCTCCGCTCATTGCTGACTTGTTCGCAGGACTGGGAACGTTCGCCCTGGCAACGCGCGCGACCTACGCGGCGGAAGCTTCGAGGGACGCCGCGGCGGCGTTGAAGAGAGCGGCGCCGGCCATGACTGTCGAACATCGCGATCTCTATCGCCAGCCGCTCGATCCGAAGGAACTGAAGCGGTTCGACGCGGCAGTTCTCGATCCGCCGCGGGCCGGCGCGGAAGAGCAGGTCGCGAGCCTGGCCCGATCAGCGCTGATGCGGATCGCCTACGTCAGCTGCAACCCGGCGACCTTCGCGCGCGACGCAAAAGCGCTCGTCGACGGTGGCTACTACCTCGACTGGATTCGTCCCGTCGGACAGTTCCGCTGGTCGACGCACGTCGAGCTGGTAGCCTCCTTTACCCGTGGTGGATGAGGAAGACCGCGGCGTGCAACGTGAGCCCCAGCAGGCATAGGCTCCCGCCGATGAACAGCAGGAACCGGTAGAAAACGACATTCACCGTCACCTGGACGAGGCTGTGGAGGACGCGGAACGCGACATAGCCCCAGGCGAGATAAGCATTCATATGGGCGTCGAAGCCCATGAGGATCAGCGCGATCGTGATTGCGTAGAAGATCGTCGGCTGTTCGAGCAGGTGGTTGTAGTTGTGTGCCTTCCAATTCACCTGGTCCGGCACCTTGCCCTCGAGCGCTCCACCGCGAGTGCCGACCCGCCCCTTGAAGCTGATCCCGGCCTTGCGCATGGCGGGCAAGCGGGTCGCGTACATCCAGATCTGGATGATCAGCGTCCAGGCGACGAGCGCGACAATCGGCCCGAGCAGCGGATTGAGATCCATGAAACCCTCCCCCGAGATGAGCAGGGGAAGGGTGCGTCAGTTCGTTACGCTTGGCAACCGATCAGCGAAGCCCGTACGTCGCCATCGCGTCGCGCTTGAATGCCATGGCGCTGTCGGGGCGGGCATAGAACATGTGACCGCCCGGATAGACGTGGAGCTTCACGCGGTCCTGCTGCCCGAAGCTCGGCATCTGATCGACGATCAGTTTGGAGCCGAAATACGGACAGGAGAGGTCGTCCCATCCATGCGCGATCATCACCGCCATGCGCGGATCGTTGGCGATGGCCTTTCGAAGATCGGTAACCGGCGAATCGGAATCATCCCTCGTCCACGCCTTGTTCACCTCGTAAGACAGCGTTTCATAGTGCCAGTCGGCCTTCCAGCCGACCTGCCGGTTGATGAAGTCGACCTCCGCGCTGGTGGTTGGCGCGATGATCCCGTCGAGCAGCGGGTCGTTGTAGTTGGCGTCCGCGGAGGCCGGGAATGGGTCATAGGCAGTCACGTTAGAATCGTAGACGCTGCCCACCTGGCCCGTGTTGCGGCGAATTTCGCGAAGATAGGTGCCAATATCCAGACGCCCGTCGAGCCGGCGCACCAGCACTGGGTCGATGCCCGTGAAGCCGGCGACCTTTGCCGAGAGCCGATCGGTCGCTGCGCGGTCGGACGCGCCCTTGAGGAAGTCCGTGACGAAGTCGGTCCGGACGTAGTTTTCGACCTCGCTCATGGTCGCCGGATTGAGCGGACGGCCCTGACGCTCGTAATTGCCCGCCGTCATCGATGGCAGGTTGATCATCCAGGGGAGGGGCGAAAGGCTGGTCTCGTTGCCTGTCGCAGCGGGATCCAAGTACGGCGACACCATCACCACGCCGGAGACGCCGACGCCCATTCGGCTCTGCAGATAATAAGCGAGACGCGGCACCCGGAAGCCACCGTAACTTTCGCCGACCAGATATTTGCGGCTCGTCATCCGGCCGTTCTGCGCGAGCCAGTCGTAAACAACGCGGCTCAGATATTCGATGTCGGGCTTGGCGCCGTAGAAATCCTTCTTGGTCTCATCGGGATCGACGAGGCTTCGCGAATAACCCGTGCCGATCGGGTCGACGAAAACGAGATCGGTGAAGTCGAGCCAGGTCGCCGGATTGTCACGAAGGACGGCCGGATCCGAAGGACTGTCGCCCTGAGTGCCGAAGGCGACGCGCTTGGGCCCGATCGCGCCCATGTTGAGAAACACCGAGGCAGCGCCCGGACCGCCATTGAACGCGAACGTCACCGGTCTCGGAGCATTGGGGCTCGGGACGGTATAAGCGGTGAAGACAACCTGGCCGATCGTCTTGCCCTTGTCGTCACGCAGGTCGATGTGACCGACCGTCGCCCGGTAGCGGATGATGCGGCCGCCGACGCTAACGGACTGCTCGACCGACTTGTCGGGCGACATCGGCGGAAGATCGATCTTGTCCTTGGCGTCAGCGTCCTTGTTCGGCGCATCCGCGGCAAGTGCGGGTGCCGCGAAGAGCAAGGAGGCGGCAAGGGTCAGGGCAGCGAATGTACGGCGCATCGGTGAGTTTCCCCCTCAAGGAATAGCTGCTTCTTAACTGCTGACCGCAAAGCGGCAAGCAGGCGACCGCCGTTGGCAGACGGTCATTGGGAGTTGGTCGAACGCTTGCTTTTGGAGCGCAGGGGTGTGACCGTCGTCTGCTGGGGGAGACAAGCAGACCGTGGAGGCGACAAGAGCGCAGCTGAGCCGCAGCCAGGTCGCCGCGGTGACGGCCGGCAACGCGCTCGAATTCTACGACTTCGTCACTTACGCCTTTTTCGCGACCCAGATCGGCGAAGCCCTGTTTCCAGGCGAAAACTCGTTGCTGCTCTCGCTGGCAACCTTCGGAGTCGGCTTCATTTCCCGGCCCTTGGGCGGGCTGGCCATTGGCCGGATCGCCGACCGCAAAGGGCGGAAGCCCGCAATGATCCTGTCATTCGCGATCATGGGCGTGGCGATGACAGGCCTCGCGCTCACGCCTTCATATGCCGCAGTGGGGATGATTGCGCCGATCCTCGCGGTTGGATTCCGTCTCCTTCAAGGCTTCGCGCTTGGGGGACAGGTCGGTCCCAACATCGCTTATCTGATGGAAGCCGCTCCACCGGGCAGGCGAGGCTTCTACATTTCACTGAATTTCGCTTCGGCCGACCTCGCCGTGCTGGTCGCGGGACTGATCGGATACGGGCTCTCGTCGATGCTGACGCCCGGTGAGCTGGTTTCATGGGGCTGGCGCGTGGCCTTCCTGATTGGAGTTTCGATCGTCCCGCTCGGCCTCAGGCTGCGCCGGACTCTCGAGGAGACGCTTCCGGAAAGCTCGGAACCAAACGCCGCCACTTCGAAGCCGGTTCTGCTGATCGCCATCGCCGGGCTGCTGATTATCGCTGGAGCGACCATCAGCAATTATACGCTCGAGTATCTGACGACCTACGCTCAATCTACGTTGCACATGCCGGTCCCGACCGCCTTCGCAGCGACGATCGTCCTTGGGGTGATCGGAGTGATCGGCGACCTGACCGGAGGCTGGCTGGTCGACCGCTACGGCGCCAAGCGGGTGCTGATCCTGCCCTGGCTGCTCCTTGTCTTGTCGATCGTGCCCGTCTTTCACCTACTGGACCAGAGTCGAACTGCAACCGCGCTTTTGACTTCCACGGCGGTGCTGACGGTGCTCCACATCCTTGGCTCATCCCCGGCGACGATTCATTTCGTTCAGGCGCTTCCGGCACGAGCGCGGGCCGGCGCAATCGGCCTCGTCTATGCGCTTGCCATCGCCATCTTCGGCGGAACGACCCAGCTCCTCGAAACACTTCTGATCCGCTGGACCGGCAATCCGATCGCGCCAGGCTGGTACATGATGGTCGCGGTGATGGTAGCCCTCACTGGCGCGCTAGCCATTCCGGGCTCGAGGAGTGAGCGCGCTTAGGTCGCTTGTGCGACTGGCCGCGATGTGGGAGCCTCATCTGCGGACGGGAGTGGTGATGCCTGCCGAGAGACCTTCCCTGAGCAAAGCGCAGATCGCCGCGGTGTCGGCTGGCAACGCGCTCGAGTTCTACGACTTCCTGACCTACAGCTTTTTCGCGGTCCAAATCGGCGAGGCCCTGTTTCCGGGTAGCAGCTCGGACACCAAGCTCCTGTTTTCGCTGGCGACATTCGGCGTCGGTTTCGTGACGAGGCCGCTGGGCGGGTTCGCCATTGGCAGAATTGCCGACCGTAGGGGTCGAAAACCCGCGATGATCCTGACGTTCACGCTGATGGGCATTGCGATCGTCGGCCTCGCGCTGACGCCGTCCTATGCGATGATCGGCTTGGCTGCGCCTGTGCTAGCTGTTCTATTTCGAATGCTTCAGGGCTTCGCGCTTGGCGGCGAGGTTGGACCCAATACTGCCTTCCTTGTCGAGGCTGCGCCGCCGCACCGACGAGCGTTCTATGTCTCGCTTCAGTTTGCGACGCAGAACTTCTCGATCCTCGTTGCAGGAGCAGTCGGCCTTTTCCTCTCCTCCAGCCTAAGTCCGTCAGCGCTTAGCGAATGGGGATGGCGGGTCGCGCTAATCCTCGGAGCCTTGATCGTTCCATTCACAATCGCAATCCGGCGCACGCTCGGCGAGACCTTGGTTCGCGCTGGCGGCACTCAGTCTGCCGAACCTCGCAAGAGGATGTCGTTCCTGGCTATTGCGGGCATCCTGCTTCTCGCGGGGGCGACGATCGGCACGTACACCGTTAACTACATCACCACCTTTGCCCAGCGCGCGCTTCATATCGATGCCAGGACGGCGTTTGGAGCAACAGTCGTGATGGGGGTGACGATGACCTCCTTCAATCTCGTTTCCGGGCTGCTTTGCGATCGATATGGCCGGAAGCCGATCGCGACTACTGCGTGGGCATCTCTCTTCGTGGTGGGCATTCCAGCCTTCTTCTTGATGGCCCGCTACCAGAATGCTGCAGCTCTGTTCTCAATGACTGCCCTGCTGGCGATGATCATGGGCTTTTTGACACCCGCCTCGGTCACTCTGTTTACGGAGGCCCTACCGGCGCGGATCAGAGCCGGCGCACTTGGGACGGTTTATGCGGTCTCGATCGCCATCTTTGGCGGCAGCGCACAATTCATGGAGCAATTGCTGGTCGACATCACGAAAAGCCCGATTGCGCCGGCCTTCTACATGACCGGTGCCATCGGGATCGGCGTGATTGGAATCTTCATGCTCGAGGAGACGGGGATGAAGGGCAGGAGGGTCGAACCTCCTCTGCTGGCCGCCGCTTAGTCGAACAGCTTCGAGAAGCGCCGCTTCTCACGGTTGCGCCATGCTCCGCGATGCCAGGCATCGCTGGCGAGCAGCGGCAACACCGAAGTGGCTTCGGCGAACACCATCTGCTCCATCGCGGTCGATACCTTGCCCCAGCTCGCCGCCTCCTGGAGGGTCGAGGATGAGCAGGCGCCGTCGCGCACGTCGGCTACCGTGATCTGCACCGCATATTTGTGCACCTCGACATCGTCGTGGCCGAGGATTTCCGCACAGACGACAGTGTCTTGCGTGAAGTTCTTCGGAACGCCTCCACCAATCATCAGGAGGCCGGTCGTGCCCGCCTTGATCTTGAT
>DASUZY010000075.1:0-8431 GCA_036376635.1 Sphingomicrobium sp.
ATGATGCGACCTTCAGCGTCGTAGCTGTCGGCATTGACGGCCGAAACGGTCCCAATGCCACCCGCAGCCGCCCAGGCGCCGCTGCTCGCATGATTCGTGGCGGAAACGCCTTTGCCGCCCTCAATCAGCGGCCACACTTCACGGCCGCCGTACAGGATGGGCTGGAGGCCCTTGAACAAAACCTGTCTCCCAGGCGCACCTGCGCCCTTGCTAGCGTCCCTATAAGAGCGGTTGGTTAGCAATGCGCGAAAAAAGTGAGCGGGGCCTCGGTAGGTTCCGAAGCCCCGCTCCCTTGTGCGGCTAACTGAGAATTAGCTTAGCAGCTGCTCGATCCGACGACGCCACCGAGGACCGCGCCAGCGATGCCGCCGATCAGGGCACCGTTGTTACCGCGATTGTAGCCGCGATAGCTGTAGTGGTTCTGTCCGACAGCGCTGCCGACGGCTGCGCCGGCGATGCCGCCGATCGCGGCTCCGGCAACCGTGTTGCCACTGCACTGATAGCCGTTGCCATAGTAGCCGTTATAGCCGTTGTAGCCATAACCGCTGTAACCGTAGGCCGGGTAGCTGTTGTAGCCGTAGCCATAGGCGGGGTAGCCGTATCCGTAGCCATAGGCCGGATAGCTATTGTAGCCGTACGGGGCATAGCCGCCGTAATAGCCATAGCCCGGCGTTCCGACCGAAATTACGGTGCTGACGCGCGGCCGCGAATAATGATGATGATAGCCGTAGCCGCCATAATATTGCGCATCGGCAGCGGCCGGGATTGCGACCATTGCTGCGGCCGAAGCGGCCAGTGCAAACTTCCTGAACATGACTTCCTCCGTTCACTTCTTGGCCGTGGAGGGGGACTCGCGGCCATCTGATACATGCAAATACGCTTGAGTAGCTGTCATGGGTCTGAACGTTGCGGTCAGGAATCGATAAGCTTGCCTACAATTACCACGAGTGGTGGGTTCCGGCTAACTTATTGAATAATCTAGGCCGATGTCGACGGCAGGAGCCGATTGTGTAATCCGGCCCACCGAAATGAAATCGACGCCCGTTTCAGCCAGGAAGCGAATGGTTTCGAGCGTCACTCCACCAGAGGCCTCCAGCGGAACCCGCCCCGCAACCAGCCGCACCGCCTCGCGCAAGAGGGCCGGATCCATGTTGTCCAGCAGCAGGCGGTCGGCCCCGGCCGACAGTGCCGGCTCGATCTGGTCGATCCGGTCGACCTCGACCTGAACCTGAAGGCCGGTGTCGGCATCCTTGGCGCGCCGCACCGCTTCGGCCACGCCGCCGCATACCGCGACATGGTTGTCCTTGATCAGCACGCCGTCATCGAGGCGCATTCGGTGATTCTGGGCGCCGCCCATCCTTGCGGCGAATTTCTCGAGGACTCGCAAGCCAGGAATGGTCTTACGCGTGTCGATCAGGACTGTGCCCGTACCGTCGATCGCGTCTACATACTGGCGCGTCAGTGTAGCGATACCCGACAGATGCTGGAGCGTGTTCAGGGCCGGGCGCTCCGCCGAAAGCATTGCGCGCGCATTGCCGGCGATGCGCATCAGCGGCGCGCCCATTTCAACCCGCGCGCCATCCTCGGCCAAAGTTTCGAGTTGGACCCTGGAATCCATCGCTCGGAAGAATGCTGCCGCAATCTCGATACCGGCCACAACGATTGGCTGCCGCGCGTTCATGGCAGCGGTAAACCGCGCATTCTCTGCGATCGTGGCCCGCGAGGTTACGTCACCGCCTTTTCCGAGGTCCTCGGCGAGTACTCGTTGAACGAATTCATCGAGATCGAAATTGTCGGGAAGTGCCATTCGCCGCCTCTAGGCGAGCGCGATGCTGTCGAACAAGCTCAGTGCGCTGGCTCCGGTGCCTTCCGCAGCAGCCATTTGCCATCGCTCCATTCATAGCGGCTCGCGTCCCTGGCTTCGAACTCGCTGCCAGCCCAACCGTGAACCGTTACAGTCACCCAGCCGTCGCTGAGATCGATCACGTTGAAGCTCTGGTCCTGCTCACGCACCCTTGTCGAGGTCGCGGTTCCGGCCTGAACGACGAGAACGCCCCCAGCCCTGGTCACCAGATCACTCGCGTCCTGACTCGACGCATGGTGGTTGTGCCCGGCGAGGAGCAAGTCGACACCCGCATCCTGGACTGCATCGAGGGCCAGCTCTTGCCGGCCGATGGCCCGGCCCGAATCTGCGCCGACTTCCAGGGCGAAGAGCGGATGGTGCGTGACGAGCACGCGCATTGAGTCCTTCGGCGTTCTGGCAAAGGATTCGCGAATGAATGCGACCTGGGCGGCATTGATGCGCCCATCCTTGAACGTCAGCGACCTGGCCGTGTTGATCCCGAGAATGGCGATCCCGGGCAGTTCGACGAACGGGCAGAGGTTCTCGTCGATGAACCGGCGGTAGCGCGCCAGCGGCGAGAGGAAGCGGCGAAGCACGTCGTAGAGCGGCACGTCGTGATTGCCCGGCACACCGAGCACGTCATGTCCCCGCTCCTTCAGCTTTCCCAGGAATTCGCAGGCATCGCGAAATTGCTCGGTGCGGGCACGCTGCGTGAAGTCGCCGCTGATCACGACCAGGTCCGGCTTCAGCTCATCGACCTGAGTCTCTACCGCCGTAACCAGCCGGTCGTCGTGAGCGCCGAAATGCAGGTCGGAGAGATGAACGATGCGGGGCATGGCAAGTGCGACTAGAACGCCGCTCTTTCCACCCGGTTCAGCGCTTCTCGGTCAGAAATTCAGAAGCAACAGCAGCTTGGCGTCGACGCCGAACCCTTCGGCGCGCTTCTGCTCGATGAAGTTCGGTATGTCGGTTCGCGGGACAAGGTGCACCCTGATGTCCTCATTTTCGTCGCCGCCGCCTTCTCCGATCTGCCGCACGCCATGCGCCCGAACGATCGTGAATCCCTCCGACAGCATTCCGGGCGACGAGTAGAACTCGCCAAGCCGCTCGACGCGTTCGGCGGTGAAGCCGGTTTCTTCCTCCAGCTCCTTGATGGCCGTGCCTTCGACCGTCGCGTCCGGATCCTTGTCGCCGACGAGCCCCGCGGGAAGTTCGATGCATCGGCAATCGGGAGCCACGCGCGGCTGGTCGACCAGGATGACCTTGTCCTCAAACTCGGCGAGGATAACGACGGCGCCGATGTTGCGGGCGCGGCTCGCATATTCCCATTTGCCACGGCGCAGAGCCCGGACGAATTTTCCCTCCCACATCAGCTCGACGGGAGGCAGGTCTTCAAGGTTCATAGTTCGATGAGTGCGTCCGGAATCTCGTTCGTGTCGCCGGCCGAGCGAGGGAATTTCTCGGCAAGCACCACTCCAACGCGCTCGATCGCCGCAACGATCCCGTCCGCGGGACGGCCGTCGCGAACACCCTCGATCAGCGCGGTCATCGCCTCACCCCAGGTGTGGTCGTCGGTGACCTTCAGGATTGCTTCATCGGCGACGATTTCGGCGCGCCGCTCCGCGATCGACAAGTAAATGAGAATGCCGGTCCGCCCGGCAGTGCGGCGCTCCGCGGCGGCCTTGAAGACGGTTATCGCCCGGCGCCGGACGCGTCGGTGCTTGGTCGCCGGCGGTGTCAGCGCAAGCCGAAGCGGCATCCACTTCAGGATGAGCAACGCCACGGTGAACTTCAGCGCGGCGAAGAACATCAGCAGCGTCAGCAGCTGGCTCATCGTCGGATCCGGCTGCCAGCCGCCGAATAGAAAATCGTACCACCAGACGAGCGCTGTCGGCGCCCACGCCGCCCAGGCGAGGACGGCGAACAGCGGCACCAGCGCCCAATGGAGCGCGACGTCATGGTACGCGTCGCTGATTGGCGTCGTGACCGCGACGATCTCGCCGCTGCTTTTCGCCTCGGCTGCTGCAACCGCGGCCGAAATCTTCTGCCGATCCTCTGCAGTGAGGCGTAGCATCACCAACTGCCTCCGGCCCCGCCGCCGCCGCCGGAACCGCCCCCGAATCCGCCAAAACCTCCACCACCTCCGCCGAAGCCGCCGCCTCCGCCCCAGGACGACCCACCGCCCCAGCCGCCCGAACGCGAGCCGCGATCAAGTGCATTCAGTCCCCAGAGCACAACCCACGGGCTTATGCCGCCACCGCGCGTACGATAGCGACGACCGAAGCCACGCCGAAAGTGAGACAAGGCGACGAAACCAAAGACCATGAGCCAGAAGAATACGGGCAGAGGATTTCCGCCCGAATGCTGCCGCTGACTCTGGGTCTGGCTCGCAGCAGCGACATTCTTTGCTGCCTCGTCGGGGGGCAAACTCATCTGCTTAATGATCGCCTCGGAGCCCGCCTCGATACCACCACCATAATCTGGCGGACTCTTTTTGAAGTAAGGCAGGATATCCTCGCGGATGATCACCCCCGACATGGCGTCCGTCATGAAGGCCCCTGCCCCGTATCCGGTTGTGATAAATACCTTGCGTTCCGTGGGAGCGACCACCATCAGAACGCCATCATTGTTCTTGGCGCTGCCGAGCTTCCAGAATCTAAGAAGACGGTAAGAGTAATCCTCGATCGGATAGCCTTCGAGGCTCTTCACCGTCGCAATTGCGAAAGCACGCCCAGATTGCGCATAAAGCGCCTGCGCTTTTGAGGTCAGGTCAGCGACCTGAGCGGGCGTGAGAATCCCCGCCTGATCGACAACCGGCGATCCATTGTTCGCAGGAAAGGTCTGCGCAGCAACGGGAGTGGCCAGCGCAAGAAGCGCAAGCCACACGACCGCGAGGAGCTGTTTCACCTCAGCTCGCGTTGCCGAAGCTGACCGTCGGCGCGGTCTGCGCCGCCGTGGACGCTTCGAATGGCACCTTGGGCTTGGCGCCGTAGAAGACCTTGGCGCCGATTGCCGTCGGGAAGGTGCGGATCAGCGTGTTATATTGCTGGACCGCGTCGTTGTAGTCGCGACGCGAGGCGTTGATACGGTTCTCGGTGCCCTCCAGCTGGTCCTGGAGCGCCAGGAAGTTCTGGTTGGACTTGAGGTCGGGATAGGCCTCCTGAAGCCGCTGCAGCGGGATGATCGCCTGGGTCAGGCGGCTCTGCGCATCGTTGAACGCCTTGACCTTCGCTGGATCGTTGAGGTCGGCGGCACTCAGGTGAACGGCGGTGGCGTCCGCTCGCGCCTGGGTGACCTCGGTCAGCACCGTCTTCTCCTGCGCCGCATAGCCCTTCACGGTGGCCACGAGGTTCGGGATGAGGTCGGCGCGACGCTGGTAATCGGCCTGCAGGTCGCCCCACTTGGCGTTGACGTTCTCTTCTGATGTGGGGACGCTGTTGATGCCGCAGCCGGCGAGGCTCAGTGCGGCAAGCGGTGCAAGCAAACCAAGACGGCGGAAAATGCTCATTGTGCCCCTCCCAAAGGTGGTTGCGCGATAAGTAGAGCGACGGCCGTTCTCGTTCAAGATGCTGTCTTAACAAACCAACACAGCAGAGCGGCTGGAAATGATGCTGGAGCACGCTACTGTATGGCAGCCGACATTGAAGGGATAGCGCAATGCTGAAGGATTTCCGCGCATTCATCGCCAAGGGCAACGTCCTCGATCTCGCCGTCGCCGTGATCATCGGCGCCGCCTTCGCCAAGATCGTGACCAGTCTGACCGACGACATCATCATGCCGATCGTCGGCAAGATTTTCGGCGGCCTCGATTTCTCGAGCCACTTCATCCTACTCGGTCCGGTGCCTGGCGATTACCACGGCTCGATGACCGACTATGCCGCGCTCAAGAAAGCCGGAGCGCCGGTGCTCGGGTGGGGCGCATTCGTGACTGAGGTGGTCAGCTTCCTGATTCTCGCCTTCATCATCTTCCTGATGGTCCGCTGGGCGACCAAGTTGATGAAGAAAGAAGAAACGCCGGCTGCCCCCGTCGGCCCGACCGAAACCGAGCTGCTGACCGAGATCAGGGACGAGCTTCGCCGCCGCGTCTAATGCGAGCGATGTTTCTCCTTGCGGCGGCGCTTTTCGTGATGGGTGCAGCCGACACGGGGACGGTGAGCTACTTCCTGTAGTTCGGCGCAACGCCGACGAGTCCCGTTGGGCCGCAGGTGCCCTGTGCTCATCCGACGCAGGGGCATGAGCTCTGCCCCTATATCGAGCCCGATTACGTTCCGAACTACGAGAACGTCGTGCCGCAAGTGATCCGGTCCTGCGGCGCGACGTTCACTCGGTTCGAGCCGCTTTCCGAAGGGGCCGAGCGCGCCTTCTTCGACATCGGTGCTGATCGAGATTCAACGGTGGTGGGCTGCATCAAGCTGCACGTTCCGCAGGCGCACGTCGAGAGGGCAGCCGAGAAACTCGCCCGTTGAGCGGCTAATGCCAGTCTCGAACCCGCTCAGCGATCAATCCTATTTCGGCATTCCGTTGAGGCCGCTCGCCGCGCGCAGCTCCGCTCCGCTGAGGCGATAACCGTCGAGGAAGACTGTCTCGACGTGCCGGAGGTTGCGGATGTCCTTCGAGACATCGCCGTCGACCAGGATGATGTCGGCGGTTTTGCCGGGGGCGATCGAGCCTACGCGATTATCCATGCCGGTCATCCGGGCGGGAACGATCGTCGCGGTCTGCAGCGCCTGCGGATTGGTCAGCCCGGCCTGCTGGTACAGTTCCAGCTCACGAACGAGCTCGAGGCCGTAGCCGTCGGTGCCGGCGACGATCCGCACCCCCGCATTGTGCAACCGGTTCACGAGCCCGACCATCTTGTCGAAGCTCTTGCGGAAATCGTCCCGCGTGAGGCCGCCGAACAGTGGATACCCGCTGATCTTCCAACCGCGCGCGACCGCGGGCGGAGCGATATCGGCAAAGGGTGCGTATTCAGGCGGGATCGCGGAGCCGTCCGAGGTCATCAACGGTTCCCACACGGTGAGCGTCGGATCGATGATCGTCCCCCGCTTCGACAACTCCGCGTAGAACGCCTTCATGGCGGGAGAGTCGAGATCGACGTCCTTGCCGTATTTGGCAGGCCCCTCGAGCCGGGCCGCAGTGTTCGCCTTATCGACGACGTCCTGCGGCATCGCCTGCATCATGATGAAGTTGATGTGGGTGACTTCGTCATAACCGGCGCGCACGGCGTCCAGCGGGCGCATTCCGGCCGGAACGTGACCGTGGACGTGAAGGCCTAGCCTGTGTGCCTCGGCAGCGCCCGGCGCGATCCAGGCAGGATTCATCGAGGTGTAGAATTTCGCGCCCCACAGACCCGCTTTCTTGATCTCGTCGACGGCGGCGACGGTCTCGGCGGCCGAACTGACGGTTAGCGCACCCTGGGCGGCCAGCGGATCCTTGCGGTCGATGATGACCGAGATTTTTCCATCCGGCGCCAGCAGGTCGCCAGAAGCGCGGCGCTTGTAGATGCTGAGCGCGTCGGGGATGAGCGAGCCCGGGCTGCGATAATTGGTCATGCCCGTCGCGACGTTCTGCAGCAGGTTCCAGTCGTCGCCCACGTGCTGATGCGAATCCCACAGACCCGGGAGCAATGTCTTGCCCGCGCCGTCAATGACCGTGGCGCCGGCGGGCGCCTTGATCGAGCCGGCAGCGCCGACCGCGGCCACCTTGCCGTCGGCGATCAGCACCGACCGGTCCGGAAGGTAGCGCCCGGCGACCGAATCAAACATCAAGACATGATTGACGAGGGTTGGTGTGCGGTTCGACGCCGTCAGGAAGTGATGTGCGACATCTCGGACCATCGCCGCCGTCGCCTCATCCTGCACCTCCTTAAGCTTCGGCCCGGCCTTCTCGTAGCCTTCGGGAAGCAGCGCGATGACCCCGGCGAACCCGAAATACTTGTTGTCGCCGTCTAGCCAGACCGGTTGGGGCGCAAAGCCAAGGCCCTTGATGTAGGCGAGCTTCAGCGTTTTCGGCCCCTGCGGACCATCGATCTGCAGGGATTGCCCGATGGCGATGCTCGCATGGCCCGTGGGCAGCAGGTCGAGACCCTTGTCGCCCGCCGCAACGAGAGCGTTGACGTCGCTCTCGCTGGCCAGCCAGGGACCGCCATAGGTGCTGTAACGCTTCGCTGCGTAGGGAGCCGACCCGGAATCGACCGCGGTCTTCCAGTGCGCAACTCCGCTGCCATCGACGTTGAAGTCCTCGGTCGCATCGCCCTGATCGGTGTAGCCACGAATAGCGATCGCGGTCGGGCGGCCGTCCGCACCAGGCGTCAGCAGCTCGTCGTCCTCGGTGATCCAGCCCCGCAGGGACATCGACATGCGGTACGCCAGCTTTCCGTCCGGCGTCTTCCAGGACCAGATGTCGCCATGCTTCCCGGCCGTCGAGCTGATCGTGTAGTGGCGCGCGCCCGCCGGCGGCTGAAGCAGCTGCTCCTTGGGCGTCGGAGCGGCAAGCGCGAGGGACGCGCAGCTAGCGAGAACGGCGGCGAGAATCGATCGGCGCATGGAAATACCCCCCAATGGTAATCCCCGCAGCGATGGGCCTGCT
>DASUZY010000076.1:0-9117 GCA_036376635.1 Sphingomicrobium sp.
CAGACTGCGAGTCAAATGGCCTTTTTTATTGAGACTTTAGAGAGAGCCGACATCCGATCTTCAGCTATGCGGCCTTGTCCCTGCCGCCATGGAGCTGACCGATGAGGCGGAAAGCTGGTCGTGCGCGACTTTCTGGAGTGAGGTAGCCTGGGCTGCCGATAGACCGAGTTCGTCGGCCGCGCGTTCTCGCGATCCGAGCGTCATTGGATCCACCCCCGTGATCCCGCCGAAGACGATCAGCGCCTCCAGGTAATAACCCGCGACGCTGGCGTGATATTGGTCATAGGACCACAAATCGACTTGTCCGAAAGCAACGCCGTCATAAGGGTTGGGGTCGGCCACACCGGTGGCGAAGGCCCTGTTCCATGCCTCGCCCACCGGCAACACCGGACCCATTCCCGGCATTTGGGCTCGTGCGTAATCTGCCGCAGCTTCCAGGTCCGCGGCCATCGCTGTGACCGGCTTGCCGAACCATTTGCTGGCGGATTTGTAAGTGAGATCGGCGCGGGTCCATGTGGCCATCAATCGCACATCGACTTTGGGGTTTTGCTTCCGGAACAAGACGGTGAGACGCGCGACGTCGCGATAGTAATTCGTCGGGTCGCCAGGCTGCTTTGGGTCGAGCTCGCTATGCTCCTGCAACACGACGGCGTCCCAAGGCCGATCGAACAGTTGCCGCCGCTCGTCATAATGGAAGGCGAGCGGCTTGCCGCCCTGCGTTTCCAGGCTCACCGAATAATTGAGTCCGGCTTCCTCTGTGAATTCCTTGAACAGTGCCGGCACTCCGCCGTAGCCGGCATGATTGAGGTCATTGACTTCGCTGGCATGCCAGTTGCGGACTGCGGAATGAGCTCCCTGAGTGAAGCTGTTCCCGACGAACAGGATGGTTCGGGGTGGCGCCTCTCCGGCCAGGGGTGCCGACGCGCTTACGGCGGCGGCAATACCTGCGGCGTATCCCAGGAATCGGTTCAGCGACATCAGAACTCCGTACTGAGCGATGAGTACCAGTAACGTGCGTAGGGCAGGTAGAGTGAGCTCAGGTATCCGGTCGACGTCAGCGGAGGCGCGGCATTCGTGATGTTCCGCACGCCCAGGCGCCAGCGGACCTTCGCCGTGATCGGATTGCGAACCCGCAAGGTGACCTGGGCATAAAGGTTGCCGGTCAGCTGGCCTTTCACTCGCCACGGATTGCCGTTCGCGTCGACAAAGCCCGTTTCGTTGACCGGCCCAGTGTAGCGGGCAAAGGCGCCGATCTGGAACTGATGAAGCGTCCAGGTCAGCGAACTTGTCGCGCGCCACTTCGGACGGCCGTTCGATTCAAGCAGGTTCTGCGTCTCCGGGAGGGGCGTCGCCGCGTTGATTGTCCCGGCGTCGCGAGCCGCAATCAGCATGTCGACCGTTGGTCCGGGCGGCCGCGAGAACTTGATTAGCCGGGTCGCATTGGCAGCGAAATCGAACTTTCCGACCTTCGTCCTCGGGCTGGTCCAATAGAAGCCAAGATCCACGCCGCGAACGGTCTGGGGCAGCAGGTTGATGAACTGGTCGCGCACCGTCACGATGCTCCCCACGGGAGTCAGTCCGGTGCCCGCAAAGAATGCAATGTCGTCGGCGTTCGCGGGATTGCGAATGACGTTCGGATTGGACGATCCCTGCAGTCGAAGAAGATAGTCGAGTGCGAGCGCGGTGTCCGATCCGAGGATGCCGACAATGCCCTTCTGCTTGATGGTCCAGTAATCGACGGTGAAGGTCACCCGTCCGAGACCGCTGGATGAGAACTTGGGCTCGAACACCGCCCCGATATTGTAGTTGGTGCTCTTCTCCGGCTTGAGATCGGGATTGCCTGAGACCCGCCTCGAAAAGCCGACATTGTTCCCGCAGGCGGTGAAGTTCGAAATGCGACCGGCGCGAAGGTCCGCTTCGCAGCGGTACAGATCTTGCCCGGTGGCGAGACGGGCATATTCAACCGCATTCACCTGCTCGAGGTTCGGAGCACGGAAGCCTTTTCCGTAAGACCCCCGGAAGCGGATTCCGTCGATCACATCCCATGCGGCTGCGACCTTAGGCCGGAAAACCCCGCCGAAGTCGCTGTAATGTTCGTAGCGGCCAGCAAGCTGGACATTCAACGCGCGCACCAGGGGGATATGCATCTCTTCCGATACGACTGGAATGGCGGCCTCGGCATAAGCCGCGGCAACTGTCCGCTTGCCATAGGTGTCCGGATTGTCGCTGACTGCGATCGCGTTGCTGATCGTGACCTGCCCCGATACCATGTCGACGAACGGGTCTGAACCGTCGACGGTCGGGTCGCGATTGTCCCGCTGTGTTTCCTTTCGAACCTCCCCGCCGATCGCAAGTCCGACGTCGCCCCCCGGCAAGTGAAACAGATTGGAGCGAGATGCTCGGAAATCGACCATCGCCAGCGTCGTCCTGGACCGACGCTTCAGCTGGAAACCGATGGCATCCAGCGCCGCCTGTGAGCTCGGGGTGCAATCGCCGTAGCTCGGTGTCGCGACGCAGCCGCCGTTGAACGGATTGTAGGCGTCCGGCGTCGACAGCGCGAGACTCTGCTGGAGTGCGGATGTCTTGACCGCGAACGAGCTGTCGAGGGTAGTTGCTTCGGAGTACGTCAGGGCGCTGTCCCACTTGAAACCGAGCGCCTCGCCTTTGAGGCCGACCAATGCGCGAAGCTGATTGCCCTTCACATCCACCGTTTGCGGGCCCGCATCCACGAAGCGGTAGTTGCCCAAAAGTACGGGAAGACCCTGCGCGGGGACATTTGTCAGTCCGGGTATCCGGTTCGGGTTCGGCTGACCGTTAATGGTGGTTGCCCCAAAGGGGTTCCAGTAGTTCGATGCAGGGATCCACACCCCGTTGAGGTTGATGACGGCCGGCTGCAGATTGATCGTATGCGAGCGGTAATAGCCAAGCTCGCTAAACAAGGTGAGTCCGTCCGTCAGGTCATAATGGCCGTTGGCGAAGAAGTTTATGCGGTCGAGCTTGGGAAGAACGGTCGTGCCGATCGCCGTGTCGTAGCGAACATTGCGGAAGGCGCCTGTCGTCGATGCAGCTGTGTTTACCAGGCAGATATCGGGTGTGAGGGCGAGCGTGCACCCGCCCATGTTCGTGGGCCGGATGGTGAACGAACCTGCCGCAGAGGTAAGGTTCGTCGTCCCTTTCTTCGGCCGTCCACCGGTAACCGGAACCATTAGGGCTGGCCATGTCCCGCGGGTTGCGCGTCCATCAGGTGTCGTTGAATTGGCGAACGCCGGATCATCGGCGAAAAACGATCGAAGGTCCGCGGTCGCAGTAAAATCCTCGTCCTCCGCGCGGAGGGGTTCGCGATGAGTGAACTCGATCGAAGCCGTGATGTTGCCTCGCGAGAAATTCTTGCCGAAGAGCCCCGCGGCCTGGAATTCCCGAAGGTGAGTGCCTTCCGCGCCACCATATTGGGCCTGCAGTCGGACACCGTTGTAATTGTCCTGAAGAACTGTGTTGACGACGCCTGCGACCGCGTCGGAGCCGTAAAGGGCTGCCGCTCCATCGAGCAGTACCTCCAGGCGTTGCAGCCCGATCGTCGGGATTGCGTTCGAGTTGTAGCTGAGTACCGGAACGGTGCCCGTGTCAGATAGCCCCTGGCTCGCAGGATGGGTCACCACACGCCGGCCGTTGAGCAGGACCAGTGTATTTCCGACGCCGAGCGACCGCAAATCGACCGAGCCGACGTCGCCGCGAGCCGCGTTACTGGTCTGCGGATTATTGCCAGGGTTGAAGCTGACATCGCCCATCTGCGGGATGCTGCGGATGAGCTCGTCGCCGCTGACCGCCCCGATGGTATCGAGCTTGTCGCGATTAACCACCACGACCGGCAATGCTTCCGTCACCTTCGCGCCCGCAATGCGAGTCCCGACGATAACGATGTCGGACGATTCCTTGGCCTGCGCCGGAGTAGTCGCGACCGTCTGACCGGTCGGCGTGACTTCCGGCTGGGCAGAATCGTTTTGCGATGAATTGGATTGCGCGGGGTTGCTGTTGGCGACCGGCGGCACGGCCGATGCCGCATGATCTTGCGCATCTGCAACTGCGGGCCATGCAACGAGTGCTGTCGTTGCAAGGGCGGCTGCCCTCCACGTAATCCTGTTCATGTCTCTCTCCCCTGAATTTGACCAGCGCTCAGCCACGGACAACCGCGCTGGATTGATGTTCGACCTCGGCAATGCTCGGCGGTGCCCCTGCCATCGCACGCTCGAAAAGCGCGCTGTCGAATGCCCCCTCCCACTTCGCGACGACGACCGTCGCGACGGCATTCCCAATGAAATTGGTGAGACTTCGGCATTCGCTCATGAAGCGATCGACGCCAAGGATCAGCGCCATGCCGGCAACCGGGATCGATGGCACAACCGACAACGTAGCCGCGAGTGTGATGAACCCGGCGCCGGTCACTCCAGCAGCACCCTTCGAGCTCAGCATTGCGACCGCAAGAAGGAGCAGCTGATCGCCGAGCGAAAGATGAGTGCCGGTCGCCTGAGCAATGAACAGTGCGGCGAGGGTCATGTAGATGTTGGTGCCGTCGAGATTGAAGGAATAGCCGGTCGGCACGACGAGCCCCACGACCTGCTTGGCGCATCCCGCCCGCTCCAACTTTTCGAGCAGGCTGGGCAGGGCCGCTTCCGAAGATGAAGTGCCCAGCACCAGAAGCAGTTCGGCTTTCAGGTACCGGATCAGCCCAATGACGGAAAAGCCGGCGAAGCGAGCGACCGCTCCAAGTATCACGAGCACGAAGAACAGGCTGGTCGCGTAGAAGGTGGCAACTAGCGTCGCGAGACTCGCGAGCGAAGCAATCCCATATTTGCCGATAGTGAAGGCGATGGCACCGAATGCCCCAAGCGGTGCGAGCCGCATCAGGATGTGTACGATCTTGAACACGACAAGGCTCGCCGGTTCGAGAACCCGCAAGACGGGGTCCCCATCGTCACCGATCAACGCAAGCGAAACGCCGAACAAAATGGCGACGAGCAAGACCTGCAGGATGTCACCGCTGCCGAGCGGCGATAGCAGAGTCTTCGGAATTATGTTGAGGACGAACCCAACGACGCTCTGATCGTGTGCCTGCGCGGAATATTGCGCTACGGAGCCGGTATCGAGCGTGGTCGGATCGACGTGCATCGTGGCGCCCGTCTGCAGAATATTGGCGACCAGCAGCCCCAGTATAAGCGCCAAGGTCGAAAGGGCGAGGAAGTAACCAAAGGCCTTGAGCGCGACTCTTCCAACCGACCGCAGATCCCGCATTCGCGCGATGCCCGTCACGACAGTCAGGAAGATGACTGGCGAGATGACCATCTTCACGATGGCGATGAAGCCGTCACCGATTGGCTTCAGCGACACCCCTATCGCTGGCCAGATGACGCCGACGAGCGAGCCGACGAGAATGGCAAAAAGCACCTGCACGTAGAGGTGCTGCCAAGGCCGTCGACGCCTGCCCGAAGCGGCCGTCGATGTAACTAACATTACCCGGCTCTCCCCAGACCCGAACACGGGAGGAGGGTACCGCTTCCGGAAACGGGATTCAGTTAAATTCGCATGTGATGCTAAGTAACTGAAACTTATGGGTTACTCATCTGCAACTGTGATTCAATGTGCGGATAATGAAACACTATGTCTCGACAGAGTGCGGAATTTCACACATTACTTATGAGTGATTTCGACTGGGGTGATTCGGCCTGGCCGGCGAGTGCCAGTCCACCTGGCGGCGGCGATCATCGTTGCTGCCGCGATTGCGAGTGCGATTATCTGGTTTGCCGGCTCAATCGGCGCCCGCGGTGCTTACGAACAACTGCGCTCCGACGGGCGCTCTTCTGCAGCGCTCCATGCCGCCCTGTTGCGCAGCGAGCTCGAGAAATTCCGTCTCGTTCCCCTGGCCCTTGCGGATGATCCGCAAACCCGTTCGGTCCTCGTCTCGGCGGACAGTGGCTTCATTACCGCGTTCGACGAGCGGCTCGAGCGACTCAACGCGAATATCAAGAGCGCGGCAATCTATTTGATCCGCGCTGACGGGAGCACGGTAGCTGCGAGCAACTTCAAACAGCCACTGAGCTTCGTCGGATCGAATTACGCCTTTCGCGCTTACTTCCGCCAGGCGCTCAAGGGCGGCGGATTCGAACAATTCGCACTGGGAACCGTCAGCCGTCTCCCCGGACTTTACGTCGCGCGCCGCGTAAGCGACGGGCAGGCACTCGGCGTTGTAGTGCTCAAGGTCGAATTCGACCAGCTCGAGGCCGAATGGCGACAATCGGGCATGCCCGCCTATGTGACCGACCCGCGCGGAATCGTGATTATCACCAGTGTTCCCCAATGGCGCTTTCTCACCACGCGGAACATCGATCCAATTCAGCGCACTTTGCTTCGAAAGACGCTGGACTTCGGAGATGCTCCGCTCACTCCGCTGCCCATTACCGAGCAGCAATCTCGCGGAACCGTCTCGGTCCGTTCAAACACCAGGTCGGAAGAATTTGTCGAGACTGTAATCCCGACCGGCAAGGAGGGCTGGAGGTTACATTTGCTCACCCCGGTCGGGGACCGTGCAAGCGACGCGTCAACCACTGCTCGACTTACCGCTGCAGGCGTCATCTTGCTGATCGCGTTGGTTGTCGGGGCGATCGTTCGCCGCGCGCGCCGCGGCACCGAGCGCGCGCAGAAGGAGGCTGCCGATCGGGCCGCGCTCGAGGCCGAGGTCGAAGCGCGAACCCGCGATCTTCAGCATGCCAATCGCAAGCTTCGTCAGGAAATGAGCGAGCGACGAGCAGGGGAAGCGAAGCTCCAGGAGGCACGCGACCAGCTCGTGCAGGCCAACAAGCTCGCTTCGCTTGGACAGATCACCGCAGGCGTCGCTCACGAGATCAACCAGCCCGTCGCCGCAATCCGCAGTTACGCGGACAATGGGATGTTACTGATTGAAGAGCAGCGTAGCGACGACGCTGCGCGTAACCTTGAGCGGATCGTTGCCATGACCGACCGGATCGGGACGATCACAGGCGAACTGCGCGACTTCGCGCGCAAGGCTCGAGGCACCTTGGGGCCGCTGGTCATCGGAGAAGTGATCGACGGCGCTCTTCTCCTGCTTCGAGATCGAATCGAGCGGCTTCAAGTCGTGGTCACCACCACCGGCGACGTCTCGGCACGGGTGTCCGGCGAACGCGTACGTCTCGAACAGGTGCTAATGAATCTTCTCGTCAATGCTCTCGATGCGATGGAAAAGGGGAGCGGCGACCGTATCCGTTTCGACATCAAGCCGACGAGCCGCTGGATCGATGTGGAGCTTCACGACAATGGCCCAGGCCTGACGCCGGAGGCACAGGCGAATCTCTTCAAGCCCTTCAACACAACCAAGGAGCAGGGCCTTGGTCTTGGGCTCACCATTTCCTTGGACATCATGCGCGAACTTGGCGGCGAGCTTGGGCCGATTGCATCGGATCAGGGCGCTTCGTTCCGTCTGCGGCTGAGACGCGCGTGATCAAAACGCCTCCGAAAGCAGTCGCCTTCGTTGACGACGATCCCGATCTTCGAGAGGCCAACCGGCAGACGCTTGAGCTAGCCGGGTTCGAACCGCTGATGTTCGACAATGCCGAGGCTGCACTGGCGCGCGTCGGCGCCGATTTCGCCGGCGTTGTCGTCAGCGATATTCGAATGCCCGGCATCGACGGCCTCCAGCTATTCGCCGCGCTGCGCGAGCGGGATCCCGCGCTTCCAATACTCCTGATCAGCGGACACGGGGACGTGCCGATGGCGGTCAACGCAATCCGTGACGGCGCCTATGATTTCATCACGAAGCCTTATCCGGCCGACGTGCTGGTCCGATCGGTGACACGGGCGCTCGACTTGCGTCGGGTCGAGCTTGAAAATCGCGAGCTTCGCTCGGCCGCTGAGCGCGCGTCTGCGACGTCCGCGCTGATTGGCATCTCGCCGGCCATCGAGCAGCTTCGGCGGACGATCAGCCAGATTGCCGAGGCGGACGTGGACATCCTGATTGAGGGCGAAACGGGCACCGGCAAGACTCTCCTCGCAACGATGATCCATCGGGCCAGCACTCGACGCCGGCGTTCAATGGTGACGGTGGATTGCGGGGCGCTTCCGGAAGCACTGATTGAAAGCGAGCTGTTTGGACACCTTCCCGAGGCTTTCCCCGGGGCGCGCGGCACTCGCACTGGAAAGATCGAGGCATCTGATCGGGGGACGTTGTTCCTGGATGAAGTCGATCTGCTGCCTCTTGCGGCGCAGCCGAAATTGCTTCGCGCCCTGGCCGAAAGGGTCGTCGTCCCGCTTGGTGGTAATGAACCGCGCAGCGTTGACTTCCGTTTGATCACGGCGAGCAGGCGGCCGCTGGCCGAGCGGGCGATCGAAGGGGCAATGCTCGACACGTTGCTTTACCGCCTGAACGGGATTGTCCTTCATTTGCCGCCGCTTCGTCAGCGTCGGGAGGACGTCCCGATCATCTTCGCACACCTGATTGGGCAGGCGGCGGAGCGGCTCCGCCGTCCCGAACCAAAGATCGACGACCAGACCTGGCGGACGGTCCACAATCACGACTGGCCAGGCAATGTGCGGGAGCTTTCGAATTTTGCGGAGCGAATTGTCCTCGGCCTTGCCGACCCCGACAACGCGGTAAGCCCAAGACGGCCGCGGGGCCTCGTCGAAATGATGGAGCAGTTCGAAGCCCGGCAAATCCGGAACGCCTTGGCTGTCACCCGCGGCAATGTCACGGACACGCTTGATCTGCTGAAGCTCCCACGCAAAACATTTTACGACAAGGTCGCGCGGCACAACATCCATCCACGCGACTGGCGCCGTTAGGCTGGCGACAGAGGTCGTCCCTCGGGGCGCTGCCCGGTCGAATTTGGATTATCTGGATGGCCGCATATTGACCGAGCCGGTCAACTGCTCGGAATAATGAACTGAGGCCCGACTGCTACGATAGACAACTGCATTGGCGGAGACGGAGGGATTCGAACCCTCGGTACGGGAATTCCCCGTACGGCGGTTTAGCAAACCGCTGGTTTCAGCCACTCACCCACGTCTCCGGAAGCGGCACCGCGAAGCGCGGCTATAGAGGCGCGATTCCGAAGC
>DASUZY010000077.1:0-7849 GCA_036376635.1 Sphingomicrobium sp.
CAATCCAGCCGCGCTGCCGGCGGACTGGCGCGACTTCCTCGCGCTGACCAAGCCGCGGGTCATGTATCTTGTCGTCTTCACCGGCCTGTGCGGACTTCTGATCGCGCCGGTGCAGCTGCCCTTCGTCCTCGGGTTCACTGCGATCCTGTGCATCGCACTGGGTGCAGGAGCCTGCGGCGCCCTCAATCAATGGTATGAAGCCGACATCGACGCCAAGATGCGACGCACGGCAGGTCGGCCGCTTCCAGGAGGTCGGATGGCGCGAGAGTCGGCCCTTCACTTCGGCGTCGGCCTCGGCTTTTTCTCCGTCCTGCTGATGGGCCTCGCCACGAACTGGTTCGCGGCCGTCCTGCTCGCAGTGTCGATCCTGTTCTATGTCGTCATCTACACCGTCTGGCTGAAGCCCAGAACCGCCCAGAACATTGTGATCGGCGGCGCGGCAGGCGCCTTTCCGCCTTTGATCGGCTGGGTTGCCGCAACCGGGCACATATCCGCTCTGCCGTTGCTGCTGTTCGCGATCATCTTCCTCTGGACACCGCCCCATTTCTGGGCGCTCTCACTGTTCGTCCGCTCCGACTATGCCGCCGCCGGCATCCCAATGCTGCCGGTTGTCGCCGGGTTCGAGAGTACCCGCCGGCAGGTCCTGATTTACAGTTTGCCGATGGCCGCTTCGGCGGTAGCACCGTGGATCCTTGGGCTGACGGGCGTGGTGTACGGCGCCTCTGCCGCAGTGCTTAGCCTGGTCTTCCTGGTCCTTGCGGCCCGCGTAGGAGCGAGCCGCGCCAGTGAACCCAAGGATATGGCGGCCGAAAAGCATCTTTTCGCTTATTCGGTCTTCTATCTGTTTGCGCTTTTCGCTGTGCTCGTCGCGGATCATTTCCTGGCATGGTGAACCCGGAAGACGAGGTGATTCGCGCACGGCAGAAGGGACGAGCGCGAGTCACGGCGCTGCTTCTCGGAGCGTTCGTCATCCTTCTTTTCTTCATCACCATCGCCAAGACGGGAATCAACTGGTGAACACTGCCGCCGCGCAGAATCGAAACGGCAGGACCCTTCTGATCCTGCTTGCAATTATCGGCGCAATGGTTGTCCTGGTCGCTCTATCGCCGAAGCTTTATCGAGCGTTCTGCGAGGCCACGGGCTTTGACGGGACGACGCTTCGAGCGGAAAAAGCGCCCGGCGCGGTCGCCGGCAAGATCGGGGTCCGCTTCGATGCCAACACCCATCCGGGCCTACCGTGGCGCTTCGAGCCTGAACAGGAGACGGTGCGGATCAGTCCCGGCGCTCAGACCAAGATCTTCTACCGCGCGCAGAATCTCAGTGCGCGAGCCTGGACCGGTCAGGCGGTCTACAATGTCTCGCCCGAAGAGGTCGGCAAATATTTCAAGAAGATTCAATGTTTCTGCTTCTCAGAGCAGACGCTGAAAGCGGGCCAGACGGTCGATATGCCGGTGATCTTTTTCGTCGATCCGAAGATCAAGCAGGATCCCGATACCAAGGACGTCGACGAGATCACCTTGAGCTATACATTTTACCCAGTGGAAACCGGCAACGCGGGCCGCTAGAGCCCGAACAAAGGCAAAGAGGGAAGCAGCACAAGATGGCCGGAGCGAAGAACCACGACTATCATTTGGTCGAGCCGGATCCCTGGCCGCTGATCGGCGCCGTTTCGGGTGGCGTCATGTTCAGTGGCGTCGTCATGTGGCTGCACGAGAACCAGTACGGCAAATTCGTGATGGCCCTCGGCCTCGCCGGCGTGCTCGTCACCATGTTCAGCTGGTGGAAGAACACGATCAAGGAAGCCCATGCCGGCGACCACACGCCGGTCGTCCAGCTTCACCTGCGCTACGGCATGATCATGTTCATCGCGTCAGAGGTGATGTTCTTCCTCGCCTGGTTCTGGGCCTTCTTCGACAGCGCCTTGTTCCCCTCGGCCGTCGACGCGGTCGGAGGTCAGTGGCCGCCCAAGGGCATAGAGGTGCTGAACCCGTGGGGCTTCCCGCTCCTCAATACTTTGATCCTGCTGTGCTCGGGCACCACGGTGACCTGGGCTCATCATTCACTGATCCACGGCGACCGGCGGGGCCTTAAGCTGGGTCTGTGGTGCACGATCCTCCTCGGCCTGACCTTCACCTGCGTTCAGGCCTGGGAATATGCCCATGCGCCGTTCGCCTTTAAGGGCAGCATCTACGGGTCGACCTTCTTTATGGCGACCGGCTTCCACGGCTTCCACGTCATCGTCGGCACCATTTTCCTGATCGTCTGCCTGATCCGGTCGTATAAGGGCGACTTTACGCCCAAGCAGCACTTCGGGTTCGAGGCCGCCGCCTGGTACTGGCACTTCGTCGACGTCGTGTGGCTGTTCCTGTTCACGTCGATCTATCTCTGGGGCGGCTGGGGCGCGCCGCACGCGGGGTGACGCCCGGCGCTCAGGTTCACGAGCCTTCGCCGCTGCGCGCGGCGTTCGCCGGGAAGTGCCCGCGCTGCGGCGCGCGAACGCTCTTCAAGAGCTGGGTGAGCTTCGCTGAACGCTGCGGCGCATGCGGGTTGGATTTCGGCAGCTTCAATGTTGGCGACGGACCAGCAGCGTTCCTGATCTTTATCGTAGGGACGATCGTCGTCGTCGCCGCGCTCGTTGTCGACGGCTCATTCTCGCCGCCCTGGTGGGTGCACCTGGTGTGGATACCCGTCGCCGCGGCACTCACGATCGGCGGGCTGCGGATCTCCAAAGGATGGCTGCTCGGGCAGGAATACAAGCACCGTGCCCGCGAGGGGCGGATCGCGAAGTGATACGCCGCCTGCCCGCTGTCCCGACCATCGCCGTGGCGGTTGCGATCGGGTTCATGGTCTGGCTCGGCATCTGGCAACTTCAGCGCGCTCAGTGGAAAGAAGGGCTCCTCGAGCATTACGCTGCGGCCCAGAAGCTGCCACCAATCACGTTTCCGACGGTTCCCCTTCGAAGCGATCAGCTGCCCTTGTTCCGCTATGCGACGGGCAATTGCCTGCGTCCCGTCGGTCAGCGCGCTACGGCAGGGGAGAATCGCGCCGGCGAGCCCGGCTTCGTTCAGATCGTCGAGTGCGCGACCGGTGCCGAAGGGCCGGGGATGAGTGTCGAGGTCGGCTGGTCCAAGAATCCGAATGCCAAGATCAACTGGCGCGGCGGCCTAGTGAGTGGGGTTATCGTCCCCGACCGCGTCGCACGCATGCGTCTGGTGGCCTCTAGCGCTCCGCCGGGACTCGAACCGAGCAAGACACCGGACGTCAGCACCGTCAGCCCAATCACGCCTGCCGGGCATCGCGGTTACGCGGCGACCTGGTTCGCCTTGGCGGTCGTGGCGCTTGCGGTTTATGCGGTCGCGGTGCGCAAGCATCTGAAAGAGCAGCCAAAGCCATGATGCGCCTAACGACGCTGGCAAACGGGATGCGTGTCGCAAGCCGGCCGATGCTTAGCGTCGAGACTGTAGCAGTTGGGCTCTACGCGGCCACAGGATCGCGCTACGAGCCGCGGCGGCTCAACGGCCTGGCACATCTGTTCGAACATATGGTGTTCAAAGGCGCCGGCGGACGAAGCGCACGCGAGATCAGCGAAGCCGTGGAAGACGTCGGCGGCGACCTCAATGCCTCGACAGATCGCGAGCTAACCGCCTTTTACGCCAGCCTGCTTGCGTCCGATCTCGGGCTGGGGGTGAAGCTCCTCGCCGATATGATCCGCCGCCCACATTTCGAACCGGCTCATCTCGAGATGGAAAAGAAAGTCGTGCTCCAGGAGTTGGAGGAGGCACGCGATACCGCTTCGGACATCGTGTTCGACAACCTCCAGGAGGCTGCTTTCCCTGGCGAGGCACTCGGGCGGCCGGTCCTTGGAAGCGAAGCGACAATCCAGGCGATTACCGTCGACGACCTGCATCAATGGTCGCAGTCCCAATATGCCTCGCACGGCCTCGTCCTGGTGGCCGCGGGGAAGCTCGAGCACCAAGTCTTGGTCGATCTGGCCCAGGAGGAGTTCGGGGACATGCCGCTCGGGGCCGCGCCCATTGCCGAGACGGCCTCGTTTGTCGGCGGCCAGCGCTTTGAGCGGCGAAAAGGGGCGCAGGCACATATTGCAATCGCAATGCCCGCGCCGGCGTGGGGCGCGCCGGACGCTTACGCATCTCAGCTCTTTGCGGACGCGGTGGGAGGCGGCTCGTCATCGCGCCTCTTCCAGGAACTTCGCGAGGACCAGGGCCTCGCTTATTCGGTCTCGGCGGCCACGCAGAACTTTTCCGATTGCGGGATGCTTTGGGCCTACGTCGCAGCTCATCGTGGAAACGCCGAACGGGTCCATCACGAAATCGAGCGGGTGCTCGCCGAGGCTGCATTGGGGCTGCAACAGCGGGATCTTGAGCGTGCGCGGGCGCTAGCCAAGGCCGGCATGCTGATGAGCCTGGAAAGCTGTTGGGGACAAGCCAGCTACCTCGCATCGCGCCTCCTTCGCGATCGAAGGCTGACCGAGCCGCATGAGATTGTGGAGAAGCTCGACCAGGTCACGTTGGACGAGGTGCGAGATACCGGAGCACGGATGCTGGCGGGCTCGCGCGCTCTCTCGTCGGTCGGCGCAAGGCTCGCGCTCGCGGCGTGAGCGGCCTCAAGACGATCGTAGCGGAGCCCTGGTCTGACTGGAGGCTGATCGACTCCGGCAATGGTCTGAAGCTGGAGCGCTATGGCAACGTGAGCGTCGTTCGTCCCGAGCCACAGGCGATGTGGACCCCGGCTCGCGATGGCTGGGATCCCGACGCGACCTTCGTACCCGGCTCGGATGAGGAAGGCGGCGGTCGATGGGTGCAACATCGACCTGTTCCGGGCCATTGGCCGCTTTCGCGGAATGGCGTTCGATTCAACGCCTCGCTGACGCCGTTTCGGCACCTTGGCTTTTTCCCGGACATGGCGCCGCAGTGGGACTGGATGCGGGACTGCGCGGCTGATGGCGATGTGTTGAATCTCTTCGGCTACACCGGCGTCGGAAGCCTGCTGCTGAGCGAGGCTGGCGCCCGCTTGGTCCACGTCGATGCGTCGAAGAAGTCGGTGGAGGCGGGAAAGGAGAATGCCCGGCTGTCCGGCTTCGAGGGCCGGCCGATCCGTTGGATCGTC
This sequence comes from Sphingomicrobium sp., assembly GCA_036376635.1. GTDB lineage: Bacteria > Pseudomonadota > Alphaproteobacteria > Sphingomonadales > Sphingomonadaceae > Sphingomicrobium. The sequence continues at coordinate 5,128 of DASUZY010000077.1, forward strand.
GACGATGCAAGCAAATTCACGGCGCGCGAAGTCCGGCGCGGGCGGCGCTATGATGGCATCTTGCTCGACCCTCCCAAATTCGGGCGTGGTCCAGAGGGCGAGCTCTGGCGGCTAGAGGAGAATCTCGCACCATTGCTGGCTGACTGTCGGAAGCTGCTCGACGAGGACAGCCGGTTCCTGGTGCTTACCGTCTATGCCGTGCGTATGTCCGCGCTGGCGATCGGGGAACTGGTCAGGCAGATCTTTGCGGATCTCGGCGGCACGGTGGAAATGGGAGAAATGGCGGTTCGCGAGGAGACCAGGGGCTTGCTGCTCCCAACCGCGATCTTCGCGCGTTGGTCTAGGTCCTCGCCGCCCTGATTGCCGCTGCTGCAACGAATGGGGCGCCAGCAGTGAGCAGCAGCGATACGGCAGCTTCGAGCAAATAAGCATTCGCGACCGCGAAGATCAGCAGAGGAACCGTCAGCGGCAGAAGCACCAGGCCTGCCAGCGACCCGGCGCGGGGCAGCCCGGCGGTAACTGCAGCGACCGCCACTGCGAGCGCGGCAAGGGCTGGAGTGCCAATCGCCAGCGCCAGTTCAGCCTTTACGAGGGCCTGGCCGTCGAAGGCCAGCAAGGCGGATGCCGGGATCGCAGCGATCAGCAGCAAGGGGGCGAAAGTCAGCCAGTGGGCGACGATCTTGGCGCACGCGATGCTTTCATCTGCCAGGCCATGAAGCGCCAGCTGGTCGAGCACCCCGTCCGCTCGGTCCGGTTCAATCAACCGCTCGATTGGCAGCAAGGCGGCGGTGAGTGCTGCAATCCACAAGACGCCGGGACCGACTCGACCGAGCAGGGCGGCATCTGGACCCACTGCAAAAGGAATCAGCGCGGCGACCAGCACGAAGAAGGCGATCGGCAGCCACGAGTTTCCGGTCAGGCCGCGGCGCAAATCGCGAAGGATGAGGGCGCCCATCACGGCCGGAGCTCTAGCGTACCCCAGGTCCCCGGCAGGGACTGGTGCGAAGCAGCGAGCACTGCGCCTCCATGCGCCAAATGCTTTTGGATTACGCCAGCCAGCCGCGCCATGCTGTCGCTGTCGAGGGCATTCAGCGGCTCATCGAGGAGCCAGAGCGGCGCACCCGACGCGACCACCCGCGCCAAGGTGGCGCGCTTCTGCTGTCCGGATGACAACAGCCGGACCGGCACCTGGATGAGTTCGGTGAGACCGAAATCCTCGATCGCGTGCATCGCGGAGGAGACCCAAAAGCCCAAGGCGCGCGCGAGTGTGACCTCCCGATCCAGTGCGAGTTGATCGTCCGCCAGCGCAAGCCTCGTGCGCTCGACATTTCCTTGCTCGGGCTGGAGCAGGCCGGCGGCAAGTCGGATCAGGCTGGATTTTCCGCTTCCGTTCGGACCGGATACCCGCAGGGCCTCGCCCGGCCCAAGCGACAGATCGAGACCTTCGAACAGCAGCCGGCCACCGCGACGAAGGGAAACCTGCTCGAACCGAAGATGCGCACTCACTCCGCGCTGTCCTCGAGCGCGTGCATATCGTCGTCGGAAAAGCCGAAATGGTGCCCCACTTCATGGATCACGATATGACTGACCAGTTGTTCCAGCCCGACTCCGGTCGATTGCCATTCGGCGATGATCGGTCGGCTGTAGAGCGTGATCCGTTCGGGAAGTGTGCCCGAATAGCTCACGCTTTGCCGGTCGAGCGAAATGCCCTCGTAAAGGCCGCTCAGCTGCATTGGATGCGACAGGCCGACCCGGCTTGCCGTTTCGGCGTCGGCAACTGGAACGACCTGAAGCACGATGTCCCGCAGGCTCTCGGCGAACGGGGGCGGCAGCCTTTCGAGCGTCCGCTGTGCGATCTCGTCGATCTCCGTTTCAGACGGCATTCGACCGGAGAGGCGCTCAGCTGGAGTCATCGCGGAAGGAACTAGGGACGGTCGTTACGGCCGGCAACCTTGCCCACTGTCGCCGAGCCCCCTAGAGGGCCGCCTTCCAGGACAATTTGCGGAGCGGTGGCCGAGTGGTCGAAGGCGCTCGCCTGGAAAGTGAGTATACGGCAAAACCGTATCGAGGGTTCGAATCCCTCCCGCTCCGCCAGTCGCCAGAACTCACCTAAGCGACGATTCTCAGCTTTCCGCGCTTGCCGGGTGCGGCGTAACAAACCACGCCGAGTTCAGCCTGAAGTCGAGCGAGTTCCAGCTCCTTGGCCTCGCGGGCCGCCTCGGCGTAGCGCCTTTCGACTTCCGCCTCTTCTTCCGTCTGTTCGCGGAAGTAGGTGATGGTGATCCGGTGACCGAAGACATTATCTCCGCGGAGGCGAAGTTCTGCGTCGGCGCCATCCGGCAGCCCGTCGCGAATTTCGCTGAGCTTGATGATGAGAGCGTCGATCGACAGATGGTCGGCGACCTCGACGAATTCCTTGACGCGTCTACTCATTGGCGACCCTCCCCGATCCCGGGGCATTCAATACAATTGCAGCGAATCCGCGTGCAATCCGATTTGCCCGATTTATCCCCAGCGAAGTTGCGAGGACGTGAATCCCACTGAAAGCGCACGGTCAGCTTAGCTTGCGCCCAGCGGTTGAAGCTTCGGAATCGCGCCTCTATAGCCGCGCTTCGCGGTGCCGCTTCCGGAGACGTGGGTGAGTGGCTGAAACCAGCGGTTTGCTAAACCGCCGTACGGGGAATTCCCGTACCGAGGGTTCGAATCCCTCCGTCTCCGCCAA
>DASUZY010000078.1:0-19829 GCA_036376635.1 Sphingomicrobium sp.
CGGGTGCCCGCAAGCAGGGCGCCCATGTCGAGCGAATAGATGGTCGCGGGCTTCAGCACGTCGGGCACGTCGCCCTCGATGATCTTGCGCGCCAGGCCCTCCGCGATTGCGGTTTTGCCGACGCCGGGCTCGCCCACATAAAGCGGATTGTTTTTCGACCGGCGGCAGAGGATCTGGATCGTCCGGTCGACCTCGGGCATGCGGCCGATCAGCGGATCGACCTTGCCGGCCTTGGCCTTCTCATTGAGGTCGATGGTGAACTGTTTGAGGGCGGATTCCTTCTTGCCGCCTTCCTTCTCGGTCTTTTCCTCGGTGCCTTCGGGCGCACGCGCTTCGGCCGGGGTCTCGCCCTTGCCGACGCCATGGCTGATGTAGGTCACGGCATCGAGGCGGCTCATGTCCTGCTGCTGAAGGAAATAGACGGCGTAGCTCTCGCGCTCGGAAAAGAGAGCGACAAGTACGTTGGCGCCGGTCACCTCGTCGCGGCCCGACGACTGGACGTGGAGGATGGCGCGCTGAACCACGCGCTGGAAGCCGCTGGTCGGCGTCGGGTCGGTGGCGCTGTCGGCGACGAGGGCGCCCAGTTCGTTGTCGAGATACTGCTTCACCGACGCACGCAGCTCGTCCCGGTTGACGCCGCAGGCGGTCATCACCTTGGACGCGTGCTCGTCGTCGATCAGCGCGATGAGAAGATGTTCAAGGGTCGCATACTCGTGCCGCCGGCGGCTGGCTTCACCCAGCGCGTTGTGGAGGGTCTGTTCGAGTTCGCGAGCGAAACTAGGCATTTAGCTGGATACTCCATGCCCGTGGGAAGGAGCCCCGCGGGCTTTCACATGAAATGTCATACGCCGGAGCGCAGCAATCAAGGGCCGACTCCAGCCTTTTCAACAGATTATCGCGCGGAGAAGTGTTCAGCGGCTTAATGGCCGCGCCGCTCATGACTTCTTGAACAGCTCTTCGGCCGCCGAGCGATGGCTCTGCGCTCGTGTCATGTGGGCTTCGACGCGGGTGATCTCGGCTCTCAGCGCCTCGACGCGTTCCTTGAGTTCCTCGATCGACATCGGGTCGAGGTCCTGCTTGCCGAGCTCGACCAGCGGGTCGCCGGGCTTGCTCGGGAAGAGGTCTTCCAGGTCCATGCGGGGAATCGTTGACCCAACGGCGGTCGCTGTCAATAAGCCGCGCGTGGCGAGCGTTCCTTCAAGGATGCGGGCAGTGCTCGCTGACGGAGCAGGCGGCCTGTCGGTGATCGAACGGCCGGTGCCAGAGCCGGCCGCCGGGGAGGTGCTGATCAGGGTTGCCGCTGCCGGTGTGAACCGGCCGGACGTGCTTCAGCGGAAGGGCATGTATCCGCCGCCGCCCGGAGCTCCCGACATCCTCGGCCTGGAAGTAGCGGGAGAAGTCGTCAGCGCTGGGCAGGGCGCCGATCATCTGGTGAAGCAGAAGGTGTGCGCCCTCGTGCCGGGGGGAGGATACGCCGAATATTGCGTGGCTTGGGCGGGCACGTGCCTCGCTGTCCCGAAGGCACTGTCGCTGGTCGATGCCGCCGCAATGCCCGAGACGCTGTTCACCGTCTGGATCAACCTGTTCGAGCGAGGCTTCGCGGCGGACGGCGACTGGGTCCTGGTTCACGGTGGAACCAGCGGCATCGGGACGATGGCGATTGCTCTCGCGAGGCTATTCGGACTGAAAATCATCGTCACCTGTGGCTCGGACGAAAAGTGCTCCCGCGCAGTGAGGCTCGGTGCGACCGCCGCGATCAATTACAAGAGCCAGGACTTCGTCGAGGAAGTGCACCGGATTACAGGGCGCACCGGCGTGAACGTGGTCCTCGACATGATCGGCGGCGATTATCTGCCGAGAAACCTGTCCTGCCTCGCGGAGGAGGGGCGACATGTGTCGATCGCCGTCCAAAGGGGCGCTACTGCCGAGATCCCGATTTTCGACATCATGCGGCGACGGCTGACGCTGACCGGTTCTACGCTCCGACCGCGTTCGATCGAGTTCAAGACGATGGTCGCCGACGAGATCGGCCGTGCCGTGTGGCCCTATGTGGAAGGCGGACGGCTGAAGCCGGTAATCGATAGCGTTTTCCCGCTCCACGACGCCGCGCTGGCGCATGAGCGGATGGAGGCCGGCGACCACATCGGTAAGATCGTGCTGGAAATTCGCCGATAGGCTCAACTGGGGGGACAATGACCGACAGGCTAGTGCTTCACGAATATGCTGCGTCCGGCAACTGCTACAAGGTGCGCCTCACCGCCGCGCTGACCGGCCGCCATATCGACCGCATCGAATATGACATCCTGAAAGGTGAGACTCGAACGCCCGAGTTCCTCCGGAATGTGAATGCGAACGGGAGAATCCCTGTGCTCCAGGATGGCAATCGCTTCATCCCGGAGAGCAATGCAGCCTGCTATTATGTGGCCGAAGGATCGAGCCTGGTCCCAACGGATCCCTTCGGTCACGCCGACATGCTGCACTGGATGTTCTGGGAGCAGTATAATCACGAGCCGAATATCGCGACGCTTCGCTTCTGGATGCGCTCGCTTGGCCCCGACAAGCTAAGCGACCTCCAGCGGGTGCAGATGCCGACCAAACGGCAACAGGGGAATGCAGCCCTGAACCTGATGGACGATCACCTTGTGGGCCGCGACTGGTTTGTCGGGAGCGGCGTCACGCTCGCCGACATCTGCCTGTTCGCCTACACCCACGTCGCAGGCGACGCGGAATTCGATCTTTCCCGTTACCCCAACGTGTCGAAGTGGATCGAGGGAATGAGAGCGCACCCGGGCTTCGTGCCCATGGATGGGTGAATCGCCTTGCTCCAGAGGCCGACGGTAGCTACATCGCGCGCCATGCCGGCCGCTCCGTGAGGGGCGGCCCATTTTGTTTGAAACTCTGATTTTCCGGGAGAAACCCAGTGGCTCAGCCCCTGATGCCCCACGCAACCGCCGCCTGGCTGGTCGACAACACGTCGCTCACCTTTGAGCAGATCGCTGAGTTCTGCGGCCTCCACATCCTCGAGGTGCAGGCGATCGCCGACGATACCGCGGCGACCAAGCTCACCGGCCGCGACCCGATCCGCGCCGGCGAGCTCACGCAACAGGAGATCGTCAAGGGCCAGGACGACCCTGACTATAGCCTCCAGATGTGGAAGGCGCCCGAGGCGATCCGCCGTACCAAGGGGCCGCGCTACACGCCGGTTTCCAAGCGCCAGGACAAGCCGGATGGAATCGCCTGGATCATCAAGAACCATCCTGAGGTTAGCGATGGGCAGATCGGCAAGCTGATCGGCACCACCCGTACGACCATCGCCGCGATCCGAGACCGGACCCACTGGAACATGGCGAATATCACGCCGAAGGACCCGGTGACACTCGGCCTAACCACCCAGCGCGAGCTCGACGCCGCAGTCGCCAAGGCGGCCAAGGCGGCCGGAGTGTCGGCGCCGACCGATACCCGGCTGGAGGGCGACCGCGAGGCGCTGATCGAGGAGCTGCGTAGCGAGCGCGAGCGGCATGTACGCGAGGCGGAGGCGGCGTTGGCCGAGGCTGGCGACGAGGCGCTAACGGATGAGATCGTCCCCGGCATCCGCGACCCGTTCAAGAACATCCCGACCGAATAGCGCCTCGCTTGATTTGAAGCGGGACGGGGACCACAAGTCCGCCCATGGCTACCACTGCTGAAGCCGACGTCAGCCAGCTGAGCTTCGAGGCCGCGCTTGCCCGGCTGGAGGAGATCGTGCGCACGCTGGAGAAAGGGGAGGCGCCGCTCGACCGGTCGATCGAGCTCTACCAGGAAGGCGATCGGCTGCGGCGGCATTGCGAGGCACGCCTCAAGGACGCGCAGGCGCGGATCGAGCAGATCGCGTTCGGCAGCGATGGCAAGCCGGCGGGGCTGAAGCCCTTCGATGCCGGTTGAGACTGCCGACCGGCTCGCGCACGAACTCGACGCCGAGGCGCGGCGGGTCCGCGACGATGTCGACAATTTCTTTGCCGGACTTCTCGCGCCGACCGGCGATGGCCGCGAGCGACTGTATGAGGCCATGCGCCACGCAGCGATCGGCGGGGGGAAGCGGCTCCGTCCGCTCCTGACCGTCGCCGCCTCGCGATTGTTCGCGATCGACCGCGATCGGGCGCTGCGCGTCGGCTGCGCGATCGAGGCGATTCATGTTTACTCGCTGATCCACGATGATCTGCCCTGCATGGACGACGCCGATCTTCGACGAGGCAGGACGACGGTGCACAAGGCCTTCGGCGAAGCGACTGCGGTGCTTGCCGGAGACAGCCTCCATGCGCTTGCGTTTGAGATCCTGGCCGACCCCGAGACGAATGAGGACCCCTGGGTCCGCTCCGACCTGACGCTTGAGCTCGCCCGTGCCGCCGGCCCCGGTGGAATGGCGGGCGGGCAGATGATGGACCTTGCCGCCGAGGGGCAGCAACTCGACATCCCGGCGATAACGCGCCTCCAGCAGCTCAAGACCGGCGCGCTCATTGAATATGCCGTCGATGCGGCGTGCATCATGAACAAGATGCCGCCGGAGGCGCGGACGCCCTATCGCGGTTACGCTCGCAACATAGGGCTCGCGTTCCAGATTGCCGACGACCTCATCGACCATAGCGGCGATGCGATAGCAGCCGGAAAGCCGACCGGCCGTGATGCCGACGCCGGCAAAGCGACGTTCGTGTCGCTGCTCGGCGAGGACCGCGCGCGCCAGCAGGCGGATCTCCTGGTCAGCCAAGCGATCGAACACCTCTCCGACCATGGCGCCGAAGCCGATCTGCTGCGTGCAATCGCCAGATTTGCAATAGAGCGGGATCATTAGGGAGAATCGATGAAAGTCGCTGTCTATCCAGGCACGTTTGACCCGATCACCCTCGGGCATCTCGACATCATCAGGAGGGGCGCGCACCTCGTCGACAAGCTGGTTATCGGCGTCACCACCAATCCGTCGAAAGAGCCGATGTTCTCGGTGTCGGAGCGAGTGGCGATGGTTCGCCGGGAGGCTGCCTCGATCCCCGGCCAGATCGAGGTCGTCGAGTTCGACTCACTGCTGATGGATTTCGCCGAAAGCCAAGGGGCAACTGCGATCCTGAGGGGTCTGCGGGCGGTCGCCGACTTCGAATATGAGTTCCAGATGGCGGGGATGAACCAGCAGCTGAACGACAATATCGAGACCGTCTTCCTGATGGCGGACGTATCGCTTCAGCCGATCGCGTCCAACCTGGTGAAGGAGATCGCGCGGTTCGGCGGCTCGATCGACAAGTTCGTGACGCCCGCCGTTGCAATGGACGTTCAGCGACACTTGAACGGCGGTTCACGCTAACGAAAGCGGGGGCGATCCAGTGGCGGTCGCAAAAGTTCGGGAGGGAATGAAGTTGAAGAAAGCCTTGTTCGCGTTGCCGCTCGTCGCGGTCATGCTGATTGCAGCGAAGCCGGCCACGCCCGCCGTGCCACCGCCGATGCCGAGCATCGTCGCTCCTCCCGAGATCGCTGCGGTCAAGGCCAACCACCTGTTTATCGAGCTGTCGAGCGGCGGCACCGTCGAGATCGTGCTTCGCCCGGACCTTGCGCCCCACCACGTCGAGCGCATTCAGACGCTGGTTCGGCAGGGCTTTTATAACGGCCTCGCGTTCCACCGCGTGATTCCGGACTTCATGGCTCAGGGCGGCGATCCCAAGGGCACGGGCGAAGGTGGGTCAAGCCTGCCGGACCTGAAGGCAGAGTTCACGCCTGTGCCGTTCCTTCGTGGGACCTTCGGCGCAGCGCGCGCGACCAGCAAGGATTCGGCCAACAGCCAATTTTTCATCATGTATGCGCCGCATCCGGAGCTCGATGACAACTACACCGTCATGGGCCGCGTGGTGGCGGGTATGGACGCCGTCGACAAGATCGCGCCCGGCGAGCCGCCGCCCGAGCCGACCAAAATTGTGAGGGCGTACCTCGGCGGCTAAGGCCGCTCGCGATGCGCGTCGACCTGTTCGATTTTGAGCTGCCGCCGGAGCGGATCGCGCTGCGCCCGGCGCGGCCGCGCGACAGCGCGCGGATGCTCCTCGTCCAGGGTAAGGAGCTTGCCGATCACCAGGTGCTGGACTTGCCGGATCTGCTACAGCCCGGCGACGTGCTGGTGTTCAACGACACGAAGGTCATCCCCGCGCAGCTGGAGGGCCGGCGAGGGCAGGCGAGCATTGGTGCGACGCTCCACAAGCGCGAAGGGCCGCGCGACTGGCAGGCCTTCCTCCGCAACGCGAAGCGGGCGCGGGTCGGCGACGTCATCGATTTCGGTGCCGGCGTGCAGGCATCTGTCGCCGAGAAGGCGGAAAACGGTTCGGCCCTGCTCCACTTCCTCGGGCAGGAACCCGTCGAAGTGCTGCTTGAACGTGCCGGGCAAATGCCGCTGCCGCCCTACATTGCTTCGAAACGGGCGACCGATGATGACGACCGCTCGGACTATCAGACGATGTTCGCCCGGGAGGAGGGGGCCGTCGCCGCACCGACCGCGGCGCTTCACTTCACTCCGCGCTTGCTGGACATGCTCCAAGCACGAGACATCGGTCGCGAGACCCTGACGCTCCACGTTGGTGCCGGCACCTTCCTTCCGGTGAAGGCGGACGACACGGCTGGTCACAAGATGCACGCCGAGTGGGGGCTGATCGATCAAACCACAGCCGAGCGGCTGAACGCCGTTCGGAACTCCGGCGGAAGGCTGATTGCTGTCGGCACTACCAGCCTGCGCCTCCTCGAAAGCGCGGCCGGCGAGGACGGCATCATTTGTCCGTTCGAAGGCGACACCGCCATCTTCATCACCCCGGGATATCGCTTCAGGGCGGTCGATGGCCTCATAACCAACTTCCACCTGCCCCGTTCGACCCTGTTCATGCTGGTCAGCGCGCTGATGGGGCTGGATGCCATGCAAGCGGCATACGCGCATGCGATCGAGGCAGGCTACCGCTTCTACAGCTACGGAGACTCCAGCCTGCTGCTGCCGGGGTGAGGTCTGCTTTCGACCCATTGCGGATATTACCCCGTATAAGCGATATGTGGCGAATGGTGACCGTGATCAAACGACTAGCGCTGTCGCTGCTTGCGGGCGGAATCGCATTGGTCGCAGCCTACCGGATCAGCTTCCGCGTACTGTGGTTTGAAGTCGCCAAATGCAGCTTCTGGTGACGGGCAATCCGGTATGGGTCCGGTCTTCGGCGGGGCATTCATGGCTCTGGCGGTAGGAATGATGACGGTCGCGATAGTATTCCATCTAAGTCGAAGGTGGCTCTAGCGGCAGCTTTCCACCCCACTACTGCCATTCGCCGGGTTCTGCCGTTAGAAGAGTGTCAGTCGACTGGTGAGCTCCGGCGGCTCTCAGAGGCGCCACTCACTTCGCGGGGGCCGCATCAGCTTCCACCCGCGGCGCGTTTGCCAACCGATACAGGTTCATTGCTACGCTTCCACGAAGAGCCGCCTTGCCGAACTGGAGTCTCTCCCCCGATGCCAGGCACTTCGACAATGCAGCGTTCATATCAGCGAACGCCTGACTCTCTCCGGGCGAGTCCACCTTCGTCATGATCAGCCGGAGGGCCGCAACAGGGTCGGTTCGCACAACGCACTCGCCATAAATCGACAGCAAACGTTCCCCCGCATCCCGTTCCCGCCTTTTCTGCAGGTTCGCAAGCTCTGTCGGCTTAGGTGTCTTACCTGGTTTGGGCTGGTAGTCCGTTTGGTTGATTTCGCGGTGCCTAAGCGGGGCTGCGAGGGATATATCCGGCGGCAAACCACGTGCGTATTGTCGCCGCACTAAGGCCTCGGCAAGGCCGTAGCGAACGAAATCAGAACTGGGGATTTGTAGCGTACCGCCCTCTAGTCCGAGACAATCCCCTGTCAGCAAATCCGGATGCTTGCGCAGGATTTCGTCGTTCGAGTCATCCGCAAGGACAACCTCAGCGGCTTCCTTCGCACGATGCTGCACTGTGCACTGGCTGAAGCTTGAAAACACGTCTCGCGCCTCAGATACCGTATCCGCCACGGCCGGGCGTGCGGTTGCGCTGCAAATCGCGAAGAAAAACGCACCGTACTTCATCAACTGAACGATCTCCAACGACCTACGCGACCGTGCGCGACCTGACGAAAATATATTGGCTGAAGGGGCGAAGGCCATCAAGCGACCTCACCCGTAGATGTCCGCTTTCGACCCATTGCGGACATTAGCGATCCGCCGTCAGCGACCTACGAAGCGAGTGTGCGAATAGCTCTTCACGCGAACAGCGTCGTGATGTGTGAGTTGCTGCGGATGGATCGATCTCACGGAGCAGATGACGAAGTTACCGTCGGCGGCGGTTCGGTCCCAACCCGCCTTTTCGAGCGCCTTATCCAGAGCATCGATGACGACGACTAAGTGGTCCCTACTGCCGTCCACCAAGAGATAGTCATTGTCTGCGTAGATCGCGTATCGGCCGTGAACTGTTGAGCAGTGTTCGGGCTGGGAGTTAGCTCCCGAGCTGAGCGATGCTAGACCAGCCGTCCATATTGTTCGCCATCGCAGCATGCCGAAGAAGGTATTTCAGCTTATGGCAGCTTTCCACCCATTCCTGCCATTGGCGACGCGAGGCTTAACTAATTCCCCGGCGCATCAGAAACCATCGCGCGAAAAAAAACGTGCCGACGGCTCCGGCAACAACAAATGCCAAAAGCTCGCTGGAAACACCCAACGCTAGCATCAAAAATGCAGGGATAAGCGCGACCGCAGCTATCGCCCACAGGACTGGGTGCGCGAATGGATGGTAAGTAGGGTCGCGATACTCTGGGTCCATTCCTTTGCTGCTTCCGTCGAGCGTCGTGAAGATAGTCGCCTGATAGTAGCAGCCGTAGTCGACAAATAACGCGCCGAGACACAGCGCCAATGCGATTCCAATAAGTTTCACCGCCTCTGCCACTGCATCATGCTGCCATGGCTCGTGGCAGCTTTCTACCCATAGCCGACATTAGCGCGTGCCCTTGCACGCTGGAGTTACTGCGATAAGCGGGCCGCCTGTGACCCGCTTCTCCTTCACCATCTCTGCCACGGACGGCCTGGCGCGCACGGGAGTCATCGCCATGCAGCGGGGCGAGATCCGGACGCCTGCCTTCATGCCGGTGGGCACTGCGGCGACCGTCAAGGCGATGCGGCCCGAGGAGGTGCGCGCGAGCGGTGCGGACATCATCCTCGGCAACACCTATCACCTGATGCTCCGTCCCGGCGCCGAGCGCGTCGCCAAGCTGGGCGGGCTGCACTGGTTCATGGGCTGGGAGCGGCCAATCCTGACTGACAGCGGCGGCTACCAGGTAATGAGCCTATCGGAGCTGACCAAGGTCACTGAAGAGGGCGTTGCTTTCGCGAGCCATCTCGACGGTTCGCGCCACATGCTGTCGCCCGAGCGCTCGATCGAAGTGCAGCGGCTGCTCGATAGCGACATCATCATGCAGTTCGACCAGCTGGTGCCGACGACTTCGAAGCCTGACGCCCAGCGGGAGGCCATGGAGCGATCGATCCGCTGGGCGAAGCGGTCGCGCGACGAGTTCCACCGTGGGGGGGCCCATGCGGAACGCGCCGCGATCTTCGGCATCCAGCAGGGCGCGCTCGACGAGAATCTGAGGCGCGCTTCGGCGGACGCGCTGATCGACATCGGCTTCGATGGCTACGCGGTCGGCGGTCTCGCGGTGGGCGAAGGGCAGGAGGCGATGCTCCGCTGCCTCGACTTCGCGGTCGAGATGCTGCCCGCCGACAAGCCACGGTACCTGATGGGGGTCGGCAAGCCGGATGACATCGTTGGGGCCGTCCTGCGCGGGATCGACATGTTCGACTGCGTGCTTCCGACGCGCTCGGGCCGGACAGGGCAGGCATTCACACTCGACGGTCCGATCAACCTGCGCAACGCGCGGTTCGCGGAGGACCAGGAGCCGATCGAGCCGGGTTGCCCGTGTCCGGCATGCATAACCTTTAGCCGGGCCTATGTGCATCATCTCGTGAAGTCGGGAGAGATACTAGGCGCCATGCTGATGACGCAGCACAACCTCTGGTTCTACCAGCGCATGATGCAGTCACTGCGCGACGCGATTGCCGAACGGCGCCTGGCGAGTTTCGCCCGCACCTTTCTCGATCGCTATCGGCGGAGGAATGCCAACGAACAGGTTTGAAGCCCTCGCGCTCCAGTGGTAGCGTTACCACTCGTTAGGAGTGAAGAGATGCGTTACGTGCTCGCTGTCTCAACGATTGCCTTGATCGCTGCGGGGCCGGCCGCTGCTGCTCCGGCTCCGAGGGAAAGCTGGGGCAAGGCCGGCGTTACGCTGGCGCAATATCGGCAAGATGCGCTCTTCTGCGGTCTCAAGGGCTATTACACCGACATCTCGCAGACCGATGACGCGAAAGCGTTCGTGACGGCCTCGAAGCAACTCGACACGGCAACAACGGGCGGCGGATCGACGCCGATGACCATGGACAGCAACGCGACCGGCCCGGATTCGACCAACTCCACCGATCAGCTCGCCCAATATGCGGCGACCCAGCAGCACATCGTCGAAAGCGTTCGCCCCGACGAGCGGTACAAGAACATCAAGAAAACCCTCGTCTCAAGCGACGAGCAATGTCTTGCGAGCCGTGGCTATTCGAAGTTCGTTCTGACCGACCAGCAGCGCAAGGCACTGACCAGGCTGAAGGCGGGCTCGGATGCACGCCGAGCCTACCTTTACAGCCTCGCGACCGACCCTAACGTGCTGCAGAGCCAGAAGGCGTCCGCCCAGCCCTAGATCGCGTCGTCCTTCACCGCCTCGATGTCCTCGTCGGCGGGGGTCAAGGGCACCTTGTCCTCGGTCCTCAGCTCGAAGTCGCTGGCGTCGTGGCGTTCGTGCAGCTGCTCCGACGGGTCGCCGGTCATCCTGTTGACGATGCGGCCGCGCTTGACCGCCGGACGAGCATCGATCTGCTTCGCCCATCGCATCAGATGCTCATATTCGTGCGTCGCCAGGAACTCGTCGGCCCCGGCATAGGAGCGGCCAAGCGCGATGCCGCCGTACCAGGGCCAGATCGCTATGTCGGCAATCGAGTAATCGGGGCCCGCGATGAACTCATTGTCGGCAAGACGGCGATTGAGGACGTCGAGCTGCCGCTTGACCTCCATCGCGTAGCGGTTGATCGGATATTCGAACTTCGCGGGCGCATAAGCGAAGAAGTGGCCGAATCCGCCTCCGAGGAACGGCGCGCTGCCCATCTGCCAGAACAGCCACGAAAGAGTCTCTGCGCGCTCGGGACCGGAGGAGGGGAGGAATTCGCCGAACTTCTCCGCGAGGTGCACGAGGATCGCGCCTGATTCGAAGATGCGGATCGGCTCAGGGCCGCTGCGATCGACCAGCACCGGGATCTTGCTGTTGGGGTTGACCGCGACAAAGCCGCTGCCGAATTGGTCGCCTTCGCCGATACGGATCGGCCAGGCGTCATATTCAGCTTCCTTGTGACCCTTTTCCAGTAGCTCCTCGAACATGATCGAGACCTTCTGGCCGTTGGGCGTTGCCAGCGAATAAAGCTGAAAAGGATGCTTGCCGACCGGCAGCTCCTTGTCGTGGGTCGCACCCGCGATCGGGCGATTGATACTGGCGAACTGGCCGCCGCTCGGCTGTTCCCACTTCCACACTTTCGGAGGCACGTAGTCGGTCATCGCGAGGTCCCTTTTCGTTAGGGACGTGCAGCTAGGAATGGGCCGACCGGCTTTCCAGTGTCAGGCTTGTTCCTACCCGGCGCTGACGGACAGGAAGCTTGGCATCGGCCCGTTCCAGTCCGTCTCGATATCCTCGACGACTGGCGAGCGCTCGCGTCGTTCCTCCGGCTTGGGCGCGACCGTCTTGGCGGCTTTTGGAGTCCGCGGCGGCTTGGGCGCTTTCGCCTCGGCTTTCCTTGGTGGCTCGGCCTCGGTCGTGGTGTCATTGGCGGGTTTCCCGGCACGAGCGATTTTCTGTCCGGTTAGCTTCTCGATCCGTTCGACGAGCTCGCTGTCGGCCTTGGTTGCCAGCGTGATAGCGGTGCCCTTCGCTCCCGCGCGGCCGGTCCGGCCAATCCGGTGGACATAGTCATCCGGCTGCCAAGGCACGTCGAAGTTGAACACGTGGCTAACCCCTTTGACGTCGAGACCGCGTGCCGCGACGTCCGACGCGACCAGGATGTTGATCTCATCGTTCTTGAACCGGTCGAACTCGGCGATGCGCTGCGCCTGATCCATGTCGCCCTGGATCTGGCCGGCAGCGAAGTGGGCCCGACGGAGGCTTGAAGTCAGCTCTCTGACCGTCGTCTTGCGATTGCAGAAGATGATCGCGTTCTTGACCTCTTCAGCTCGCAGAAGATCCTTCAGAACGTCCTTCTTCTTGTCGGCGCTGACCTGGACAAGGCGTTGGTCGATGTTGACGTTGGCAGTGGCGGGCCGCGCCACCTCGACCCGCTTGGGGTCGTTGAGGAACTTCGCCGCGAGTTTCTGGATCGGCGGCGGCATGGTTGCGGAGAAGAGCAAGGTCTGGCGAGACTTCGGAAGCTTCGAGCAGATTTCCTCGATGTCCGGGATGAAGCCCATGTCGAGCATCCGGTCCGCTTCGTCGATCACCAGCAGGTTGCAGTCGTTGAGCATGATCTTGCCGCGGCTGAACAGGTCCATCAGCCGACCGGGCGTCGCGATCAGGACGTCGACGCCCTTCTCGAGCGCCTTCACCTGGTCGCCCATCTGAACACCGCCCATCAGCAGGGCCATCGAAAGCGGATGATACTTGCCGTACTTCTCGAAATTCTCGGCGACCTGCATGGCGAGCTCACGTGTCGGCTCGAGGATCAGGGAGCGCGGCATGCGCGCTCGGCTGCGCCCCTCGTGTAGAATGTCGATCATGGGCAGGACGAAACCAGCCGTCTTGCCGGTGCCCGTCTGGGCGATGCCGATCAGATCCTTGCCCATCAGGACGGACGGAATGGCTGCGCGCTGGATCGGAGTCGGCTCATCATAGCCGCTGTCAGTGACAGCGCGGAGAAGTTGTTCAGAAAGGCCGAGATCGGCAAAAGTCATTCAAAATCCGGATGATGGAGTGGTGCCGCGGCTTCTTATGGCCGGTGCGGCGAACGCCCGAGACCGGCTATGCCTCGCCCTCGGCTGTTGTCAAGGAAAGTGGGGATTTCCGCCGAAGATTCCAACCCTTCAGCGACGGAGCTTCGGAACCAGTTGCTTGAATTTTTCGATGCCGCAACTTCCGCCAATGCGAGAGTAAATGGCATCGCGCCGAGCGCACAACTTCCCGTCCTGAACCTGCAGGTAGAAACCGGCGTAGAATTCGAGGCCCGGGCAATTCTCATCCAGTTGGGCACGGATACGCGACCGGTTGTTGAGGACGAAGTCGACGCTCTCGGAACCCGACAGCAACGCGCGCTGTATCGAGGAGACCGGAAGACATTTCGGACCCTTCTTTTCGATCCATTCGATCTGCGGGAACATCGGACGCGGCTGTACCGGCACGCGCAGGACGATCTCGTCCTGCACGATGAGGCGCGTCACCGACTGCCCGACAATGCCCGGCTGAGCGCCGAACAGTCCAAGCAGCAACGGCACAAAGCCAAGGAATCCCCCCGAAGTCACAACCCGCCCGTAGTCATGGGCATCGGCTTCGCAGCAAGCCGTTGAATGTGCAATGAACTAGGCCTCGTGAGCCGCATTGGGACGTTGCGCGCTACGCACGCTTGCCAGAAGCGCGCGAGGCCAATAGAGGCTCGCGACACACAGCTTCCGACGGCTGTGCGCGATGACGCGCGGCCGTAGCCCGGGACCCCAGGAGAAAGTGAGAATGGCGACTGCCGCTCCGAACCAGAGCTTGCCTTTGTTCTACAATTCGATCGAACCGCTCAATCTCGACCAGCATGGCAAGATGAATGTGCGGGCGATTCCGTCGATGGCGGAGGCGGGCCGGACTCACGCGGTTCCTCTGACGATCGACGAATTCGCGCTGGTGCAGCGCCACTACCCCATCGTCTTCTCGGTCGGCGGTACCCCCGTGCCGATCGCACTCATGGGCCTCAACGAAGGCGTGAACGTCTTCCTCGAGGACAACGGCCGGCCGCTCAACCCCGATCTCTACATCCCGGCCTATCTGCGCCGTTATCCGTTCCTTCTCGCCCGGCTTCGGCAGGACAGCGACGAGCTGTCGCTATGCTTCGATCCGACGTCCGGAGCAGTTGGCGATTTCGAGGAAGGCGAGGCTTTGTTCGACGGCGACCAGCCGAGCGCCGCGACCAAGGCGATCCTGGAATTCTGCGAGCAGTTCGAAGCCGCCGGCATCCGCACGAATGCGTTCATCGAGGAGCTGGTGAAGACCGATCTGCTGATGGACGGCGAAGTCGCCATTCAGCCGGAAGGCGCAGACCAGCCGTTCGTCTACCGCGGCTTTCGGATGATCGATGAGGAGAAGCTTCGCAACGTGCGGGGCGACGAGCTGCGCAAGATGAACCAGAACGGCATGCTGCCGCTCATCTACGCTCATCTTTTCTCGCTGGCTCAGATGCGTGACGTATTCGCGAAGCAGATTCAGCAGGGCAAGGGCCCGGCAGCGCTGCCGCAGACCGCTGCTCCGGCGCTCGTCTAAGACTTAGCGGTCATTCGGCCGCCGTCGCGTATTGGCGGCCGATCAACGCTTCACCAAGCTCGACGGCCAGCACCTCGATCAGCGCGGCGACTCGATCGAAGCCGGGCCCCGGCTTCGAAAGTCGCGCGTCGAGATAGCATTGACGGTCGATTTCCAACTGGAGCGCGTGAATGCCGGCGCCTGGCTGGGCATGGCGCTCGATCACGTGACCTCCGGCGAACGGATCGTTCAGACCAGCCTCGAACCCCAGCCTGCCGCAAATCGCCAGCGCGTCAGTGCTGATCCAGCGATCGGCGGTGCGGCCCCGACAATCGCCGAATACTACCGGCGGGATGCCGTCCGGTGGCGGCGGCATCGAATGACAGTCGAGGAGCAGCGCGCAGCCGAACTTTGCGGTAAGCAGCGCGAGTTGGGCCTCGATTGCCGAATGATAGGGCCGGTGCGCCTGTGTGAGACGCTCGTCGAGCTGGGCGGGGCTGATCGCGCGGCGCCAGAGGTACCCATGCTGTTGCGTTCGTGCAGGCACGATCCCAAGTCCGCCGCGAGCCCGCGCGCTCACCCGGCCGCGCCGTGCCCCATCAACGACCGAAGGATCGATTTCGTCCTCGGAACGGTTGCAATCCACCGCCGCGCGGGGCGTGCGAGCGATAACCGCGCCGCAACCGCGCTGAAGCGCCCGCCATACCAGCCGGTCGACGAACGGGTCCTCGAGCGTGGTTAGCGCCGGCTTTCCACCCGATGCCATGGCCACCAGCCAGTCCGGGTAGTCGCGCCCCGAATGCGGCACGGACAGCAGCACGGGCAGGTCGCCGCGCGGCTGATGGATGAGTGGGGAGGGGAGCTTGCTCACGGGCCAGGGTTAATTTTCGTACCAGTTTAGGACTTGCGGAGGGAGCAAGCAACGCACGAGCGCATTATTCGCTTCTGGCAAAACATCGCAGAGCGGAGCATACGACGCGCATGGCAAGAATCCTCCTGGCCGAAGACGATACGTCAATGCGCGAGTATCTGCAGCGCGCGTTGCAGCGAGTTGGCTATGAAGTGTCGGCGGTGGGTTGCGGCACCGAGGCTATGCCGCTTCTCGAAACCGAGCGGTTCGACCTGCTCCTCACCGACATCGTAATGCCCGAGATGGATGGTATCGAGCTTGCCCAGAAGGCGAGCGCGATCGATCCGGCGATCCGGGTCATGTTCATTACCGGCTTTGCCGCCGTCGCTCTTCAGGGCGGTCGAACTGCACCCGAAGCGAAGCTGCTGTCCAAGCCGTTTCACCTCAAGGACCTGGTGATGGAAGTCGACCGGATCTTCCAAACAGAGGACCAGCACGGACGACTCTAGGGCCCGCGCTTCGGGCACTTCGACTTCGTTCAGGACAGGCCCTTCGACTTCGCTCAGGACAGGGTTGCGAGTTTCGCAACTGCCCCCTAAATGCCGCTCTCCCAGCCGCTTCGGCCGGCCCGGTGGGCGTGTAGCTCAGTGGTAGAGCACTGTGTTGACATCGCAGGGGTCGCAAGTTCAATCCTTGCCACGCCCACCATTTTCTTCCTTTGAATCCGGGACGATTGACACTCCAGAGGCTGTGGATTTAGCCGTTGGATGTGAGCGCTAACATTTCCCCGTGGCGGTGGCTTTCGGGCGCTGCTCTTCTTCCGCTTTCCTGCGCTGCTATTGCGCAAGTTGCGGCTGCGTCCGTCGACCAGAAGGTCGACAGTCTCATCGCGAAGATGACGCTCGAGGAAAAAGCGGCGCAGCTGCAGGACAGCGCGCCGGCGATCCCGCGGCTCGGCATTCCCGCCTACGCCTATTGGAACGAGGCGCTGCATGGCGTGGCACGATCGGGCGAGGCTACCGTATTTCCGCAGGCAATCGGGATGGCGGCGACCTGGGACAAGGCCCTGATCCATGCCGAGGGCGACGTCATCTCGACCGAGGCGCGGGCGAAATACAATCGCGCGCAGAAGGAAGGGAATTTCGGCAAATATTTCGGCCTCACCTTCTGGTCGCCGAACATCAATATTTTCCGCGATCCTCGATGGGGCAGGGGGCAGGAGACGTACGGCGAGGATCCGTATCTAACTGGTGTGCTTGCAACCGAGTTCGTCCGCGGCATCCAGGGCGACGACCCGAACATCTACAAGGCCGTCGCGACGTCGAAGCATTTCGCGGTGCACAGCGGACCCGAGCCGCTGCGCCACCAGTTCAACGTCGATCCGTCCATGCAGGATCTCGCGGAGACCTATCTGCCGGCGTTCCGACGCACGGTGATCGAGGGCAAGGTCGCGTCTTTGATGTGCGCCTATAACGCGGTCGACGGAAAGCCCGCGTGCGCGAACGACATGCTCCTCGATCAGACTCTTCGGCGAAGCTGGGGCTTCACCGGCTATGTGGTGTCGGATTGCGGGGCGATCGACGATGTCAGTGGCGGCCACCGCTATCGCCCGAACAATATCGAAGGCGCTGCCGCGAGCATAAAGGCCGGCACCGATCTCGCCTGCGTGTTCAAGAACGAATATCTCGACATTCCCAATGCGGTGAAGCGCGGGCTGCTGTCGGAAGCGGAGGTGAATCTCGCGCTGCACCGGGTGCTTGCGTCAAGGGTGCGCCTCGGAATCTTGGCTTCCGGGCCGACGCGGTTCGATTCCATTCCTTATTCGGAAGATCATTCGCAGGCCCATCGCGATCTCGCCTTGAGGGCGGCCCGAGAGGCGATGGTGCTCCTGAAGAACGAGGGCGCGCTTCCGCTTCGCAAGGTGGCGCGAGTGGCGGTGGTTGGGCCCGGCGCGACCTCGCTGATTTCGCTCGAGGGAAACTACAACGGGACGCCAGTCGGCGCAGTACTGCCGCTCGACGCCATTCGAGCGGCGCTACCCAAGGCTTCGGTATCCTACGCGCAGGGCTCGCCATTTGCCGAAGGAGCCGCGGTTGCGGTTCCGCGGACTGCTTTCGCGACGGGCGTCACTGCGACGTTCTTCAAAGGTATCGGTCTCGCGGGCAGGGCGATTGTCACCCGCCATTACGATCAGCTCGACTATAACTGGAACTGGATCGCCCCGGCGCCGGGAGTCGATCCCAAGGAATTCTCGGTGCGCTGGACCGGGATGTTGAAGGTGCCCGCGCCGGGCGATTATCGCTTCGAGCTCCAGCGCCGCCGCTGCGACGCTGACTCGCAAATCGACCGGTACACGATCGACATCGAAGGCGCGCGGCCGCTTCACGTTGATGCGCCCTGCTCGGCGCGCGATGCGGGTGATTCACAGACAGTCGCAGTGCATTTCGCGGCGATGAGGCAGCGTCGGATCACCGTCGAATATGCCCACAAATCCAAGAGCTTCGCGCCGGCGATGACACTCGCGTGGAGAGCGCCCGCAGCGGCGCAATTGGCAGAGGCCGTGGCGGCTGCCAGGCGTTCGGACGTCGTGCTGGCCTTCGTTGGCCTGAATGCCTGGCTCGAGGGCGAGGAGATGCCGGTCGAGATTCCTGGGTTTGCGGGCGGTGACCGGACGGACATTCGGCTGCCGGCGCCGCAACGCGACCTGCTCGATGCGCTCGAAGCGACCGGAAAGCCGGTGATCGTCGTCCTCCAGAGCGGCTCGGCGGTTCCGCTGGGCGCGCAAGGCGCCAAGGCTCGTGCAATCGTACAGGCCTGGTACGGAGGCGAGCAGGGTGGCCGCGCCATCGCCGACGTTGTCACCGGCGCCTATAATCCAGCAGGGCGGCTTCCGATCACGATCTATCGCGATAACGGCCAGCTCCCCGCATTCACCGATTATTCGATGAGGGAACGGACATACCGCTACTTCACGGGCACGCCTGAATACCCGTTCGGCTACGGCCTTAGCTACACGCGCTTCCAATATGGCCCATGGAAACTTGGTGGCACTCAGCCTGACGGCAGCGGTCATGCCATTCATGCGAGCGTGCCGGTCACCAATGTCGGCAATGTCGAGGGCGATGAGGTCGTTGAGCTCTACGTTTCGCCGCCACGCGAGCGAAGCGACGCCCCGCGCAAATCCCTCAAGGGGTTCAAACGCATTCACCTCCGGCCCGGCGAGCAGCAAACCGTTGAGTTCGACATCGGCGCGGAGGAGCTGGCCTTTGCCGACAAGGACGGTGTGAGGAAGATGCTTCCCGGGCTCTACGCCGTGTGGATCGGCGGCGGACAGCCGGGAACGGGGGCGCCCGGCGTCGGCACCAACCTCGGCATCGACAACACTATCGTCCTACCGCGCTAGGCGGACGCGAACTTCGTCACCGCTTCGTAGCGCGGGTTGATCAAGTGAACGACGAGCAGCGCGACCAAATAGGCTGATCCGGCGATGATGAAGATCGGCGTGAAGCTCCCGAAAACCTGGAGCACGTAACCTGCATATTTGCTCATCAGCATGCTGCCGAGGGAGCCGGCGAAGCCGCCAAGCCCGATCACCGATCCCACCGCCCAGCGCGGGAAGAGGTCAGCTGGCATCGAGAACAAGTTCGACGAAAAGCCCTGGTGGCCAGCGCAGGCGAGACCGATCAGCAGCACGGCGATCCACACGCTGGGCGCCCATTGCGCGAACGCGACCGGGACCACGATGATCGCGCATGCGAGCATGGCGCGCTTCCTGGCCCGGCCCAGCACTGTGCCACGGCCGAGGAGGCTGGAACTGTACCAGCCGCCGAGAATGGAGCCGATGTCGGCGAGAACGTAGACGGCGACCAGCGGCGGCCCGAAACTCTTGAGATCCAGGCCGTATCGTTTGTGAAAGAAGTCGGGCAGCCAGAACAGGAAGGTCCACCAGATCGGGTCGATCAGGAAACGGCCGCTCATGTACGCCCACGCCTGGCGAGTGGTGAGAAGCCGGCGCCACGGTACCGGTTTCTGGGCCTCCACCGGATCGGACTCGATATAGGCGAGCTCGGCCGGCTTGATCTTCGGGTGCTTGCGCGGGCTTCGGTAGAGGACCAGCCAGGCGGCGATCCACACGAGGTTGAACAGGCCGGTGATGACGAACGCGCCGCGCCAGCCCATCGCCAGCGCGATGATCGGCACGATCATCGGGGTGATGATCGCTCCCAGATTCGCGCCGGCGTTGAAGATGCCGATGGCGAGCGCCCGCTCGCGTCTCGGGAACCACTCGCTCGCAGCTGCCAACGCTGCTGGATAAGTACCGGATTCGCCGAGAGCTAGGATTACGCGGACGAACGCGAAACCTCGGGTCGAA
>DASUZY010000079.1:0-46039 GCA_036376635.1 Sphingomicrobium sp.
GACCCGTTTGTCGGGAAGAAAATATGCGATTGCCGGAAGGGCAAGGCATAGGAGCGCTGCCGGCACAAAAATCATCGCCAGTCCGACGGCGAGTATGTTGAGTGCAAGAGCGATCAAATTCTTGCGCAGCCGATCTCCAGCCACGACGCTGACGATCGGCTCGTCGGCGTTGCGACGGCTGAGGCTGGCACCAAGCATCAGGAAAGCCAGTCCGGTCAACGTTCCGAGCGCCGCGTAGAGTGCGACCGCGAAAGGCGCTGCCCGCGTCGCGCTGATATAAGCGGTCGCAAACGGGAACAGCGACAGGAAGAAGAGCCATAACAGGTTGAACCAGAGGATCTCACGCCCGATCCTGCGGTTCGCATGAAGCAGATGATGGTGGTTGACCCAGTAGATCGAGACCAGAAGGAAGCTCAGCGCATAGGCAAGAAGCATAGGCCACAAGCCCAGCAACAGCCGGCGATCGCCGGAGGCCGGTGCATGAAGGTCCAGCACCATGATCGTGACTATGATCGCGATGACGCCGTCGCTGAAGGCCGTTAGCCGATCGGCCCGCATAGCTCGGGCGTCACGCGCCGCTTCCGAGCGTGCTCATGCCTGGGCCTTGAGCGCGCGCAGGACCGCGCCGTCGTTTTCCAAGTCGCGCCGATAGCGAGCAAGCTCGGGATAAGGCGAAATGCCGCGGGGTGCGTTGTCGACCCACCGAAGCAGCACATAGAGATAGGGGTCGGCGACGGATCGGCGATCGTTGAGGATGAACCTCGCCCCAGCCAGCATCCCGTCGAGGCGCCTCAGCATCGGATCCAGCACCGCAAATGCCTGGTCTTGGAGCGCCTTGAACAAACTTTCGTCAGCAAGGAAGCGAGCGGGCTGGAAATAGGGCTTGAAGGCGACGTGCACCTCACCCGTCAGGTAGCTGAGGAGTTGGCCTAGCTCATATCGAGCGAAGGGATCATTTCCATTGCCGAGGCCCGCTTCAGGGTGGAGATCGGATAGATAGACGAGGATCGCCGCGGCTTCGGTGAGGACGCGCCCGTCATCGAGGAGAAAAGCTGGGACCTGACCGCTCGGATTGATCGCGAGATAATTTTCCGTCCGGTTCGATCCGCGGCTCATCACCTCAATGGCGTAAGGAACGCCAAGCCACTCAAGGACGACGTGAACCGAAAGAGCGCACGTGCCCGGTATCGTAAACAGCTTCATGTCACCCCCTCGATCGTCACAATCTCAGCGCCATTGCGGCCATCCCGAAATTCTCGTCGCGGCCGCCCGCGCTCCGAATAAAATTTCCAACGCTGAAGTGAACTGCCGCCGCACTGAAGGTCAGGTAGGAGTTCAAGCGGTACGTCACGCTCAGTTGCTGTTCGACGCCGCTGAAGCGGTCATTGATGCTGTTGGGCCGAACGAGCGGAGTGAGGGGCGCCGCATAGAAGGCGTCCTGGGCCGAGTAGCGCCATAGTCCCTCGAGCGTATATTGGAGCGTGACGGCGCGTGCCGGATCGATGCGGCCAACGATGCCCACTTGGACAAGGTTCGCTGGCGCTTCGATCGTCGCTTCGGTCGAATAGGCGACATTGGGATAAAGGGCGTTGAAGGTCGTAATCGTGCCGTCGCGCCGAGTCCCTCCGCTCAGGACATCTGCCCGCAGTTGGAGATGGGGCTCCAGCTGTCCTCTGAATGTCCATCCGGCGTCGGCGTGAGCGGAAAAGGCCCGCACGTGCTTTACGCCAAATTCTCCCCACTGGCCGATCCCTCCGAGCGAAAAGTCGAATTGGCCGATGCGGCCGCGTGCTCTTGCCCCGAGCGTTCGCGTTGTTTCTCGCCCCTTCGCCGCGAACAAATTCACCTGGGGTGAGACATTCCAATAATAAAAGGCGTCGAAGGCGAGGGGGCGGATGATGCGGGGGGAGGAGGTCAAATGGACACCTCCAAGCTTCTGGCCCGATAAGGCGCGGTCGTCGAAAATGCCGGGGCGAACTGCCACCGGCTTCACCAGGAATGCCTCCCAGTGCACGCTGCCAACCGCATAGGTCAGTCTCGCTCCGTCCCACACCTGGCGCACATTGGGCCATCGCGAAGGCCGATAAGTGCCCCCTCGTCATAGGACATTTCGGCCCTTCCCAAGCGCAAGGTGGCGCGGCCGCCGGAGACTGGTTGCGAAAGGTCGATGAAACCTTGTTGCAAATCGAGGCGATCAAGATCGGTGGGCGAAGCGGGATGGCGTCCAACTTCCTCATGATTGCCGATCTGCGCGAAAGCCCGGATGTCCGGCCCCAAATGCAGGTCCGCGTAGAGCAGGAGCCGATGGAGATCGTAAGTGTCGGCAGTGGAGTTTCTCAATCCCAGGACGCTCACATCACTGGTTTCGACCCGCTCGCGAAGATCGGCGCCCAGGGAGAGAAAGCGCGCCTCGCCTAACGAAATATATTTGAGGCGCGCGTAGGCATTTTCCGCCGGGGAAGTTCTGAACTTGCTCGAATCATCGTCATACCGAAAGGGCGAGGGCGGAGGAGCAGCATCGACGCTCGCCTGCGCTTTGGCGCCGGTAGCGATTAGGAGCGCCAGCGTGCCGGCAAGCGCCCTTGAGATCATCGGGAACGCCCAACAAAGGCGACCTTGTAGGAAACGGGGTCAACCGCTTTCGCGAGCGATCCGACTTCCGCAATATGCGATTGCGCTTCGGGCATCGCCAGCATGGAACGAAGATCGTCCGCTGAGCGCCACTGAACGTAATTGACGACGCGGCTACCATCCGTGCTCGCGTGGACGGCAGCGGCGACGAAGCCCGAGCGCGATCTTGCGAAATCCTCGGTGAATCGGCGAAGCGATTCGACGACTTTTCCCTGATTTTCCGGCGACTTCCGGAAGGAGTTGATCAAGGTGAAGATATCGGCACTGTCGTCAATTTCGGTTTTCATCGGCGATCCCTCATCTGATCGCCGCTAGCCGCTCCCTCACATTGGGATAATCGGCCCAAAATGAAAATGACTATTCCGTCACTGGGACAGTGCCGGACGCGTGCCGAAGGCCGAGGCCAGTTGCGGCGCGACCCGCTGCGACAGCATTTCCAGAAAGAGCCTTGTTTTCGCTGGAAGAAGGCGGCTTGGCATCAGCGCATAGACGGGCGCCTCGCGAACGACCCAATCGGGAAGGACGCGCTTCAGCCGGCCTGCCTTGATGTCTGGCTGCACCATCGGCTCGTGCAATGTCACGATGCCCATGCCTTCCAAGGCCAATTGGCGCATGAACCCAAAATTATTGACCAAGATCGCTCCCGTCACCGGCACCTCGACGCTTTCGTCTTCGCTCGTCAGCGTCCAGACGTCTGGCTCCGGAGCATTCAGGTTGCGGATCACGGGAAAATTGGAAAGGTCCTCGGGTCTTCCAGGATGTCCAGCTTCGTCGAGGAAGCGTGGCGAGGCGAACAAGGTGGTTCGAAGGATCCCTAAATAGCGTGAGATGAGACCTGAATCGGGCTGCCGTCCGACACGAAGGGCAAGATCGTAGTTCTGAGCGATCAGATCCACCCGGTTGGGATTGAGATCGATTTCCAGCGTCACCTCAGGATAGAGGCGCACATAATCGGCGACCAACGGGCCAAAGTAGAGACGGGCGAATTCGGTGGTCGTTGATATTCGCAACCGGCCGCGCGGCTGGTCGACGAGTTCGCCGAGCTTTTCATGGGCGACGCGCGCCGCGTCGACGATGTCGCGGCAGCGTTCGAAATAGAGAGCGCCGGCCTCGGTGAGTTCGATCGATCGGGTCGTCCTGTTGAGCAGCCGAACGCCGACGGCCCGCTCGAGATCGGCCACGCGCCGGGACAATGTCGAATTCGGCATTCGGAGCGCTTCAGCTGCACGTTTGAAACTCATGAGCCGGGCGACTTCGACAAACATCGCCATCTCTCGCAGATAGTCCATCAGATTATCCCGTCAGTGGAATGGAAATATCCATTCGTCCGAATTTATCCTCGTGCCGGGACGATGTAGCGGCGCCATCGTAAGTCAAGCGTCAGGGGGGTGGGATGGCCGATTTTCATCGTCGCGAAGTTGTCGCCGGTGCTGCGCTCCTTGCCGCTGCCACTGCCTTTCCTGCCCGGGCGCTTGCCCCATCCCGCAATCATTCCAGCGTCAAACGAGGAGCCTCAGCGGTGACCGCCAAATCCTACACGACCAAGAACAGCATCATCATGCTTGTCGATCACCAGACAGGCACCGTCGGCTGGGTCAAATCAATCCCGAAGGAGACGGTAGTGACAAGCTGCCGGGTGCTGGCGAAGATGGCGGTCGCTTACGGCATGCCGCTCGTCCTGACGACCACGGTCGAACAGCAGGTCGGCCCGACCATCAAGGACCTCCAGGAAATTGCGCCTCACGCCTATGCAAGCCGCTATGCGCGGGGCGGGCAACTCGATTGCTGGAACGATGAACGCCTTCGCGCAGGCGTCGCCAAGCTCAACCGCAAGAAAATCATCATGGCGGGGCTGACCACAGATATCTGCCTCTACTGGGCGGCGACGAGCGCGCTCAAGCTTGGCTATGAAGTTCTCGTCGTTGCCGATGCCTGCGGCACGACCAGTACGCAGGGGGACGAGATGACCTATGCCCGTCTCCGCGAGGCTGGCGCCGAAGTGACCGTCGTCAACCAGGCCGTGACCGAGCTCGCCAACGATTTCTCGCAGGCTGAAGGCCAAAAAGCGCAGAAGATCATGGCGGATGAGATCATCTCCAAGCTTTGACGTCGAGCCTGAGACAGGACGCGATGACGCAGAGCATTCCTTCCTCGGAACTCCGCTCGATCGAGCGGCGTATCCGAGCGCGGCAACATGGTCCGATCACCCGACTGATCAGTCCTGAAGGCTTAGGAGATCAACTAAAGCCCTTCATCTTCCTCGACTATTTCAGTGCCGAGATCGAGCCGGGCTTCGGCTTTGGAATGCACCCTCATTCAGGCATTGCAACCTTGACCTGGCAGCCGGGGACCGACGTCAGGTATCGCGACACGACGGGCAAGAACGGAATTCTCGAAGCTGGCGGCCTCGAGTGGATGAATGCTGGCGGCGGCGCGTGGCATGAGGCGGAATTGCTCGGCTCCGGCAAAGTCACGGGGTTCCAACTTTGGGTGCCCTTGCCACCTGGCGTCGAGAATGGGCCCTCGCTTGGACCATATGTGCCGCCAAGCGAGGTTCCAGTGCTGAGATTTGATCAGGCGACCGTAAGCTTGTTCTTGGGCTGCTTGTCTGACGGTCGCGAAACCTACGCCAGTTCGATCAACGCTCATCACGACATGAACTATTTCGCGGTCACGCTCGAAAGCGGCGGCTCCTGGCGCTACGCGCCGCCCGCGGGTCACGATGTAGCGTTCGCATTGTCCTTCGAGGGAAGCCCGCTCATTCAAGGCGAGCCCAGCACCGGTGAATTATTGGTCCTTGGTCCTGAAGGCCAGATTGAGTTTGAAGCGCCAAATGGTCAGGCGCGAGTAGTAATCGGGACGGCCAAAAAGTATGCAGAACCTCTCGTCCTGGGTCCAAGTTCGGTGCATTCCAGCCAAAACGCACTCGCTCTTGGATTGACGCGGATCCAGCAATTGGGGGACCAAATCCAGTCGGTTTCCCGATAGACTCGGGCGTTCGAAAGGGTCGCATCCAAAAAAGGCCGTGACCGCGACGCCGACTGGGCCGCGTGAGCGCTTAGGGCCTCACGCAATGACGACCATGTTTGGCTCCAAACGTAACCGCGCTACGTCGCGCGCCGGCGGTTCCCCAAATTGGCGGCGGTACTCGCGACTGAACTGTGATGGGCTCTCGTAGCCCACCCTCAACGCGGCGGTCGCTACATCCATCTTTTCGACAAGCATCAGGCTCCGACCAGCCTGGAGTCTGAGTTGCTTCTGAAATTCCAAGGGTGTCAGAGCCGTGACGTCGCGGAAGTGCGCATGGAGGCTTGACGGGCTCATACCTACTTCGGCCGCGAGCCTCTTGACGCTGAGGCGTTCGCGGAAGTTCTTCGATATCCAGGCGATCGCGCGGCCGATGCGCGCCACTGCTCCATGCCCAGAGGTGACTTGGCGCATCCTGGCGCCGTTTGGGCCCGCGAGAAGGCGGTAGAGGATCTCTTGCTCCGCGAGGGGTTCGAGGATTGGGAGCGCCGACGGCTCATCCAAGAGGCGCAGCAGACGCAGCGTGGCACCGAGCAGACCTGGGTCGGCGTTGGACATGGTCTTGCCAATCGGGGGCGAGGCAATGCCGGAAGCTGGCGGGATACGCGACGCCAGCTCTCCAAGCATCACCGGGTCGAAATCGAAATATAGGCAAAAATAGGGATGATCCGGGCTCGCTTCGACGACATGACCAATGGCCGGCAGATCGTACGTCACAATCCCATATCGACCCGGGGCATATCGGAAGACGTGATCGCCGAGAGTGACGTCCTTGCGGCCCTGAGCGACGAGGCACAACTGCGGCCGATAGACATTTGGCATTGGCATCGTAACCGTGGAGGATCGAGCAAGCGTTAAACGCTCCACCATGGTGGTGTGAAAGCCGTCGTTCGGCGTATGTCGGTCGATGATCGCAGCAATTTCCGACAGGATTTGCATTCTTAGACTCTCACATGAGCGCAATTCGGCCGCGATCGCATTCCGGTCGCTTCGTAGAATTGAGCAGAATTTCTAGCGGATCAGGCTACCGCTCCACCCGTCCGCCAGTCCACTGGATAAATTCGCTCCCCGCTACTGGCGAGGCAGAGCGCAAGTTGGTCTGGAGCGCTTACGAAGATGGAGATTTTTACCCCGCCGCCAGCGGCATTGGGCACCTGGGCCTGGGGCGACAGCGGCGAGGTCGGCAATGGCTACTTCGGCAGCCGCCTGACACTTGGTGACCTCGAGGAGATTGCCGACAAGGCGCACGGCGCTGGCTTCAACCTTTGGGACACAGCCTTCGTTTACGGAATGGGTCGGTCAGAATCGGTCCTCGGGCAGGTCCTGAGTCGCTTCCCGCGCTCCGCTTATCAACTTTCGACGAAATTCACGCCCCAAGCCGCGGATTCCGGACATAACCCCGTCGCCGACATGCTGGAGCAAAGTCTCACCCGGCTGGGCACGGATTTCGTGGATTTCTACTGGATCCACAATCCGCTGGACGTTGCACGATGGACCCCGCTTCTCATCCCGCTGCTGGAGCGCCGTAAGATCAGACATGTTGGGCTTTCCAATCACAATTTGGACGAAATCGAGCACGCCGCCAGCATTCTCGGAGAAGCCGGGTTCGGTATTGATGCCATCCAGGCTCACTACAGCCTTCTTTATCGCGGCAACGAGCACGCCGGCATTCTCGATTACTGTCGCGATCGAGCGATCCCGTTCTTCGCCTACATGGTGCTGGAGCAGGGAGTTCTGAGCGGCAAATACAGTTCCAAAAACCCGCTCCCGGCGGGCACCAATCGCGCGGAAGTCTATAATGGCATGCTTCCCCAGTTGAAGGCGCTGACGGATCGACTCGCCTCGGTGGGCGAGAAGCACGGCGCCGCCGCTCCGGAGATCGCGATCGCTTGGGCAATTGCCAAAGGGGTGACGCCCATCATCGGCGTTACGAAACCTTCTCATGTGGAAGGACTAGTCCGCGCTTGCGCAATCACTCTGAGCGAAAGTGAGACCGAAGAACTCGAAGCTCTCGCCGATGCCGCCGGCGTCAATACTCGCGGCTGGTGGGAAAAGGCCCTGTAACTTAGCGCCCCGGGGTCGAGCGTGGGGAAATCCTGCTGTTGGAAAAAGGGATGCAAGCCCAAGTTCGGTCCCGCAATGTCAGTCGCTCGAAGAACCGTGCGTTATAGCTCAGCCAGGTGCGATGCCTATTGGCCCAGAGGTTTGTCCTGCCCCCTTTGCACGTAGCCTCTTGGTGAACGACCCCAGGCCCGTCGGAACGCGGCGCCGAAAGCACTTTCGGACTCGTACCCGACCGCATGGGCAACAGTCGCAATCGATTGTCCCTGATTGCGCAGGAAATCCGCGGCAAGGAGCATTCGCCAACGGGTCAGATAGCCAATGGCTGGTTCGCCCAAGACTGCGCTGAAGCGGGTCGCAAAGCTGGTTCTCGACATCCCTGCAAGTTGGGCGAAGTCCACGAGCTTCCACTTGCGCGCCGGCTCGGCATGCATGGCGGCAAGGACGGTCCGAAGACGTGGCTCGCCCAGAGCATAGAGCCAACCCGATCGACGTTCATTGGCATCAGCGAGATGAAGACGAAGAGCGTCGATGAGTAGCGCCTGTGCAAGATGCTGCGCCAGCAGAGCTCCACCCGGCTGAGGGGAGCGCAGTTCGCGCATCAGCCGGGTGATGGGCCACATCAATTCGCCGTTGGTGGCGAAAGCGGCTATATGGATGAGCGGTGGAAGGACGCTAAGCAGCGCACCACCCTCATCGCTTTCGAACTCGAAAAACCCACCGACACCGCTGACGCTACCTCCGCCGTTCAGAACGGCTGCTTCCCCGGGTGGAATGGCCAAGAAGAATTCGTAGGCGTCGATCGGATCCGCGTCTGAGGAGGTGAAAAGCCGGAACTCCTGGTCGCCGGCGAGTAGAGCAAGATCGCCGGCCTCGATTCGAACCGGGCGGGCTCCTTCAACGCCTAGCCAACAAGACCCCGTCGTCACCGCGTAGCACTTCAAACCCGGCGCGGACCTGAAAACAAGCATCCAATCACCGCGGGCGTCTAGGCCCCGAAAGCCAAAGCTGCTCGGCCGCAAGAGTCCCAAGATTTCAGATAGCGGATCCGCGCTCAAGTTTGAACGATCGCGATAGTTATACGACTGATTGAGCATAGATCGTTCTTTGCTCGCTCCTTATCGCAATTGGAAGATTGGTTTTTGCCGGAGCTTCCTTGATGTGCACGAATGAGAACAACGCCCTTTGGTTGACGCGAAAGCATGGCTCGTTCGAGGTGGGTTCTGCTCCTCGCGCTCAGCCGGCGTCCGGAGAAATCGTCGTTCGCGCCCGCGCGGTCGCTGTAAACCCTTTCGAGCGACTGATCCGCACTGTCGGCGACATCATCACACCCTGGCTGAAGTATCCCGCGATCCTTGGTTCGGATGTAGCGGGCGAGGTGATCGCTCTTGGTAAGGACGTATCGCGTTTCAAGATCGGCGATCGCGTGGCGGGTTTCGCGGCCGGTGCAGAGAAGGGCCGCCGCGCGGCCGAGGGAGCCTTCCAGGAAGAGGTCGTCTTGCAGGCGCGAATGACGACGCCCATTCCAGACTCCATTGGCAATGAAGAAGCTGCCGTGCTGCCATTGGCCATCGCGACTGCTGCCGCTGGCCTGTTCCAGCAAGATTTCCTCGCATTGCAGCCTCCCGCTGGAGCAACAGTTTCGAGGCATGAAACGCTTCTGGTCTGGGGCGGATCGACGAGCGTCGGTTGCAACGCGATCCAACTGGCGGTCTCAGCCGGCTATGAGGTCATCGCGACCGCATCGCCTCGAAACTACGATTTCTTGAAAAGGCTTGGAGCTCGCGCCGTGTTCGATCGCAATGATCCAGAAGTCGTGACCGCGCTGATCAGGGAGCTTGCCGAACAACGCACTTGCGGAGCGATCGCGATCGGCGTCGGATCGACAAAATCGTGTATCGACGTTCTCAGCGCAAGCGTAGGCAATCGTTTCATAGCAATAGCGAGCCCGCCAGTGTCATTAGATCAGGTTCGCGCCGTCAAAGGCCACTGGCGAACGCTAATACCCGTGCTCATGCGTCTTGCCATAGCCAACGTCAGGCTCGTCTTTCGTGCGCGCCGCAACAGGGTGCGCATGAAATTCATCTGGGGCGGCAGTCCCTTGAATAACGAGGTTGGCCCCATGATTTTCGAGGACTTCCTGCCGAGTGCATTGGCCGAGGAGCGTTATGTCGCGGCCCCAGGCGCGATCATCGTCGGACAGGGTCTTGGCGCCATACCTGATGCCTTGGAGTTGCAGCGGAAAGGCGTCTCTGCCGCCAAGTTGGTGGTCACGATCTAGGGGATCCCAACTCGGCATTCGAAGATCCGCTGGATGATGTCCGTAGGCTCGCTGAGGATGCCTACGGATACCATCATGTCGAGCGTGAATGCGTGGGATGACCGGATTGTCACCCGCGGCGGCTGGAGACCCGCTTACTTGATCTCTATTCGCCCCTCGCGCTTCGCCGCGCCAGCGAGTGGTGGGAGCGTCTGGTGCCAATCTTCGCGCGTTTGTCCAAGTGCGGACAAGAGGAATTCGGTGGTAGTCTGCTGGATGAGCAACAACCGTTCCGGTCGCTCATCTGTGGTCTCGCGTGCCTCATAGCCGGGGATCCCTCCCAGCGAATGTTCGCCTCCGAACAGTGTTAGCAAAGCCTTGGGTCCTGGACTGAGGTCGTAGGCGTCGCGCCACCAGTCCGGGCCGCGCGTGGTGAGATGACCCTGGTCGCGATCGCCCGCAACTACCAGCGTTGGTGGCGACATCTTACTGAAATCAGGATCCATGAAGGGGAAGGTCCGACGAGCAAGCGGCGAGAGACTATCCCCGCCACGTCCCGGGACGGCGAGCAGCACTCCAGCCGTGACCCGGCCATCCTTCCGGCTGACAAGCGACCCGTCGTCGGGATCGGAGTGCGTCGCGCCGAGTAGCACGCTTGCCGTCTGTCCGCCCCAGGAATGGCCGGCAACGGCAATCCTCGTCGAGAGTCTTTCGCGCAGGGCTGGGACGGCGGTTTCGACCAACGCAATCTGGTCCAGCACGCCCAGAAGGTCCTGCTCGCGAAATCGCCACAGCTGCGAACGCCGAGGGTCGTGCTCGCTAAGGCCGAGTAGCCGCGCATCGAGATGGGTCGGCTGGAGAACGACAAAGCCCTGCGCTGCCCAATGGTTTGCAAGCGGACCATAGCCGTGGAAGGATTGGCCGTTTCCGTGCGAGAAGATGATAATGGGCAAGTCGTCCCCATTCACGGGTGCGCTCACCTTGACTTGAAGCTCCGCTCCTCGATCGGGGGCACCCTTCAATGTGATGGGCGCGACAGACATGACGGGCTGGGGATGTACTCTAGTGGACATTTGTAGTTCCTTGGCTGAAAGCTCAACATGAGACACCAAAGATACGGAACAGTGTTCCGTTTTCAAGGCGCGGCACCGCGGGTTGGATCAGGACTGAGACATGTCGGGAAGCGGGACGGATGAACAACAATCGTCCTCCTCGTGCCAGAATTGATGCTCAGCGGAGCGAGAGCGCGCTTGTCGACGCAGCCCGGACAATTTTCTTGCAGTCGGGCGTCGACGCGCCCGCGAGAGATATCGCGGCGAGGGCCGGCGTCGGCGTCGCTACCCTTTATCGCAGCTTCCCGAAGCGGGCCGATCTGGTCGCAGCGGTTTTCCGCAGGGAGGTTGACGATTGCGCCGCGGCGGCGGCCGATATCAGCGCCGAACAGCTCCCCGTAGACGCACTTTTAATGTGGTTGCTTCGTTACGCGCGCTTCATTGCGACAAAGCGCGGCTTAGCCACCGCGTTACATTCGGGTGACCCGACGTTCGAAAACCTGCCAGAATATTTCCGATCTAAGTTCGAACCTGTCCTTGCAGGGCTGCTCCACAACGCGCAGTTCGCTGCACCGATCAGCGGCGAGGTCGACGCTTACGATCTGCTTCGGGCAGTCGGCAATCTCTCAGTCGAAGGCGAAGGGGGAGCGCAGCACACTGAACGCATGGTACGGCTTTTGGTCGCTGGCTTGAGCAAGGGATAAGCGCCAAGTTACAAACCCGCGTCCACCGACAATCGAGTGCGCCGAGACCGGATCAATGCGCCGGCCTCGTCGCCTCGACAGGCTTGGTCAGAATGTTGGGGCCTGAGTTAGGGCTGGCAGCCCGGTCAATGCCGACGTCCGCAGGTCATCACGGTTGGGGCAGAAAGTAATCGAGTACCGGCCAGCCCAATCTCAGGAGCAGCAGAAAAGCAGCTAATCCGAGATAGAATTCTCCGACGCTCGGTAGTCCGATCGCCGCATAGAATAAAAGCCAATAGGTGAGCGCATATGCTAACAGCAGGAGCAGCAGGGTTTTTGCTCCGCGCTCGCGGCGTTTGTCAGAAAACGGCGTCGACAATTCCCTGTTTCGTCGCTGATCCGCCGGCGAACCTGACTGGTCGTCAATTCGAGAAAGGATCATCCTGGCTGCCCAGAGAGAATTGGAAGAAAATTCCAGCTTCGCCCGAGAATGCAGTGTCAGCGAATCTCAAGCCGGAGCTGCGGACGCCAGCTCAAATCGCGAGCGAATTGTCTCGTCAATCTCGTGCAGGAAAATAAGGAGGATGCTATCGACGCTTCGAGCGAGATTGGATTATTCTTCTAACTCGCTTGATCGGCATAGCCGATCATTCCTTGGCGATCGGCGGCCTCGCGATCGAGGCTCAACATACATCCATAAGGTGGCCTAGAGTCCGAGAAGCCGGATGAGCGCGAAGCTCACGGATCCAAGGGCAAGGAGCGACAGGATGACGGTCGTCGTGACGGGAGCGCCCGCTCGCGAGACCGTTCTCATGTCTACTCCAAGACCGAGCGCCGCCATGGCGATGACGGTCAAGATCGTTGCGGCGAGCGAAATGGGGGCGAGCAGAAGCTCGGGAATGAGGTTCGCCGAACGAAGGCCCACAAGAGCCAGGAATCCTATGATGAACCACGGCACCATCTGGTGGATCGGAGGGCGGCCCGGCCGGGGCCGGTCGCCGGAGGTCAGTTCGTTTGGCGGTTCTGTTTCTTCGCGAAGGTTCGGAGCGACCAGCGACAGGATCAGGCAAACCGGGCCCAGCATCAGCACGCGAATGAGCTTGACGAGCGTTCCGATCTGGACGGCTTTCGCTCCGGCGGGAGCTGCCGCCGCAATGACCTGGGGGACGGCATAAACGGTAAGTCCGGCGAGCGCTCCATAAGCGATCTCGCTCATGTGAAGGAGCGCGCCGATCACCGGCAGAAGAAGGACGACGGCGACGCCGAGCACCGCGGTGAAGGCAATCGATGAAGCGACATCCTCACTGTTCGC
The DNA here is from genome assembly GCA_036376635.1 of Sphingomicrobium sp. Taxonomy (GTDB): domain Bacteria; phylum Pseudomonadota; class Alphaproteobacteria; order Sphingomonadales; family Sphingomonadaceae; genus Sphingomicrobium. The sequence continues at coordinate 13,027 of DASUZY010000079.1, forward strand.
GCCGATCACCGGCGCAACGGCCGCGATCGCCGAATTGCCGCAGATCGAATTGCCGCACGCGACGAGGATCGCGAGACGCTTTTTGAGGCCGAGGGCGCGGCCGATCGTGAAACTCAAGCCGATTGCCCCTGCCACAATGGCGAAGATCGACAGCAAAAGTGCCCAGCCGGCCGAAATGATGGTCGACGCGCTCACCGATGCCCCGAGCAGGACGACGGCAATCTCGAGCAAGGTCTTGGCGCTGAACGCGATGCCTGGCTTCCAGTGGGCATCGGGAGTCCAGGTGGAACGGACCGTCGCGCCGATCAGGATGGCCAGCACGAGCGCCTCTATCCAAGCGCGGCCGAAAAGCCGCGCTTCGAGGCCGGCGAGACAATAAGCGAGAACGGAAATCGCACCGCAAAGGGCGATGCCGTAGATATAGCCAAGCGAACCGGATGAGGCCTGGACCGGGCTCATTTAGAGTTCGGATCCGAAGATGAGTCTCCGGAAGCTTTGCTATCCGACGAGGCGTCGGCGATCTTCAGGAGATCGTGCCATCGATCGAGCCTCTGCTGCCGGAGCCTTTCGCCTGGCTCCGGTTCGAACGTCTCGACGTTCGGAAGCATCGACATCGCATCCTGGAGGTCGGCATGAATGCCGGCACCAACGGCGGCGAGCATCGCTGCGCCCCTCGCCGTCGTCTCGACATCCGTCGGCCGAAGGACGGCAAGGCGCAGCATTGTTGCAAGATCCTGGGCCAGCCAGCCGTTCGCGCTCATCCCGCCATCGATGCGAAGCTCGCGCCACGGCGCGCCGACACGCGCGAACTCCTGGGCTAGGTCGACGCACTGGTGACTGATCGCTTCGAGCGCCGCGCGCACCACATGTGCCGCTGTCGATGAAAAACTGAGCCCCGCGATCATCGCTCGAGCATTGGGCCGCCAATAGGGCGCGCCGAGACCCGCGAGTGCGGGAAGGACTGAAACCCCTCCCGTATCATCGACCGAGCGCGCCTGCGCTTCACTCTCGGCCGCACTGCCGAGCAGCCCCAGATTGTCGCGCATCCATTTGATGAGGCTGCCGGCGACGAAGATGGAGCCCTCGAGCGCGTAGGCTCTCGTTCCCTCGACATGATAGAGGATCGTGCCCAGAAGGTTTTGCGGATCCTCCGGTTTGTCGCGATCGAGGGAGGTCAGGACGAATGCCCCGGTACCAAGCGTCAGCTTGGTCTGGCCTTCTTCAAGGCAGCCCTGGCCAACCGTCGCCGACTGCTGATCGCCGATGGCTGCGGTAATCGGGATCGGTGCGCCGAACCATTCGGTGTCAGAGGACCCGAACGAACCGGCGGTTGGCAAGACTTGCGCGAGCGCCGAACGAGGGACGTCGAATAAATCGGTAAATTCCTCGTCCCACGATTTTCCGTCGAGGGTGAAGAGAAGCGTCCGGCTGGCGTTGGTCGCATCGGTGAGGAACGCACCCTTGGTTAGCTTGAAAATGAGCCAGCTGTCGATCGTGCCAAGCGCGAGCCGGTCCTTGGCGGCAGCGACCTGCTCCTGGCGCGCGAGCCAGCCCATCTTGGTCGCGCTGAAATAGGGATCGAGCCTGAGGCCGGTCCGGACCTGGATGTGCTTCCCAAGGCCTCGTTCGGAAAGTTCGGCGCAAAGGTCGGCTGTCCGGCGATCCTGCCACACGATCGCGCGCGCCAAGGGTTTGCCGGTGACCCGGTCCCAGGCGACGACCGTCTCGCGCTGATTGGTGATGCCGAGTGATGCGATGCGGTCGGCGCCGCCCGCCAATTCGACCATTTCGCGCGCACAGACCAATGTTCCAGCCCAGATTTCCTCGGCATCATGTTCGACGAGGCCAGGCGATGGATAATGCTGCGTGATCGGCCGGCTCGCCATCCCGCGGACCGTGCCGCTTGGATCGTAAAGCAGCGCTCGCGTGGACGTCGTGCCTTCGTCGAGCACGAGGATCAGGCGCTCACCAATCACTGGCTCTCGACCCATTCGCCGATGTCGACGATCGGAACATCGTGCTCGGCGGTGAAATCGCCAAGTTCGTGGGCGCGCGCCATGGTGCCGTCTTCGCGAAGCATCGCGCAAAGGACGACGCCTTCGCCAAGGCCATAAGCGTCCATCATCGCAACCCCCGCTTCGAGCGTGGATAGCCGTGCAGACGGGCCTCTTGGATCCGCGATCAGCGGAAAGATATGACCCGGCGAAATAAGGGATTGAGGGCCGTTCCTTGGATCGACCGCGGTCGCGATGGTGAGTGCGCGGTCGGCGGCGCTGATGCCGGTGGTCGTCCCGTGTCGGGCTTCGATCGAGCGCCCGAACGGACGTCCGCTGCTCCTTGCGCTTTCGCTGTCCTGCCGCTCGATCTCCAATTCCTGAGCGCGTTTCGCGGTCAGCCCGAGGCAGACGAGCCCGCGGCCATGGAGCGCCATGAAGTTGATCATCGCCGGCGTCACCCTGCTGGCGGCGCCGGCGAGATCGAGGTCGCCGCCGCGAAGCGCGTCGCCGCTTAAAATCACGAGGCCGCCTCGGGCAAGATGCTCGCCAAGATCCGTCATGCGATCCGCCCCGCAGCGCGCGCGACCTGCCGGCCGACGAGTTCGAGCTGGCCCTGGATGCCGGGATCGAGGCAGGCGCCCTTGTCGTCGAAGCTTTGCGGCTCGACCCGGATCGCCGCGCCAAAGGGCGTCGGCCAGCCGCGCAGCGCATGAACGATGGTCCGAAGCGTATTCATGCTGCTGTTCGCCGCTTGATGGCCGAATGCCGTCGCAATCAAGCCGACGGGGCGGCCGTCGAGATAGGGACGCTTATCCTTGGCCAGTTCCTCGAGATAATCGATCGCATTCTTGACCATGCCCGAGATCGTCCCGTGGTAGCCCGGCGTCGCGATCAGAAGCGCGTCGGCGGAGCGGACCGCCTCGATCATCTCGCGGCCATGCGCTTCAGTCCATTCGGGACCGCGATAATGAGGAAGGTGGGCGATATAATCGCCATCGAAGGTGATGACCTCGACCCCTTCGTCGCGCGCCGCGGCCGCGGCGATCTGCATTGCCTGCTCGGTGCTCGATCCCTTGCGCATCGTGCCGCCAATCGCCGCGAGGCGCCGAGGCTCGTTCGCCGTCATGCCGCTTTCTCCCCAAGGTGCGCCGCGAGGCGCTCACTTTCGTCTGTGGTCATGTGAAGGCCGAGTTTCGAGCGCCGCCAGAGGATGTCTTCGCTCGACGCTGCAAATTCCTGCTCGACCATCCAGCGGACTTCTGCTTCGCTAAGTCCCTCGCCAAAGGAAGTGCCGAGGTCGCCCCAGGACCTTGCGCCTCCGAGCCAGTCGCTCGCTTCAGCACCGTAGGCCTTGAAGATGCGCGTCGCCCCTTTTTGTCCAAGGAACGGATAGCGGATCTGAAGCGCGTCGATCTCGCTTCTGAGCGCCTGATGATCGAACGCCCCGCCGGGCAGCTTTGCATTGGCCGTCCAGTGGCCCTGGCGCAAAGTCCCGAGGCGTTCATTCAGGAGATCGACCGCCCGCTCGCCAAGATGCCGGTAGGTGGTGAGCTTTCCGCCAATGACCGTAAGGAGCGGTGCTCCTTCTTCGGACTGGCTCATGTCGAGGCGATAGCCCCGCGAAGCATTCTCCGGACGGCCCTCGGCGTCGCCGGCGAGCGGCCGGACGCCACTATAGGTCGCGGCGACGTCGCCCCGCTCGATCTTGCGTGCAAACTGCTGGTTCGCGGCATCCAGAAGATATTCGATTTCGGCATCGCTCGCGTGGGGCTTTTGGGCGGCATCATGCTGATCGACATCGGTCGTTCCGATGAGCGTGAAGGCGCCCTCATAGGGAATGGCGAAGACGATCCTCCCGTCGCGGTTCTGGAAGAGATAGGCGAAGGGATGGTGAAAGAGGCTCGGAACGATGATGTGCGAACCGCGCACCAGGCGTAGAGGCAGCGCTTGCGGGCGCGCCAGCCGTTCGTTGACGAGGCCAAGTTGAGGCCCGCTCGCGTTGACGAGGGCGCGCGACCGGAAGGTCCGTCCGCCCGCCTTTAAAGTCCACATATTCCCATTGCGTGCGGCACTTATGAGTTCATGGCGCGGGAGGATCGTCGCGCCGCGTGCTTCAGCATCGCGGGCATTGGCGACGACGAGCCTGCTGTCGTCGCACCAGCAGTCGCTATATTCAAAGCCGCGCCGGCTCCTGGTCTTCAGCGCTTCGCCGGCGACATGGGTCTCAAGCTTGATCGAGCGGGCAGGGGGTAAGTCCCGCCGGCCGCCGAGATGGTCGTAGAAGAAGAGGCCGAGCCTCACGAGCCAGGACGGACGCCCTCCGGCAACGTGGGGAATAACGAAGCGCATCGGCTGGAGGAGGTGGGGCGCGGCGCGCCACAGCGTTTCGCGCTCTTCGAGCGACTCCCTGACGAGGCCGAAGGCATAATGCTCAAGATAGCGTAGACCCCCGTGAATGAGCTTCGTTGAAGCCGACGAGGTTCCGCACGCGAGGTCGCCGCGCTCGAGGAGGAGGATTCTGCCGCCGCGCCCCGCGGCGTCACGGGCGATGCCGACGCCGTTGATGCCGCCGCCGATCACCGCGACGTCAAAGGCGCCCTCGTCGTACAAACCTGCCTTGTCGCGCGCCGTCATATCGCTCTTGAGCCGATCTTTTGTCCTACGGTGTCATAATTTCATTGCTTATTGCCGATGCTTGGCTGAATGCAAGGGCGGAGATTGGAGGAGGGCGCTTGATGGCGACGGCTGAACCTCGGGTCGCGCAAGAGAATTTGCGGGATGAATCCAGCCGCCGGGCGGCGCGAATCCTGGTCGCGCTCATGTTTTTCGGGACCCTGCTCAATTATGTCGATCGGCAGGTGCTCTCGCTTCTGAAGCCAACCATCCAGGGCGCTTATGGATGGGGCGACGAGCAGTTCGCCCATTTCGCCTCGGTATCGCAAGCGTCGGCGGCGATCGCTCTGCTGTTCGTCGGAGGGATCCTCGACCGGTTCGGAGTGCGCCTCGCCTATGGCGCCGCCGTCGCAATCTGGAGCATTGCGGGAATGGCGCATGCTGTCGCTGCAAATGTCACGCAGTTCGTTGCCGCGCGCGTCGTCCTCGTTTCTGCCGAGGCCGCCAATACGCCGGCAGCGGTCAAATCCGCCGGCGAATATCTGACGATCGCCGAGCGGTCGCCGGCAATCGGCATCGTCAATAGCGCGCCCAACCTTGGCAATATCCTCGCGCCCCTGCTGGTGATCCCATTCGCGGTTGCCTTTGGCTGGCAGGCAGCCTTCATCGTGACGGGCGCTCTTGGGATCGTCTGGCTCATTTTCTGGGCGGTCGGAACCCGCAAGCTCGTTGCCGTTGCCTCGGCGCGAGGAGCTACGGCGAAACTCTCCTGGAGAAGCGTCTTGTCCGCCCCCACCACCTGGGCGATCGCGGGTGCAAAGGCGGTCACCGACATGTTCTGGTGGTTCTTCACCTTCTGGCTGCCTGACCTCTTTCACAAGGTCTTCAATTTATCGCAGCAGGGGCTTGCGGGTCCGACGGCGCTCGCCTTCATTCTTGCCGCGATGGGCGCTCTATCGGGCGGCGCTCTCTTTCCCTGGCTCTTGAATCGGACCGGCAACGCCAATCGGGCGCGCAAGATCGCGATGCTGACGTTCGCTCTGTGCATCCTTCCCGTTCCGCTCGCGCTGCTCGCGAGGTCGCCATGGGTGGCGGCATTGCTGATCGGGCTCGCCTTGTTCGCCCATCAGGGCTTTTCGACCAATATCTTCGGTTTTGCTGCTGACGCGGTTCCCGCGGCGCGGCTTGGGACCGTGATGTCGGTTGGAGCGATCGCCGGTAATTTGGCGGGTGTCGGCATCCAGGAAATTACCGGCAAGCTGCTCGAAAGCGGAATCGGCTATGCGCCGCTCCTTTATGGAGCTTCTCTGGCCTATCTCCTGGCGCTTGGCTGGATCCAATATTGGGTGCCGGTGATCCGACCGGCCGCGGAAGCCTGAACTCGATGACGAGACCCCTTTAGGAGGGGAGACGGGGTCTTGTCCTCGAGTTCAGGCCAGGCGGTGAGCCTTAGAAGCTCGCTCGGAGGCTCACGCCATAATAGCGGTCGGCATCGCGCGGGATCTGGTAGCGATAGCTTCCCGCAGGGCCGCCGGGCTGGATGGCCGCGACATAGTGGGTGTTGAAGAGGTTCCTGACCTGGAACGTCAGCCGGTAGCGGTCGAGGCGGTCCGAAATCCCGGCGTACAGGTTGAAGATCGAATAGCCCTTGATGAGCCCCAATTCGCGCTGAACCGGGCTCGGTGCGAACACCGACAATTGCTTGGTTTGCGCGTTACCGCTTGCGCCAAGATAATAGATCAAGGGTCCGCTGTTGCGGATCTTGTAATCGGCCGAAAGCGAGCCCTTCCATTTGGGCGCGTAGCTTAAAGGAGTTCCGGCAGTGATTACCGCCGAGGCAGGTGCGCCCGGAGCGACGAAGAACTGGTCGACGTGGGCGTCGGTATAGGCTGCGCCGCCGCTGATCGTGAGCCCGTCCAGGGGACGCCAGTAGAGGTCCGCCTCGACGCCGCGCGTCGAGACTTCGCCGGCATTGGTGAAGCGCGTGACGACCACGCCCGCGACCACGTCCGGGTTATTCGCCTGGAAGTTGTGATATTTGGCGTAGAAGGCGTCGATGTTGAAGACGAGCGTCCCGCCGAATAGCGTGTTCTTGAGGCCCGCTTCGTAGCTGTCCGAGGTTTCGGGGGCGATGACGTTCGTGCCGGTCGCGGTGAGGTTGTAGAAGACGTTGTAGGCGGGGCCCTTATAGCCTCTCGTATAGCTTACATAGCCCATGACCCGGCGGCTGAAATCATATTGGAGGGCGGCCTTGCCCGACAGATTGTCGTGGGTCGTGGACGTCCGCCACGGAATGCCGTTCGACGCTGCAACGGCGCTGTTGACGGCAACCGACGGCGAGACGCCGCTCGCGACGAGCGCGAGATATTGGTCATAGACGCCCTGATCGAAATTGGGCTGGATGCCCGGCCCGGTCAGCGGGCTCACGCGGCTATGGAAGACCGCGAGCTTGTCGTGCGAATAGCGAAGGCCGCCGGCGAAGCGGAAGCGCGGGCTGAAGTTAAGCGTCGCCTGGCCGAAGGCCGCGAGGTTGGTGAAGGTCGAGCCGAAGTCGGCGGTCCCGTTGGGGAAGGTCGACGGGTTGGCATTGGCGCTGCCGCAGGGGATGAGGCCTGTGGCCCCCGCAACCGCGGTACAGACCACGTCGTCGCGGGTGAAGATGCGCTCCGACTTCGCGCGCGAATAATAGCCGCCAAGGACATAGCTTAGGAACTGCTTGGCGGGGCTTGTCAGCCTCACTTCCTCGGTGAACGTATTGCTCTTCTGCGGCCCGAAATCATGAAGTTGGTTGAATCCGACATAGGCCTCGGGCAGGAAATCGCCGTCGCGGATCTCGGTGTTGTTCCATTTGCGATAGGCGGTGATGCTGGTCAGCGTATTGGTGCCGACGCCGATATCCGCCTGGCCCGACAGGCCCCAACTGGTTTCCTTCGTGCTCGTGACGAGATTCTGCGAAATCTGGCGCGTGTCGTCGCCCCTGGGTGTTGGAAGCGCGGCGGAGATGATCGAGGTCGTTGGATTGCCGTTGGCGTTCAGGGGTGGAGTCGCGATGATTTCGGCGCAGCAATCGTCATTATTGTGATGATAGTCGCCGATGAGCGCGATCTTGAGGCGGTCCGACGGTTCGTAGGTGATCTGCCCGCGTGCGCCGTAATGCCTGTAGCCGTTGACGTGGGTCCCGGTCGCGAGATTGCGGATGTTGCCGTCATAGGTGCCATAAAAGGCGGTCCAGCGGCTGAGGAGATCCTGGCCGAGCGGAACGTTGAGGACTCCGCGCACGCGCACCTCGTCCCTCGTGAAATAGCTGCCCTCGATCAGCCCGCCCAATTGGGTCGTCGGCTGCTTGGTCGTGATGTTGATGACTCCGGCCGACGCATTCTTGCCGAACAAGGTGCCCTGGGGGCCGCGCAGGACTTCCATCTGGTCGATGTCGATCAGATCGCTGAAGGCTTCGCCCGACCGCGCGTAAACGACTCCGTCGACCACCGTCGACACCGAGGGCTCGCCCGCGATCGAGAAGGAGGCGGTACCGACACCGCGAAGAAAGATCGTCTGGTTGAGCGTCGTTCCCGATTTCAGGAAGTTCAGTGACGGGACGAGCTGCGTTGCGGTCTCGAGGCTCGGCCGGGGAGCAACCGCGAGCGCATTGCCGCTGACGACGGTGACCGCGACCGGCACTTCCTGAAGACGCTCGCTTCGTTTCTGCGCGGTGACCACGATTTCGGCCGGCTGGTTCGGTGGGGGCGTCTGCGGCACCGCGGCGCGCTCGGCGGTTGCTGGAGGAGTTGCCGGTGCAGGGGTCGAGGTAGTGGATGGATCTGCCGGAGTCGCTTGCGCAAAAGCGGGCGATCCAAGACCAACGGTGGACAGACATGTCCCAATCAACAAGCGCCTATTCATGACCTCTCCCCTTCGTGCAATACCGCCCGATTGCTGCTTTCCCCAGCGGGCGGCGCGTGCGCGCGGTCGGCTTCCCGAACGATCGCAACAGTAAAATACTTGATGCCGGACGGTGGTATATGTCAAGCGTTGTCATATGGACCTGGCCGTTAGCCCAGATGAACGCCCTTGCAGGGGCGCGCTCCGTGCCGGCGACGATGCGTCGCTGTGGCTCGGCTCCCTGTGCCTGATGGCGCCGGGGGCGAATCGACTGCTCGCTCGGGTCGGGCGCGGCGATCCTTCAATCCAGATGTTCAAGGGCAATTTCGTCATCGAGGATCGGCCGACAAAAGTGGTCGAACTTCGCGCCGCTCACCATCGACACGGTAAAATCCTCCTGTCGGAGACCCCTGGCGGACCGGCCTTGCTCGAGATCGGCGTTCGGGAGGGGGATCATGCTGACGGGATTCTTCGCCTGAAGACGCTCCGAGAAGGCGACGACCGCATCTGGCTGAGCCTTGAAAACGACGCGGGCGAAAGCTTCTGGGGCGGGGGCGAGCAGATGAGCTATCTGAGGCTCAACGGCCGCCGCTTCCCGATGTGGACCAGCGAACCCGGCGTTGGCCGCGACAAGGCGGATCCCTTTACCAAGGCGATGGACGAAGCCTCGAGGGGCGGCGGCGATTATTGGACCACCAATTATCCCCAGCCGACCTTCCTCTCGTCGCGGGGATATGCGCTCCATGCCGACGTCGACTGTTATTGCGTTCTCAACTTCGAAGGATCGTCGCCGGAACTTGAGATCTGGCAGAACGAGGCGCGGCTCGAACTTTATCTCGGATCCGAGCCCGCGACCCTCGTATCTCGCCTGTCCACGCGGTTCGGACGCCAGCCGCCATTGCCCGACTGGGCCATCGGAGGAGCGATCCTTGGCTTGAAGGAAGGATTGAGGAGCTTCGAGCGCCTTGACGCGATGCGATCCGCCGGCGTCGAAGTCGCCGCGATCTGGTGCGAGGATTGGGCGGGCATTCGCGAGACGAGCTTCGGGCGGCGCCTCAACTGGGACTGGCACTGGAGTTCGTCGCGCTACCCCGATCTTCCCGAGCGGATCGCCCGGTTGAACGGTGAAGGCATCCGCTTCTTGGCTTATGCCAATCCCTATCTCTTGGCCGGCGCTTCCTTGTTCACGGAAGCATTGGCCGAAGGGCACCTCGCGTTGCGGCAAGAGAGCGACCAGCCCTATCTCGTCGATTTCGGCGAGTTCGAAGCGGGCCTCGTCGACTTCACGAGCGATGCCGCCTGCCTTTGGTTTTCAGAGCGCGTGCTCGGCCGGGAATTGCTCGACATCGGAATATCCGGATGGATGGCGGACTTTGGCGAATATCTGCCGGTCGACGTTCGCTTGGCGGACGGCAGCGACCCGATGCTCGCGCACAATCGCTGGCCCGTCCTTTGGGCCAAGGTCAATGCCGATGCGCTCCGGTCGCGCGGCCGGACAGGCGACGCCGTCTTTTTCATGCGGGCGGGCTTTTCGGGCGTCCAGGAACATTGCCCGTTGCTCTGGGCTGGCGACCAGTGCGTCGATTTCTCGCGCCACGACGGAATCAATACGGTGATCACCGCCGCGCTCTCCGCGGGCCTTGTCGGCAATGCCTATAGCCACGGCGATTGCGGCGGTTACACCTCGGTCCTGGGAAAGGTGAGGACAGAGGAATTGCTGATGCGCTGGTGTGAACTTGCCGCCTTCGCGCCGGTGATGAGAACCCATGAGGGCAACCGCCCCGACGACAATCTCCAGGTCGATTCAAGCCCGCGCCTGCTCGAATGTTTCGCAAGCTGGAGCAGGGTCCATAAGGCTTTGGCACCTTACGTCCGCTGTTTGTCGGATGAAGCTGCGGCGACCGGCCTTCCGGTCCAGCGAGCGCTCTTCCTTCATTATCCCGACGATGCTGAGGCGGCCGCGATCCAGGATCAATATCTCTATGGCGAGGACATGATCGTCGCGCCAATTGTCGAGGAAGGCGCTACCGGGCGCTCGGTCTATCTTCCCGGCGAAAAGCCCTGGCTCCACGTCTGGAGCGGAAACCTGCTTCCGCCCGGCCGCCAGCAGATCGACGCGCCGCTTGGCGAGCCGCCAATTTTCTATAAGCCCGACAGCCGGTTCGCGGACCTGTTTGCAAGCCTGCCCACTGCACGAGACCACAAGCCATGAGCGATCGAGCCAATATCCGGGATGTCGCGGCGCGTGCTGGAGTTTCGGTCAAGACCGTCAGCCGGGTCCTCAACGATCACCCCTATGTCCGCGACGAGACCAGGCGCAAGGTCGACGAAGCGATGCGCGCGCTCGATTTCAAGCCGAGCATCGCCGCGCGGATTCTCTCGGGCGCGAAGTCCAACCAGATCGCGCTCATCTACGACAATCATAGTCCCTATTACATGTACCAGATCCAGTCGGGCTGCTGGCAGCGCTGCCATGAAGCGGGGATTCGCCTTCTTGCGCAGCCCGTCATCGTGACCGACCCCGATGTCGGCGACCAGGTTCGTGGCCTCGTCAGCGAAACCCATGTCGACGGGATCATCCTGTCGTCGCCGGTCACCGATTGCGACCCGGTCCTGCGTGCGCTCGAAGGCATGAAAATTCCTTTCGTGCGCATCAGCCCCGGCACCAATCATGCGCTGACGAGCTCGGTCTTCATGGATGACGTCCAGGCCGCGGACGACCTCACGACCTACCTCATCAACCGCGGCCACCGGCGCGTCGCCTTCATTCGCGGCCACCCCGATCATATGGCCTCCGACGATCGCTTCTTCGGCTATCGCCGCGCGCTTGACCGGGGGGGCATCCCCTTCGAGCCTCAACTGGTCACCGAAGGGGAATTCGACTTCGACAGCGGCTGCCTGGCGGCGCGCTATTTCTTCGCGCTTCCCGAGCGGCCGACGGCCGTCTTCGCCGCGAACGACGACATGGCGGCTGGAGTGTTAGCGGTATCACACGACCTTGGGGTCGAGGTACCGGCCGAATTATCGGTGGTGGGGTTCGACGATACGACGCTGGCGCGGACCGTCTGGCCGCCCTTGACCACGATCCACCAGCCGATGTTCGACCTCGCTTTCACCGCGACCGGCCTCTTGCTGTCGGGCGAATTCGCCCACCGCCGCCTCGATCATCGGCTGATCGAGCGCGCTTCGGTCGCCGCCCCGTTCGTCATGCAGGAAGTATAATGAGCATATTAGCGGCCCCTTCTTCAAAAAGACTTGGCCGCGACGGGCCCAGTATCGGCCCGATCGCCTGGGGGATGTGGCGGCTGTCGGGAAGCACCAGGGAAACAGCGCACCTCGTCCATGCCGCGCTCGAGAATGGCCTCAACCTTCTCGATACGGCCGACATCTACGGGTTCGACGGGAGCGAAGGTTTCGGCGCCGCGGAAAAGCTCCTCGGCGACGTGCTCGCAGCGGAACCCGGACTTCGCTCGCAAATGGTGCTCGCGACCAAGGGCGGCATCCAGCCGGGCGTCCCCTATGACCAGAGCGCCGCTTATCTTGCACATGCGATCGATCAATCGCTGCAAAGGCTTCGGACCGACCATATCGATCTCTATCAGGTCCACCGGCCCGATATCCTGACGCATCCCGAGGAACTGGCGAAGACGCTCTCGAGCGCCGTCCGGGCGGGCAAGATCCGAAAGCTGGGGGTTTCCAATTTCACGCCCGCGCAGGTCGAGGCGCTGTCTCACTTCCTCGATCTACCCCTGGTTGCGACCCAGCCCGAAATTTCGGCACTTCGGATCGATGCCTTCGACAATGGCGAACTTGACCAGGCGATGCGGCTTGGCCTCGTTCCGCTCGCCTGGTCGCCGCTTGCCGGCGGCCGGCTGATCGATCCTCAAACGGCAAGGGAGCGCGCGGTCGCCGCGGCCTTGGACGAGGTTGCTCGCGAACTTGGCGTCAGCCGAAGCGTTGCGGCCTACAGCTGGCTGATGGCTCATCCCGCAGGGATCGTTCCGATCGTCGGCAGCCAGAAGCCCGAGCGCATCGCCGAGGCCGCGAGCGCCGCCACCGTCCGCTGGACCCGTGCCCAATTCTATTCCGTTTTCGAAGCTGCCCGAGGGGAGAAACTTCCGTGACCAGGCCCGGCCCTTGCGAGATCAGCTGGTTCTCAGCGCTCTGCGACGATGATTATGAATTCCTGGGCGTTCCCGACGAGAAGCTTCGCTCAAGCTGGGAGCATTGCCGCAATATCGTGCTTGCCGCGGAAGAGGGCGGATTTGACAATATCCTTCTTCCATCGGGCTACCAATTGGGGATCGATACGACGGTCTTCGCGGCAGCCATCGCGCCCTTCCTCCGGCGTTTGAAGCTGCTGTGGGCGGTCCGGACGGGCGAGGACTGGCCGCCGCAGCTCGCGCGGCGGATAGCGACCCTCGACCGGATCCTGGGCTGGAACGAGGCGCGGACCGGCGGACGGTTGACGGTCAACATCATTTCCTCGGACTTGCCCGGCGAGAAGCTCGACAGCGGACCCCGCTACCGGCGCGCGATCGAAGTCATGCAGATCCTGAAGACCCTGCTCTCGGGCGAGCATCTCAACCATGACGGCGAATATTATAAGCTCAACCTGGATCCGATGCGGGTCGGGACGCTCTCGGGAAAGCCGCCGCTGCTTTACTTCGGCGGCCTCAGCAATGAAGCGCGCGAGGCGGCCGCGATCGGTTGCGACGTCTATCTCATGTGGCCCGACACGATGGACAAGGTCAAAGAGACGATCGCGGACTTGAAGGAACGCGCCGCCCGCCATGGCCGGACGCTCCGCTTCGGCTACCGCGCGCACGTCATCGTTCGGGAAAGTGAAAGCGAAGCGAGAGCCTATGCCGACCGCTTGCTCTCGAAGCTCGATGCGCAGGCGGGCGACGCGATCCGCAACAAGTCCCTCGACGCCAAGAATTACGGCGTCCAGCGCCAGGCTGAGCTCCGCGGCGCGGCGGACGGCGAGGGGTTCGTCGAGGACCATCTCTGGACCGGGGTCGGCCGGGCGCGTTCCGGCTGCGGCGCGGCGATCGTCGGCGATCCCGACCAGGTGCTCGGAAAGCTCAAAGCCTATCGCGAGGCGGGCATGGATGCCTTCATCCTGTCGGGCTATCCGCACATCGCGGAATGCGACCTCTTCGCGAGGCACGTGCTGCCACGGATCGAGCATGCACCTTTCTGAGTTACAACAGATGAAGGACAATTGCAGGCGTCGTCGATGAGCAAGTCATCACTCTGGCACAAAGCCTCGGTTGACTGCCGATGCGTCCGGCGTTCGAGGAATATTCGCCATGCGCCTCCCGGAGGCATGGCCTGCAAGGGACGAAAGTGACGGTGACCGAAAGTAACGTTGTTGCGGGCCCAGGCGAGTATGACAAGGCCGTGATCCTGCTCGTCGAGGACGACATCCTGGTACGCTTCGTGACCGCCGATGTTCTTCGGGAGGCCGGTTTCGACGTTCTTGAGGCGGTCAATGGCTCAGAAGCGCTTGCGCTCATCAGAACGGGTCATCCGCTCGATCTGGTCATCACCGACCTCCGGATGCCGGGAATGGACGGGATCGAACTGACCTCGTCGGTGAAATTGCTTCGCGCCAATTTGCCCGTGATGATCCTCTCCTCTCACCTTGATGACAGGCCTCACCTGGCAGACACCTTCTTTGCCAAACCCTATCAAGTCGACGAGCTTGTTGCGGCGGTGAACCGACTTATAGGGGCTGAATGGCGCCAGAACCTTCAGCAATCCAGCACGTCCTAGTTGTCGACGGCGACGTTCTCGTCCGCCACGTTATTTCGGATTATTTGCGCAGTTGCGGCTACCGGGTAGTCGAGGGCGCAACTACCGATGAAGCGCTCGTCATCATCGAACAAGCCGGGATCAGCCTCGATGCAATGCTGTGCGATGCCGAAGCGCCAGGATCGAAGACCGCGTTCGAGATGCGCGCGATCGCGAGGGTGAAGCAGCCCCAGGCCAAGCTCATCCTCGCCGGCAATGTCGCAAACGCAGCCGGCAAAGCGGCGGAACTTTGCGAGGAGGGCCCGCAACTCAAACGGCCCTACGACCCTCAAGGCGTGGTCAATTACATCAAGCGGATTCTGGGCGCCCGCGAGAATGGACGCGTCTCGGAGGGCTAAGGGGTCTGCCCGGAGGATTCCGTCACGGATTCTTCGGGCGCGCCTTCTTCGAGCTTGCGCAGAAAAGAATTGCCGCCTGAACCTTCGATCCTCGCGTGGGCGACGCACCTCCGCCTCTGTTGTTCCTTCGCCTGGGTGATGGCGAAGGGAACCTAGCCAAAAGCCCTAATCGCCATTTGTCGCTGCCAAGACTTCTATGAGCGTCATGGCGACATCATCACTCGTCTGGTTAAGGCAGGATCTGAGATTGGACGATCAGCCGGCGATCGCAGCGGCCGCCGGCGCCGGCCCTTTCGCCGCGCTCTATGTCCTTGATGACGAGACGCCAGGCGCCTTCGGAATCGGTGCTGCGCAGCGCTGGTGGCTTCATCACAGCCTCGAGCGATTGGGCTCGGAGATGGAAAAGCGCGGGGGCACCCTCATCCTCCGGCGAGGTAAGTCGGTCGACATTGTGAGTGAGGTCGCGGCGCATGTGAACGCCGGCACCATCCACGCGACTCGCCATTATGAGCCTTGGTGGCAAGCATCAGAACGGGCGCTTGGGAATAAGCTCGTCCTTCATCCGGCCGATACTTTGATCCCCCTTGAAGAGATCAAGACGTCGAGCGGCGAGCCGTACCGCATCTATTCGCCTTTTTATCGAAAGCTGTCCTCCTTTCCCGTAGATCCGCCGAGTGAGGCAACCCACCGCTTGAAAGCTCCTGCTCGGCTTCCGCCAAGCGACGAACTGACGGCATGGAATCTCTTGCCCTCGAAACCCGATTGGGCGTCCGGCTTCAGCGTCTGGAGGCCGGGCGAGGAGGAAGCACGGTCCAAGCTTAAGTCCTGGAAGGAAAAGGTCGCTTCTTACGCTCATCAGCGAGACCTTCCCTCGCTTCAAGGGACATCCGAACTCTCCCCTTTCCTTCATTTCGGCGAAATCAGCCCGAGGCGGATCTGGCATGCGCTGGCCCCGGTCCCGGGAAGCGAAAAGTTCTTGAAGGAATTGGCCTGGCGCGATTTTGCGCGAAGCGCGGTGCTCGCCGATCCCAAGATCGGCGTGAAAAGCCAGCGCAGCATCGACATTGCTTGGCGAAGCGGATCGTCGGCCGATGCCGATTTCGAAGCCTGGACGAGGGGCGAGACCGGCTATCCGATCGTCGATGCAGGAATGCGCCAACTGTGGAAAATCGGCTGGATGCACAACCGGGTACGGATGATCGCGGCGAGTTTCCTCGTCAAACATCTGCTCATCGACTGGCGGCGCGGGGAGCGCTGGTTCTGGGATACGCTCGTCGATGCCGATTACGGGAACAACAGCCTCAATTGGCAGTGGATTGCCGGAACGGGGGTGGATAGCCAACCCTTCAACCGGATCATGGCGCCGATCGGTCAGTCGAGGAAATTTGACGCCGGCGATTACATCCGGCGCTGGGTTCCAGAACTTGCCGCGCTTGCCGACGACCTCATCCATGATCCGCCCTCAGAGGTTGCGGGCTATCCTCAAAAACTCGTCGGCCACTTAGAAGCGCGCGAGCGCGCACTCTCCGCGCGGCAGCATGGATAGGGCCATCCGGCAAAGCTCGGCGTCCATCAGTGGCTCCCACGGGAAATTCGAGCGCCGATGGGTCGATCGAGCGCAACGCCGGTTCGATGAGCGATGAACCGACTATTCTTGCGCGCAAGGCGATCATCGTCGGCGCGTCCGGCGGGATCGGTGCTGCTTTGGCTCAAGCGCTTCGAAGGCGAGGGTGCGACGTCATCGCGCTATCGCGGGGAGGGGGCAAGGAGAGCCTCACGCTCGATATCGAGGATGAAGAGAGTATCGAGAGTGCTGCGGGAAAGCTTCAGGATCGAGCGCCGTTCGACCTCATCATCATCGCGACCGGCATGCTCCATGCTCCAAAGGTGCAGCCGGAAAAGACCTATCGGGATCTCAACCCAGCCGCCTTGGCGCAATATTTCGCCTTGAACGCGACGGGGCCGGCGCTCGTTGCCCGCTACTTCCTTCCTTTGCTCGAGCGGCGCCAGCGCGCCGTGTTCGCGGTCCTTTCGGCGCGCGTAGGAAGTGTCAGCGACAATCGCCTGGGCGGTTGGTACGGCTATCGGGCCTCGAAAGCTGCGCTCAATATGATCGTCAAATGCCTTGCGATCGAGGTCAGTAGGACCCGACCCAACACCCTGTGCCTCGCGCTCCATCCGGGGACCGTCGATACGCCGCTCAGCAAACCCTTCCAGAAGTCCGTCCCGAGCGATCGCCTGTTCTCAGGAGGGCAAGCGGCGGAACGTCTCCTCGGGGTCATTGAGGCGGCGAGCGCCGACGACAATGGACGGCTCTTGGCATGGGACGGAAGCGTCATCGCGCCCTGAGGCGATGTTTGAGGCGGACCGTGCGCCGGTCCGCCATTCGCCTTGATGGCGGGACATGGACCAAAAGCGGTACGGATCAGGCGCGAAGAAGCCTTTATCGGTCACCGACGCTGTCCAGCGTGCGAGGTGTTCCTTGACTGCATTATCCGCTCCAGACGTCAGGCGGCATTTCGAGCTAACCATCGCCTATTGGCCGCTCCCCGCCATTCTCACCGATCATCTTATCGCCGATCAGCCGATCGTCGCCGCAAACCGGGCATTCCTCGAAATGACCGGCTATAAAGCTCAAGAAGTCCTGGGCCGTAACTGCCGGTTCCTCGCGGGCCCCAGGACCGAGCCCGAAGCGAGGCGGGCGATCCGGCAGGCACTTGCCAAGAGCCGCCCGGCGTTCGTTGAACTCACCAATTATCGCAAGAATGGTCGCATTTTCCGCAACGGATTGTCGCTGATGCCGATCAGGGGCGAAGGCGGAAAAGCCGTGCTTTATTTAGGGACGCAGGTCGATCTCACGCTCGCCAAAGCGCGCGGCGGCTCGCGCTTCACGCGATCGGCGGAACTCGTCGAGAGCCTGTCGCCGCGGCTTCGCGAGGTCCTAAACTTCCTGCTCGCCGGCTATCGCAACCAGGAGATTGCCGACGCACTCGGCCTGTCGATCAAGACGGTGAAGATGCACCGGGCACGCCTCATGGTGGTCCTCGGGGTAAAGACCACCGCTCAGGCGATCCGCATCGGCATCGAGGCCGAAATGCCGATCGAAAGTTGACGTCGACACCTCAATCCACCGGTCGGCGTCCCCCCTATTGGGTCAGCAAGTTCGCTCGATCACGAACCGGGCGATCGCTTCGAGGAGGTCGGTATGGTCGCCGAGCAGACTGAGATGCTCGATCGCCTGCTCGATCAGCATCTCAGCCTGACGCCGTGCGCGTTCGACGCCAAGCAGGGTGACGAAATTCGCCTTGCCCTGAACTGCATCCTTTCCGACGCGCTTGCCGGTAGCCCCCTCACTCCCGGTCGCATCCAAGAGATCATCGGCAATCTGAAAGGCAAGACCAAGCGCCTGCGCATAACCGCGAAGGCTCGTGTGCGCCTCAGGGGACGCACCGCCGAGCAAGGCACCCGCTTCCACGGTCCAATTGATGACAGCACCCGTCTTCAGGCGCTCGAGGCGAGTGACCGCTTCGATGTCCGTTGAACTCTGGTGATCGGCAAGGTCGAGCATCTGTCCGCCTGCCATGCCGGTCGCACCCGCCGCTCGGGCGAGACCCGAAATGAGTTCGGCCCGAACGTCACCGTTAGGATGCGTCTCCTCGTCGGCCAGCACTTCGAACGCCAAGGCGAGCAGCGAATCCCCTGCGAGCACCGCCGTCGCTTCGTCGAAGGCGACGTGGACGCTGGGCTTGCCGCGTCTTAAATCGTCATCGTCCATGCACGGCAGATCGTCGTGGATGAGCGAATGGACATGGATGCATTCGACCGCGAGGCCCGCTCGAAGCGAACGGTGCCGCGGGACCTTGAAGAGATCCGCGGATGCACAGGTGAGGAGCGGCCGCAATCTCTTGCCGCCGCCGATCGCCGCATAGCGCATCGCCTCGATGAGCCTGGCGCTAAGATCATCGGGCGTGGGAAGGAGATCGTCAAAACGCTCGTCCATCTCGCGCGCGACATATCGCAATGCCTCATTGAGCGACGCCGCCGACCACAAGACCGGTATCGAACTCATGTCAGTTCCAACGGCCGGAACGCCGCACGTTCGGGCGACGAGCCGATTTCCTCAAGGCTGACGACGTAGCGGCCGCTGATTGCCGCGATGACCTCATCGATCGACCATTCGGGGGTCGAGGCCGCCGCCGAAATGCCGACCGTTCCATGAAGTGGGAGAAGCGACCAGTCGATTTCTTGAGCGCCCGCGACCAATTGCACATTTTCACAATGGACTTTCGCGACTTCGGCAAGCCGCGATGCATTGGACGAGAATTGCTCGCCAACGACGATGATCGCATCCGCTTGCTCAGCAATCGCGCGGATCGCCATCTGGCGATTGGTCGTCGCGTAGCAGATGTCGCTCGAGGCCGGACCGACCAGATCTGAAAATTGCGCCCTAAGCGCCTCGACGATCGCTTGGGCATCGTCGACCGAATAGGTCGTCTGCACCGCCCAGGCGGCGGGCTGGTCCCTCTCGAGCGGAAGGTTCGCTACCGCTTCGACACTGTTGATGACATAGGCTCCGCCGCTTGCAACCCGGCCCAACGTGCCTTCGATCTCGGGATGTCCCAGGTGGCCGATGAGGATGATTTTTCGTCCATCGCGGCGATGCCGATCGACTTCGCGGTGGACCTTGGCGACGAGCGGGCAGACCGCATCATAAGCGACGAGCTTTCGGCTTCGCGCTTCCTCGGCGATCGCGGGGGCGCTGCCATGGGCGGACAAAAGGACGACTGCCCCTTCGGGGACCTCGGCCAGTTCGCGAACGAAAACCGCGCCTTCGGCTTCGAGACTTCTTACCACCGCCATATTGTGGACGATCGGACGGCGAACATAGACGGGCGGCCCATGCTTTAAGAGCGCGGCCCGGACCGCGTCGATCGCGCGCGTGACCCCGGCGCAAAAGCCGCGCGGGGACGCCAGCAAGATCCGAAGCCTGGCTGGGGTCGGAGGCTCGGCTTTGAGCCTTGAGGGTATTGTCGAACCTTGCTCGAGCATCACGCAATCCGAAAACGCCCACCCCGGTTGCTGGCTCTTACTGCGAGCCGCTTCAGCGCGCGACTTGGTCTAAAGGATGTATTGAAGGCGGACACTCAGGCGGGTGATTGCGGCGCCGATCGTGATGCTTGCGTCGTTGAACCTTGGTGCCCCGAAACGAACCCGGGGGTTTCGTGAAAAGCCGAAGCCTTCACGAGGAATGCCGAAAAGCGTGTCCAGCCGGTTGTTGGCGTTTTCATCGTGAAAGAGCGCCAGCGCATAATCTCCCGACTGCACTTGCTCGAATCTTATGCTGGTGGCGCTTGCCGGCACGCTGAGCTTGATCGAATGCGGATCGCGCTCGCAAGAAGGGAACGCCCGAGCGTCCTTCATCAGGCATGCGCGGATATAGCCCTTGAGGTTACGCACTCCTTCGAGCTTCACGACCAGGGTCCCCGCCGGGTTCCTCGCCGGGCTCGCAGCACCAAGGGACATGAGCAGCGCGATTCTCAGCAGAAGTTTCATGCGGCTCAAACCTATGGGACGTGTTTGACGCGCGCCATTGGACTTTCGCCGGTATGGGGGTGACGAAAATCCTCATTGCCGGTGGCGGACTGTCGGGATCGCTCGCGGCGATCACGCTTTCCCGTCGGACGGATGTCGAATTGCTCCTCCTCGAAGAGGGGACGCGCTTCGGGGGCAATCACATCTGGTCGATGTTCGACAGCGACATCCCGCCTGCGGCGCGCTGGCTGGTCGATCTGCTGCGCCCGCGCCGCTGGAGCGATCACGAAGTTCGTTTCCCAGCTCGGAAGCGGCGCGTCGGGATCGGCTATAATTCTATCCTATCCAGCGATCTCGATTCGGCGGTTCGCTCCAATCTTCGGGATGCGCAATATCGGCTCAACTGCCGAGCGACCGCGCTCGCGCCACAGTCCGTGCGCCTCAAAAGCGGCGAGGAACTTGCCGCCGATGTCGTCATCGATGCCCGCGGCGGGGCCTTGCCTCAAGGCCTGGAGCTCGGCTGGCAGAAATTCGTCGGTCAGCGCCTGTTGTTCACTGCGCCCCACGGGATCGAGCGTCCGGTCATCATGGATGCGACCGTCAGGCAGCAGGACGGCTTCCGCTTTTTATATCTCCTTCCCTTCAGCGCCACCCGATTGTTCGTCGAGGATACCTATTATTCGTCCTCAAGGGCGCTCGATCGCGAGGCGGTCGCCGAGGGCATAGTGCGAAGCGCGGCTTCGCTCATCGGCGCCGAATTCACTGTCGAGGGAAGCGAGTCAGGAATTCTCCCGGTCGTCATTGCAGGGAGGTTCGAGGATCTCTGGCCACGCGACGATCTCATTCCACGGCTTGGCGTTCGCGGCGGGTTCTTCCATCCCACCACCAGTTATTCGCTACCCGATGCCCTGCTCAACGCGGTGCTTCTCGCCTCGCAACCCAACCTTGGGCGGCAGCCGATTGTCGATCTGCTCCGCGGTCGGGCCGAGCGGATCTGGAAGGATCGAGCGTTCTTCCAGCTTCTCAATCGGATGCTGTTTCGTGCGGCGGATGCCGACCAGCGCTACCGCGTGCTTGAGCATTTCTACCGACTGCCCGAACCGGTGATCGGGCGTTTCTATGCGGGACGTCTGAACAAGCTGGACAAGCTCCGGATTGTTTCGGGACGTCCGCCTGTCCCGCTCTTGAAAGCGCTCTCGGCGCTTCGCGCGAGGCGGGCTGCATGAAAAGCGCGGCGGTCATCGGCTCTGGCTTCGGCGGCCTGGCGCTTGCAATCCGCCTCCAGTCTGCCGGGATCCAGACCACCATCTTCGAAGCGCGCAACAAGCCTGGCGGGCGTGCCTATGTCTGGGAAAAGGGCGGTCACGTATTCGATGCAGGCCCGACGGTCATCACCGATCCTGCCGCGCTTCGCGAACTATGGGCGCTTCGCGGCCACGACATGTCCCGCGACGTCGACCTCATTCCCGTCGCTCCCTTTTACCGGCTCTCCTGGCCCGACGGCGCGAGCTTCCGCTACGTCAACGACGATCGCGAGCTCGAAGAGGAAATCGCACGCTTCAATCCCGCCGACGTGGACGGGTACCGCCGGTTTCTTCGCTATTCGGAGGGCGTTTACGCCGAGGGCTATGAGAAGCTCGGCGCGGTTCCTTTCCTCGACTTCAAGTCGATGCTTCGCGCGGGGCCTCGTCTTGCCCGCTACCAGGCGTGGCGGTCGGTCTACTCGATCGTCTCAAGCTTCATTGCCCACCCAAAATTGAGGGAAGCCTTTTCGTTTCACAGCCTCTTGGTGGGGGGCAATCCCATGACGACGAGCGCGATCTACGCGCTCATCCACAAGCTTGAGCGTGAAGGCGGCGTCTGGTTCGCAAAGGGCGGGACCAACCAGCTCGTGAGCGGAATGGTCCGCCATTTCGAGCGTCTCGGCGGGACCTTGAGGCTCGATGATCCCGTCGAAGCCATCGATACGAGAGGCGAGCGCGCCTCCGCCGTTCGCACCCTTCGCGGTTATAAGAGTGGGTTCGACGCGATTGCCTCCAACGCCGATGTGGTTCGGACCTATGGCATGGTGCGGCACGCGAGCGCGCCCCTCAAGCAGGCCAAGCTTGCCGAACGCCGGTTCTCGCCATCGCTATTCGTGGTTCATTTCTCGACGGACCGCGAATGGCCGGGGGTCCCCCACCATAATATCCTTTTCAACGGCCGCTATCGGGGTCTGCTCAACGATATCTATTATGGACGGGAACTGCCGGCCGATCCCGCGCTCTATGTTCACCATCCGAGCGCCACGGACCCATCGCTCGCTCCAGCCGGCAGGTCGACCTTCTACGCGCTTGCGCCCGTGCCGCATCTTGGACGGGCGCCGATCGACTGGAACGAAGCGGGGAGCCGCTATGCGATGGCGATCCTGCAGACGATCGAGCAGCGCCTGCTTCCCGGCCTCACCAATCATCTCGACCATGTCTTTCACTTTTGTCCAGAGGATTTCGAGCAGCAGTTGAACAGCCATCTGGGCTCGGCGTTCAGCCTCGAGCCCGTACTTACCCAAAGCGCTTATTTCAGAGTCCACAACCGCGACGATCGGATCGAGAATCTCTATTTCGTTGGAGCAGGCACCCACCCGGGCGCCGGCATTCCGGGCGTCGTGGCGAGCGCGAAAGCGACCTCAGGACTCATGCTCGAGGCCCTCGAGGCATGACCCGCGAGGACATCGTGGCCGGCGCTGCCCTGGCAATCGAGCGTGGTTCCAAGTCTTTCAGGGCTGCAAGCAGATTATTCGATCCAGCGACCCGCGAGCGGGCATGGCTCCTGTATTGCTGGTGCCGCCATTGCGACGATGTCTGCGACGGCCAGAGCTATGGTTTTGGGCCTGCTCTTCGCGGCAATGTTTCGGTTCTTCGCGGGAAGACGCGCCAGGCGATCTCGGGCGATCCGCCTGACGAACTCCCATATCGCGCGCTTGCTCAACTCCTTTCAGAATGCCCGATTCCGGAATGTTTCATTGAGGATCACCTCGCCGGATTCGCCATGGACGAAATCGGCTGGGAGCCATCTTCACCGAGCGACCTTATCGAATATTGCTATCATGTCGCGGGCGTTGTCGGATGTATGATGGGGATTCTCATGGGGGTGCCGCCTGACGACCAGCCAACCCTGGCACGCGCCGCCGATCTCGGCATTGCCTTCCAATTGTCGAACATCGCCCGCGACATCCGCGACGACCAGGCGATCGGCCGTTGTTATCTGCCGCATCAATGGCTCCATGAATATGGAGTTGAGAAGTCCGGGCTGTTCTTGCCCGATAACCGGCCGGCGCTGACGGCGATGGCGAGCCGCCTTGTCGAGGCAGCCATCCTTTACGAGCAAAGCGCCCGAGAGGGCGTTCCAAAACTGCCATTCCGGAGCCGGCTCGCCGTCCTTGCGGCTCTGCGCATCTATGGCGCGATTGGCCGGAGGGTTCGCGCGATGGGAGCCAATGCCTGGGACCAACGGGTCAGCATCTCGAAGGCGCGTAAGCTCTCCTTCCTTGTTCCAACCTTCTTCGAGGCTGCGAGCCTCTCCTTCCAGTGACTCATTTCGCGGTCTTCGCCCCTCCGTTGCGCGGTCATCTGGCGCCGTTGTCGGTGCTTGCCGAAGAATTGATCGGCCGTGGCCATCAAGTGACCTTCGTCCATCAGAAGGACGCCCGCGACCTTGTCGATGCTCGCGGTGCTTCGTTCGGCCCTATCGGCGAGGACCAACCTTCAATCGACCGCTGGACAGGGCCGATGGCACGCATCCGGCACGCCCTCGACCTCAACGGCACGATGAGAAGGATGGAAGGGTTCACGACCATGTTCTGTGCAGAAGCGCCGGCGCTTCTGCACCGACTGAAGGTCGAGGCCATCATCAGCGATCAGCTTGAGCCCGCCGGAGGCATGGTCGCCGATCATTTGAGGCTGCCGTTCGTCTCGGTCGCAACGGCGCTTCCCATGAATCGCGAGGAGACCGTACCGCCACCCTTCGTCAATTGGTCCTACAGTGCGTCTCGCCATGGGGTGAAGCGCAACATGGGCGGCTGGAACATCACCGACCTTCTCATGCGCTCTGTGAACGCGAACATCGCCGCCAACGCGAAGAGGTTAGGAATATCCGACCGAAACCGGATCGAGGATTGCCTGTCGTCCCTCCTGCAACTTGCTCAGATCCCGCGCGCGCTCGATTTCCCGCGCTCGCGCTTGCCCCAAAGCTTTCATTATGTCGGGCCGTTTCGCCGGCCGAGCACAGGACAATCCTTCCTCGCCGCAGATTCGAGGCCTACTGCCTATGCGACCTTCGGAACACTCCAGGGATCGCGGCTGTCGATTTTCGAGCGCCTTGCGGCCGCCTGCGATGCGCTGAAGATAAGGCTGGTCATCGCGCTTGGCGGTCCGCATCGGGGAAAGCTTCCTCTCCTTGCCGGCAAGCCCCTTGTCCATGAGTGGGTGCCGCAGGACCTGGTCATGAACGAAATCGACCTGGTGCTCTGCCACGGCGGAATGAACACGACCCTCGATGCTCTTGCCAGCGGCCTGCCTCTACTCGTCATGCCGATGGCCTTCGAGCAGCCGGGAATTGCCGCTCGGGTCGAGAGATCAGGTGCGGGTCTGATGGCGAGCAATCGGTCGCAAGCAATGACGTTCAAGAAGAAGATCGGACGATTATTGTCTGAGCGGCAGTTCAGAAAGGGCGCGCTCGCGATGCAAGGGGCGATCGCGGCGAGCGGCGGCACGAAGCGCGCAGCTGACCTTATCGAGCGAGCTTTGAGCGGTGCCGCTCCGAAGGGAGCCGCCACCAGGGCACGTGCGGCGAGGCGTGATGCTCGTGATGATAGCCGAAGTGAAAGCAGGTCATGAGCGAAAGCAACCAGGCAAAGTCACTGGATCTTGCCCGATGGTGGTCAATGAAGGCCCGCGCTTCCTGCCGGTGTGGCCTGAAGGTGCCGAAGTAGAAGAGCTGAAAAGAGGAGAGGGCGGCGGGAAGCGCCCATAGAAACAAAATGTTCTGAAGCTTTGCTCCGATCAGAAGCAGAAGTCCGATCGGGATGCACAGGCGGAGGAATTCCTTGAGCCCGAAGTAACGCTTCAAAAAGCGGCCATACCAGGGCCACCAGCGGCTCGGCTGCGAAACGTCGAAGTCGGGGTCGGAGGCCGTTCCGGGATGCCGGTGGTGGTCCATGTGATGTCGGCGCAGACGCTCGAATGGAAATGCGGCGTAAAGGCTTAAGGCAAGCTGGCCCAGCAAGCGATTGGTTGAAGGAAATTGGGACGCCAGCGAACCGTGCATCGCGTCGTGGGCAATGATGAAAAGCCCGACGTTGAGCCAGCAAATGAACGGGACGAGCATGCCGGCGAGAAGAAGTCCCGGTCCGCTCAGGGTGAGGAAGAACAGCCCGAAAATCTGCACTGCGGCCCAGGCTGACATGATCGCGGCCGCGAGTGAGATCCCGATCAAGCTTTGCCGCTTCATGTTCACTTGAGCCGTTGCTCGCGCATCTCCCGAACCAGCAGGCGGACAGGACGCGCATATAGGAAGCCGAACGATACTGCGCCCGCCTTCGTCGAAGTCGCGTGGTGAAGCTTGTGAGCCTGAACCAGGCGTTTGAGGTAGGGGTGTGAAACCCTCCTCGGCAACGGCAGCCTCCGGTGGACGAGACCGTCATGAAGGAGCGCGTACAAGATCCCGTAGGCCACCATCC
The DNA here is from genome assembly GCA_036376635.1 of Sphingomicrobium sp. Lineage (GTDB taxonomy): Bacteria > Pseudomonadota > Alphaproteobacteria > Sphingomonadales > Sphingomonadaceae > Sphingomicrobium. The sequence continues at coordinate 38,922 of DASUZY010000079.1, forward strand.
CCGCTCCCACCCACCAAAGGGGGGCGAAGGCCGCGCCTAGAACGAAGCAGGCGATGCTAAGGGCAGCGAAGCAGAGCGCGTAAAGATCGTTTCGTTCGAAAAAGGCGGAGCGCTGCCGGTGGTGCGACTGATGCCAGTTCCACCCGAACCCATGCATGACATGACGGTGGATGATGGATGCAACCCATTCCATGGCGGCGATCGTGCCGAGAACTATTCCGATGTCTAAGGCTAGGGTCATCTTGAGGTTCGTAATGCGCCCTGCAGCGTCCAAGCTCCTATTTGGGACGCAAGCTTGCCCTCTGCTACCTGCCCCAAAGGCGGTGTTAAAAAAGCAGGCATTTCGCTGAGCGCTCAGACGATTTCGCGCAGTACCTCAAAGCAATCGGGGTCGATGGCTGTCCCGATCGACCGCTCGATGATCGTCAGCGCTTCATCGCGATCGAGCGCCGAACGGTACGGACGGTCGGCCGTCAGTGCATCATAAAAGTCGCAGATCGTGATGATCCTCGTCTCGAGCGAGATATCCTGGCCGTCAAGCCGCTTGGGATAGCCGAGCCCGTCGAGGCGTTCGTGATGAGCCGCTGCGATATTGGCGATGTCGGAAAAGGCGCTGATGCGGCCCAGGATCGCCCTTGTGTGATCCGCATGGCCCCGCATTTCGTGCCATTCCTGCTCATCGAGACCGCCGGGCTTTTCGAGGATGGCGCTCGACACGCCAAGTTTTCCGACGTCGTGAAGCAGTGCCGCCCGGCGGAGCGACCGAAGCCGGTACCCGTCGAGCGCCATCCGCTCTCCCATCGCGTTCGCAAACTCGGCGACCCTCGCCGAATGGCCGGCGGTATAGGGACTCTTGGCGTCGATGACCTGGCCGAACGCGGCAGCAATGATGTCGAGATAGTCTTCGTCGACCGCGATCGCCTCGTCTTTGGGCGCCATCGCGACGACGCGCGCTTGGAGCAGTGGCGAGCCAAGGTTCGACCACAGTCGCTCGTCATCGGCGAGCGCGACGAGGATTGCGACGAGGTCGGGGTCGAGCCAGGTACCGCTTCGCCTCCGGACTTCCTCGATCGCCGCAGTTTTGCCGGCATGGGTGTGAAAGACGTCGGCGACCTGCGCGAGGAGAGCAATACGCGCTTCAAGAGGAATATTCGGGCCCTGGAGCCGCGCCGGACGTCCTGAACCGTCCCAATGCTCGTCCAACGAGTAAATGCCGTTGCAGATCGCCTCGTCGAACTTGAGCGCTCGGGCGATGTCAGCGCCGCGCGTGCATCGCGACACGATCATCTCATCGACGATTTTGCTGCCGTTAAGCAGGATGTTGCCGATCGCGGCAGCGCGGCGGTGCAACGGTTTTCCCCGAGCAGTTCTGCTGAAGACGAAGTGGAGCGTGGCTGCGAGGCTGGTGCCGACCGTTTTGAAGCCTTGCTTGAATGCGCGATCGTCGGCCTCGTAAAGCTCGCAGATGCGTGCTGCGTTGCTGCTGCAACCGAGATCCTTCAAGAGACAGCTATAATAGAGTTGGCTCAGTTCGCTTGAAGCAGGCCCAATTCTTCGCCGATCCGCATGCCGATGAAGCAAGTGCGGGCGCAATGGCCTTCGGGCTGCCCCTCGGTGAGGTCGAGCGCGTAGCTGAAGGCTGCGAGCAATTCCGCGCGACTGACGGTTTGCACTTTGACGACCTGGTGTAGCATCGAGTTTCACCGCTTAGCGGGACAAGATTAAGCCATTCTCACCGCTCAGGCTCGATCGCGCATTGACCGACCATCCCTCGATGGATCGTTCAGGTTCTGGTTTGGGAGAGCCGATGAGCTTCAGGTGCCAGGCGAGAAGGCCGGGAGCCACGATCAATTCCATGGAATAAGGTAAACTCATGGGGCGCGCCTGGAAGACCCGTACGCGCGATCGCGGTCATCCGGCATGACGAACGTCGTTTTGGATCGTATTTCATCGCAGTCGGTCGGCGCATGCGCGTTCGGCGACTAAGCGATGGCGACCCGGAAAGCGAATGGGGGGAGGGGGCACTCTCGGGCCTGGTCGCTTCGCTCACCAACAATCTGACCGACCTTGACCTAAAGGCGCAACTTCGAGGTTTCGGGCTGTTGCACGCCGCTAACGGCCACTACTCAGCGCGACAGCATCTCAAGCACGAGCGGCGTCGGATCGGATGCAGGGTTGCGCCAATCCACTCGGCCGGGGTGCGTCAGCGTAACGACGCACCGTCCCCGATCATCGAAATGCGCTTCGCTCACCCATTTGCGGGCGTTGTCCTCGACCAAGCGCCCGGCCAGCGTTTCGGCGCCGAGCAATGATCGGACCCAGCGGCCCGCCGTCGAGCCAAGGCATAAAATCGTCGGATTTTTAAGATCCTCGATGACAGCGGTGTGCACCGGCCGGCATTGAGCAAGAAGTGCCGGCTTCTCACCGGCCAGGGCCGCCTCGCTGCTCGTGCGCAGGAATATGACATTGCTTGCGGGAACGTCGCGGGGATCAACTCCCAACCGATCGAACATGTGCAGGATCCGCGGCTGGATGCCGTACGTGCCAGGAGACCTGCCGCGCCAGGATCGGTCGAGATAGGCCGACCAACGTTCGGGTCCGAATTGCCATTCCTGAAGATCGCGGCCGATCGTCTCGTCCGTCTGGAGCATGGGCGAGCCGCCGGGATTCAAGCCGAGGAGGTATAAATTGGCCTGTGCGGTGAAAGCCTGCCGGCCGCTGTAGAAAACTGCGCCCGAGCGCTCGCGCAATTGTGGCGCAACCAGGGACGCGAGGTGCTGATGATCCATGATCGAACCGTTCAGGCGGTGGCAGCGATGGAACGGAGCTTCGCTAGCGAGACCTTGCGCTGGCCGTTCTTCTGCATGGGCCCAGCTCGCTCCCACGCCGGCTCCCCGGCGCCGTCGTACACGACCTCGGCTTCTTCAGGATTGACGACCTTCAATACGAGGAGCCGGTCGCAGCACGAATACATTGAAATGCAGGTGCCGCCGGTAATCTTGATCTGGACATCGCGTTCGCCGTCGAATGCGTCATGGGTCGCCTGCGAGGGCGGATAGAGCGACAAGCCGAAGGCTTCGGCGGCGATGACTTCGCCGATCGAGCCGACCATGTGGCCGTCGGGCGTGAAGGGCCGGCCCGGGTAAAGCGCGGAGAGTTCGGCAACGGCGCGATAGATGGTCGAAACCTGCGGAGGAAGGGCGATGCGCCTGGCGACCATGAATTACAACCTCGACCAACTTTACCAGCCCCATGCAAAGATACCGGTCGTTCGATTGAAAACGCGTAAAGAAGCGCGTGAAGTTCGTCTGGCCGGCAGGTGTCAGGACAGCAAACGGAGGGCGCGCTCGAATGCGCCATCCCGGCCCGCTCGAATATCGGCTGTGGTGCGCTCGACGAGGACATCGGGTTCAAGGCCGGCGTCAGGCTGCGGCTCCAACGGAAATTCGCCGACCAACGGGAGGTCGAACTCAAGGCCGCTCGCCGGAAGTCGAACGAAGAAGAAACAGCCCCCGTTGATACCGCGACGGTTGCCGCCGGTCGTTTGGCCGACGAGCCTGCCTCCGCCAATCCGCCGGAAATTCTGCGCGAACTGGAAGGTCGCGGAACTGTTCACCGGCGATATGAGGACAACGACCGGCATCTCCAATCGTTTGCCGGCTGGCGTCAGGGACAGGATCTCCTTTGCGCCGGGACGCAGGTAAAAGCCTTCTGGAAGTGGCTGAGCGCCCACGCCGAGCGTCCGGAAGCTGTCATCCCAAGTATCAAGATACCTGTCGATTGCCGCAGGCGTTCGAGTGAAGCGGAGCCGCTGCTCGGTCTTGGGCGGTGTGTAGGGCCTACTGATCAATCGCTCGAGGATAAGGTTGCCGCAGTCCTCGCCGCCCTCATTGTCCCTGAGATCGATGATGAGGCCCGTGGCGCCGTTCGAAGGGTCGATGCGCTCGGTAAGCCAGGTCTTCCAGTCCCACTTGCTGTCGTAAAGCGCCCAGGTGGGCATATGGAGGACGGCGATCCGGTCCGGTCGAACCTCCCAAGTCCAGAGGGCGCCATCGGATCCCTCAGCGGCGGCCCGCATCTGGCTCTTGCGCTCGGCGAGCGAGATGGCAGCGCGTTCAAGCCTTTTCGTCGATCCGTCGGGCAACGCCGCTGTGATGATGTGAACGCCGTCGCGGGGCGGGGCGACGAGGCCCTGGAAGACATCGAAAGTTTCGATCGTTTCGGTGCCCTGGACTTCGAGGAGCGAGATCCGCTTCCCATCATTGTGCCCATCGGCTCGGATCAGCGGTAACAGCGTTCGAAGAAGGCGCTCCGGATCGATTCCATTGATCTCGGCAATTCTCGTTCCGGGAGGAAGCTCGCCCGAGGGATCGCGGGTGACAATCATCGCGCCGCCGACCCAGGCGAACTGATAGGGCAATCTCGTTGGCCGGTCGAACAATTGGGCGGACACGGCCTTTTTCTGATTGAAGAAGTTTGCATACGTATGCCCACAGCGGATGCTCGCGAGGAAGCGGGAGAGCGCGAGGTATCGAAGTTCGATGCTGGGCGCAGCGATGAAGCTCTTGCGAAGTTCCGCCACCGCGGCGTCGATCTCATTCGTGCTGTTGTACCGGGTGAGGCCTGGGTGCAATTCCAAGGCCTGGCGAAGGATTTCGATGTCGCCGGCGAGATCCGCCGTCGTGGGCAGGTCGGCCGCCCAGCTTCGTGCTGACCAGCCGGCCAAGCCCGCCACTCCAGCAGCAAGAAAGTCGCGGCGACAGATGCTCATCGCCTGATGTTCTTTGGACCTTCCGCATCGATGCAATACGGCATTAGGGTGATACGATGGGACGCAGCCTCCGGCTGGTGAGGCCGATCTTCAGATCGGACGGGGAACGAGGGATTTGACGGCAAGTCGACTCAGCATGAGGTCGAAGCTCGCACCAGTATTTGGCATCCTTTCCGCAGCCTTGGTTGCCGTCCTGGGTTCGCGGAACCGGCATCCTGTGGGCAACCGGTCCGTTCCCGAGCCCGCGAAGACGGTCCGCATCAGTCGTTATTCCCCTCGCTGGTTTGAGATGGCGAGACGAGCAGAGCTTCGAACGGAACTGCGCCGACGTCACCGCTGAATATATTCCTAACGACAATGGCCGGATCGAGGTCGTCGATTGCTGCCGGCGTCCGGACGGCAGCCTGCGGGTTACGAAAGGCGCAGCCAAGGGCATCTTGCCGTCGAATGCCAAAATCAAGGTAAGGTCCTTTGGGCTTATCTCCGGCGATTATCGGATACTTGACCACGCCGACGACTATAGCTGATCGATGGTGGGCGAACCCTCAGGCCGGGATCTTTGGACCCTTGCCCGGCAGCGCGACCCTGCGGCGAGTATCGACGAAGCGCTCGTCGAGCGCGCTGCGGCGATGGGCTACAATGTCTCGATGCTCATCAGGGCCGGCCATTCCGCGGCGCCGACTTGAAGCCTTCGTCACTGTTCGTCGGGCACGATCTTCTCTCCGCACGACGTAAAGGATCCGGCGGTGCACGGGTTCTATCACTGGGTTGGCGGGAGGGTTGCCTGCTCGAACTGCCTTTCAGCCTGCGCGAGATCCTCGCCTTGCCAAAGGCCAAGGGTCCCAATTCTTACCGAGTAAGCGAGCCCGATCGTCGGATTGGCGGTTTCGATAAGTGCGACGCGGCCCTTGCGCTTCAGTACGCGGTGAGAGCTCGGAGGCATTTGCCTACTCCTTACGGTTCCGCGGCACCGCCTTCCCATTTACGACCGCGCAAGAGATCGCAAGCGGGGTCTGCCTGCGCATTCGTGATCGGCCTTTGCCTTTCGAAGCCATGGATTGATCCACAAGGTCATCCACCGATCCGCCCACATATTTCGACACGGGATGTGCTCATTTTGATGGACCGGCCGTGCGGATCGTCTAATGCATGACTTGTGCATCGCACTTCGAAAGAAGAACGACGCATGGAACCCCGGCAACTTCGGTTGCCGGGGTTTACGCGTTTCTGGGGGTACGCGGTCTAGCGATGCCGCTTGATTCCCGATTTTCGCGGAGACTGTATCCGCGGCACTGTGTCGTAGTTTGAATGCAGGCTAGCCTTTCCCAGCAACCCGGCTGCATACGGGCCTCAACGACCGTTCCGGCTCAAACGGGGTCGCCCGCCTGGACTGCGCTCGAAGGCAAAACATCCGTCGCCTTGGCCCACCAATGCGATGGCAGTGGATGTGGCGCGGAAGACCAGGCGCTCAATTCAACGTCCGCAGTGCGCCCATCGCGGTCGCTCAAGATCCGCTCAGCCTACTCCAAAAGCCGACTGTCCGCGCCGGGCGGAAAGCTGCCACGGGCCACCAGTAAGCCCCAGCGCCATTTAGGCTAGTGCGCCACTCTAAACCGGTATGTAACCACGATCGACATAATTATCCGAAAGTCGAAACCCCAACGGAACTTAGACTCTTCCACACGCTACTTTGATCGGGACAGAGAGAACTAAACTTATATTGAAAGTAGAAACTTTCACCGTCCGCCTCACTATGCAAATTTATCTATTGTTTTCTCAGAAAATCGGTCCATAAGGTCGCTTGCTACCAGTCGAAATCGACGGTCTTGGGCGCTAAGTCGCACCTTCCTCCATCTTTGACGTCTCCTAGCGGCACGGCGCCATTTCCGGCGCGTGCCAAGAAAGGAACTCACCATGAAATATTTCGGAACGGTCAAATCATTCGACACGACCAAGGGCCACGGCGAAATCAAGCAGGAAGCCGGCGGCAACGACCTCGGCTTTGAGAAGAGCTCGATCCAGTGGGACAAGAACATTGCTCCCACCGTTGGCCAGCGCCTGAGCTATGACGTCGGAACCAATAATGAGCGCCAGCCCTGCGCGTTGGATCTGCAGACCGTCTAGATCGCCTGGCGAAGGCCAAGCTTTCGCCCTGTTGTCGCGTTGGGGCCGATCCCGGGCGGCGTTGGACAAGCATCGTTCTACGCGGTCCGGGTGAGCCCCCCTTCCACGCGCAACGCGACGCGCAGGCATTTTCAATCCTCGCCATCCTTCGAAAGGATTATCGTCATGGAAGACACATTTCGAAGTAGCTGGCGCATGGTCGCGCTGCCGCTTCTCTTGACAG
>DASUZY010000080.1:0-11760 GCA_036376635.1 Sphingomicrobium sp.
GGATTCTTCGAATGCACGTTGCAGCCCGCGAGGAGCGGCAAAACAAGGAATAAGGCTGAGCGATTCATGGCGCCTCCTGTATTAGCTTTATAACACAGAGGCCTTCCCCGCCGTCAAGGCTCACCAGAACTTGCTGATCGCGATCGCCGGAGTGACCGAGGCTGCGGAATTGTGGCCCTTTGGAATGATCCACAGTCCCACCAGCGCGCCGGCGCTTGGACTCCAATTATATTCGACGGCGGGCGAGAAGCCGATGTCGCGGCTCGCCGGCGAACTCGTCTGGACCAGCGAACCGACGCCGCTTTCGTGCCCTTCGATCCGGGTGCGGCCGAAAAAATCCGCCTCGACGTCGACCGCCAAGACCCACTCGTACGTGAGGCTATATTCGACCGCACCGATGAGCGTGGTCTTCGTACCGGGCTTTGCATGCCCCTCGAACGCCGCATCGGTCCCATAGACGCTTCTTCCGGTCACCTGGGTACGATACGGAAACCGCTGAAGTAGGTTGAACCGCGCCCGCAGCAGCCGGCCATTATTCAGCAGGAACCAGTGCTGGACGTTCAGTCCCAGCTCCGTCGCGAATGCGCCGGAGCCATGGCCTTCCTCCGCCGGTCCAAGTTTGTCGTCCTTACCTGTGGGAATCACCTGGTTGAGGTCGATCGCGATGGTCGGGATCCGATGATCGGCACGGAAGTGGGTGAGCCGCAGCTGCGACAGCAGCTTGAAATCGCCAATCGCCATTCCCCGATCCAGGCGGTTGGTCGCGGTTGCGAAGCTCGGCTGAAACCCGACAGTCAGATTATCCAGCAGTCCATACTGGTAGAATCCGCTCGACCCGGGATGATGATCTCCCGCGACAATCACGTCGTAGAAATAGGGTTCGGTGTAGAAATGCCCCCTGGGCAGCGTCTCGGCCGTGGAAGCGAGCATCGGCCCCGTCCAGCGCGCGACTTTCATCGCAGCGCTCATTTGCTCGACATCGGTCGATTGAGCCGACGCGGAAGCGGTCCAACAAGTGGCCAGGGCCGCGAAGGCCCGGATCACGCGCTTCATCGAACCCCTCCCGACCACATGCGACCGGAAGCCGCGATAGCTGTCGAGGACTATCGCGGCTTCCTAAAGTGACTCGTCAAACCCGGGAAGTGACGTGAAACAGAAAGGGAACGCCCGCCAATAAAAATCTTGCGGGTGGTCATAAGTTGAGCGGGCTCAGCCAAGCGCCTGCTGCACGGCGTCGCGCGACTTTGCGTGAAGCGCCCAGAAGTTCCGGACGGACCGGCCCGCGAGGCGCTCCTGCAGCACGGTCATGTGTGAGTTCCAGCCGCCGCCGAAATCCTGGAAACCGGTCGGGCTGGTGATCCCGCTATGAGTGACGGTCAGGCGGGTGCGGCCGCCTTCATCATGAAGCTCGTATCGCACCTTCCCGTTCTTGCCGCCCTGGAAGGTCGTCTCGAGCAGTCGCGGCGGCTCGAAGCGGATCACCTGTTCGCTCCAGGTCCGTCCTTTGTAGGGCGCGTAATCAGCAGGATAAGGGACGTCATCGTCCGAGAGGTTGTCGTGATCGTTCAGAAGCTCGAATTCGCCGACGCCCGACGCGTCGGTACCGCCCATGAACCACTGTTGGCGAAGCTTCGCTTCCGTCAGGTAACGCCACACGGTTTCCGGAGACGCGTCGAGCACCCTCTCCAGCCGGATCGCGTCGGGGCTAATGCGTTCGATCGGGGCGCTGATTTCAATCGCTGCTTCAGCCATTATTCGTCTCCATCTTTGTCGCGAGGGTGCCGAGAATCATCGTCCAGCCCTGTCGGACCGGATCGGCGTAGGAAGCCCATTTGGGCGGGATTTCGTGTGTGAGCGCTACCGCCGAGCCAGAACCGCTTGGCGTGATTTCAACGCTCACCCTGGACCACTCGCCCTCCTCCGTACCGGGTCCCCGGAACAGGAAGACGATGCGCCTGGGTCGTTCGAGCTCGACGAACTGGCCGTGGTGTTCGGCGTCGCCTTCCGCTCGCCGGTCGGTGATCAGGAAGCGGCCGCCGACGCGCGCATCGATATCGCAGCGAACGATTTCTCCGCCGGGTGTTGCGAAGAGGAACTTTGCGGCCTCGCGAGGATCGATCCAGGCATCGTAGACGAGTTCCGGCGGCGCCGAGATCTCGCGCCTGAGCGTCACGATCGCTGGCGCGGTCATTGGCGTTTCTCCTGCTCGACGAGCGCCTGCAACCGGTCGAGGCTGGCATTCCAGAACCTCTCCCACTGCCGCATCCACCGTTCCGCTTCCTCGAGCGGCTTGGCGTCGATGCTGATGAGGTGCGTGCGACCGACCTTGCGCCGAGCGATCAGGCCCGCGTCCTCCAGCACCCTCACGTGCTTGGAGGCACCGGCGAAGCTCATCGCGAACGGTTCGGCCAGTTCGCCGATCGATTTCTCACCGAGCGCTAGAGTGGCGAGCATGCCGCGCCGCGTCGGGTCGGCAAGCGCACGAAATGTCGCATCGAGTCGATTCTCAACCATGTAGTTAAATAAGGAGGCGCTCGACCGATTGTCAACCGATTAGTTGAACAACCGACGCCCTTGCCAGTCCCGCGGCTGTTGGCCAGTGCGGCTCACGTACCGACTCTGGGGAGAGAAATCAGTGACCAAGTCCCGCTGGCTCGTCGCGAGCGTCCTTGCATTCGCCATTCCCGCCGCCGCGCAGAACGCCGGGTTCAGCGCCCAGCGCTTGTCCGACATCGACCGGACAATCTCTTCGGACGCGTTCGAGGGCCGCGGACCGGCGACCCGAGCCGAAACCAAGACGATCGATTACATCGCCGACCAGTTCAAGGCGGTCGGGCTCCAGCCTGCTGGCGACATGGTGAACGGTCAGCGCAGCTGGTTCCAGTCAGTGCCGCTGCTCAAGTCCGAGATCGTCGGATCGCCGCAGTTCGCCCTCAATCTCGGCAACGGTCAGACGCTTCAGTTGACCCAGGGCAATGAGATCGCGCTGCGTTCGCCACTCAACGGGCAGAGGAGCGTCAATCTCGCCAATGTTCCGCTCGTTTTCGTCGGCTACGGCGTATCGGCGCCGGAACGCAACTGGGACGATTTCAAGGGCATGGACGTTCGCGGAAAGCTGCTCGTCGTCCTTATCAACGATCCCGATTTCGAAGGCGGCGAAGGTGATTTCGGCGGCAAGGCCATGACCTATTACGGCCGCTGGACGTACAAATATGAAGAAGCGGCCCGGCGCGGCGCCGCCGGCGTGCTGATCGTCCACGAGACGGACCCCGCCTCCTATGGCTGGAACACCGTCAAGAACTCCAACACCAACACCCAGTTCGATATCGTTCGCCAGAACCCGGCGGCGACGCACACCGTGTTCGAAAGCTGGATCCAGCGCCCGCTGGCCCAGCAGATTTTTGCGGCGTCAGGCCTCAACTTCGACCAGGCAAAGGCTCAGGCGCGGACCCGCGCCTTCCGCCCGATCCTCCTCAAGGCGACCCTGAGCGCTCAGGCGCAAGTTCAGGCGTCGACCATCACTTCGCACAATGTCGTCGGCTACCTGCCCGGCACGAAATTTCCGGACGAGACGGTGATCTACTCGGCGCACTGGGACCACCTTGGCATCGGCAAGCCTGACGACCGCGGCGACACGATTTACAATGGCGCGCTCGATAATGCGACGGGCATCGCCCAGCTGATCGAGCAGGCCCGCGCGTTCGCTCATGAGCCGCGAACGCAGCGCTCGGTCGTCTTCCTCGCTGTCACTGCCGAGGAGAAGGGCCTGCTGGGTTCGGAATATTACGCGCAGAACCCCTTGTTCCCGGCAGCAAAAACGGTTGGCGTGATCAATACGGACGGCGGTTCAGTCTTCGGCCGGGAGCGGAACTTCACGATCTCGGGGAATGCGAAGCTCGATTTGCTCGACGACCTCATCGTTGAAGGAAAGAAGCAGGGCCGCTACTACAGCCCCGATCCTCATCCGGAGGCCGGGCACTTCTACCGCTCCGACCACTTTTCCTTTGCCAAGGTCGGCGTTCCCGCAATCAGCTTCGATGCCGGCAACGACCTGGTGAATGGCGGTGTCGCCCGCGGCGAAGCACTCGACAAGGAATATACCGAGAAGCACTATCACCAGCCGAGCGACGAATGGCAGCCGACCTGGGATTTCTCCGGAATGGCGGAGGACGACCAGCTACTCAACAACCTCGGGCGAGACCTTGCTAATTCACGGGCTTGGCCGAACTGGAGCAACGATAGCGAATTCCGCGCGGCCCGCGACAAGAGTGCCGCGGAGCGAAAGGAAAATGCCCCGGCCCATCCAGCCAGGCCGGGAGAGCGAGGTTAAGCGCTAACAGCCTCCCGTGATGGTCCGGGTATTCTTGCGCTGTCCATCCCGTTGGTGGGAGAGACCTCGCGCATCGAAGCAAGGAGAGCACTAATGGCCGACCTCATCTTCTACACCAATCCGCAATCGCGCGGCCGCATTGTCCGCTGGATGCTCGAAGAACTCGGCCAGCCCTACGAAACCGAGATCATCCCCTACGACCGGATGAAAAGCCCCGAATATTTAGCGGTGCATCCGCTCGGCAAGGTGCCAGCGGTCAAGCACAATGGACAGGTCGTCACCGAATGCGCGGCGATCTGCGCCTATCTCGCCGACGTGTTCCCGGAAGCCGGGCTCAGGCCGCGCCCCGATGAGAAGGCGGACTATTATCGATGGCTGTTTTACGCTGCGGGCCCTTGGGAGCAGGCCGGTACCAATCACGCCATGGGCTGGGATCCGCCCGAGGAGAAGCAGCGAATGTTCGGCTACGGATCGTACGAGAAGGCGATTGCAGCGGTCGATGAACTCCTGTCACTGCGTGATTATGTGTGCGGCGGTCGTTTCACCGCGGCGGATATCTACGTCGGCTCACAGATCATGTTCCCGATGCAGTTCGGCATGCTGCCCGAGCGCCCAAGCTTCATTGGCTATCGCGACCGACTCCAACAGCGGACCGCTTACAGGCGGGCCACGGAAATCGATGACCGGATCATCGCCGAGACTCAGCCTAGCCCGTCCCAGCCGCAGCCGGCCTAGACCAGGTTTGCCTTGTAGAGCTTGAGCAGCTCGGCCCACGCCTTCTCGGCGGCGGCTTCATTGTATGGCGGACTGCCCGGAACGCACCAGCCGTGGTCGGCGGGATAGACCTCGACCGTTGCAGGGCGTTTGGCGGCGGCGAAGGCGGCCTTCAGAACGTTCTTGGCGTCCGGCTGCTTCTGATCGTCGTTGCGCGCGATGGCCACCACAAAGCTCGCCTTGGTTTTCGAGATGAGCAGGTGCGGGCTGTCGGCGTCCTTAGTGACCAAACCGCCGCCGTGAAAGCTACCCACTGCGCGGATGCGATCCGATCGAACCGCCGCGGTGTGGAACGCCAGAGGTCCAGCAAAACAATAGCCTTGCACACCCGCCCCTCTCCGCCGGTTGGTCTGCTTCTGCTTGTCGAGGAAGCTGATGAACGCCGTCGCGTCCTTGTCGATGGCGGCATCGGTCAGCGTGGCCTTCAACGCCATCAGCGGCTGCACCTGCTTCGGGTCGTTGAAGTCGAAGGGGCCAGTGACGATCGGCGCCCGCCTGCTGCGGTAGAAGGGATTGGGCACCAGCACGACATAGCCCGCCGCGGCGAGGCGGCGACCCATGTCCCGGAACACCGGCCTCAGGCCCAGGATGTCGGGCCACATCAACACCGCGGGCCATGAGCCTGTTCCTGCGGGATAGAAAAGTGCTGCATCGGCCGAGCCGTCTGGCGCCGGCACCATCACGTCGGTCTCCACCACATTCGCGGCAAGGGCGGCAGTCGGCAGGCCGGCCAATGCGACAGCCGAAGACATTCCGAGCACCACCGTGCGCCGGCTGAACGAGGTGTCGACGATATAGCCTTGATGATTGTCGCTATCGCACATCGGAGATCTCCCTGGCGGCGTGGACTCGAGCCTGGCCTCCATAGCGCTGTTCCCCGCCGCATGGCGAACGCCGCTATCTTCAAAGATGTAAATGCTTGTGAAGGCTGCGAAACATCTTCAAAGAGCGGCGATGGACGCGATCACCGCTACCCGCGATTCCGATCGCATCTTTCTTGCGGGTGGTGGCGAAATGAGCCGCCTCATCGCGGAATTCGACTGGTCGAAGACCTCGATCGGACCGATCGATCACTGGCCGACTGCGATCAGGAACACATTGGCCTGGATCCTGCGTTCGCCGATCCCGATCGTCACCCTTTGGGGCAAGATGGGAGTGATGCTCTACAACGACGCTTATGCGGGGTTCGCGGGAGCGCGGCACCCGCAGATCCTGGGAATGGATGTGCTCGACGCGTGGCCCGAGGCCGCGGACTGGAACCGGCAGGTGATGGATACCGTCTTCCATCGGGGCGAGACCCTCTCGGTCCGGGACATGGTCCTGACGCTGTTCCGGCACGGGGTTGGGGAGCCGGTTTGGCTGAACCTCGATTATTCGCTGATCCCGAACGAAGACGGCAGTCCGGCGGCGGTGATCGCAATCGTCGTCGAGACCACCGCCAAGGTGAAGGCCGAGCAACGCATCAGCGGCGAGCGCGAACGGCTGAAGCGGATGTTCGAGCAGGCGCCCGGCTTCATCGCGATGGTGGAGGGTCCGAGCCACGTCTTCGTCATGGCCAACGAAGCCTATTCGGCGCTCGTCCCCGGCCGCGAATTGCTTGGCAAGACAGTCGCCGACGCGATTCCGGAAGTCGCGGGCCAGGGATTCATCGACCTGCTCGACGGCGTTTATCGGACGGGCGAGGCCTATGTGGGAAGCGCCGTCCCGGTGCTGCTCGACCGAGGCGAAGGCAAGCCCGAGGAGCGCTTCCTCGATTTCATCTACCAGCCGGTCGTTCAGGACGGCGAAGTCAGCGGCGTGTTCATTCAGGGCCATGACGTCACAGAGCACAAGCGCAGCGAAGCGCTGCGCGAGGCTCATAACAAGGTGCTTCAGCTCGCGATCGAGGACCAGCCGCTCGAGGCAATCTTCGAGGCCTTGGTCACCACTGTCGAGCAGTGGTCGAAGACCGGAGTGCTGGGTTCAGTCCTGATCCTCGACCAGGATTCCGGACAACTCCGCCACGGTGCTGCGCCTAGCCTACCGGCGGCGTACAACCAGGCGATCGATGGGATCGAGATCGGTCCGAACGTCGGCTCCTGTGGCACGGCGGCCTTCACCAGGCGACCGGTCTTCGTGACAGACATCGGCAGCGATCCGTTGTGGGCAGACTTTCGCGAACTGGCGCTCGGTCATGGCTTGCGCGCCTGCTGGTCGACACCGATAGTTTCCAGCGCTGGTGCCGTGCTTGGGACATTCGCGATGTATCATCGCGAACCACGGGAACCGACCGAGCAGGATTTGGAGCTGGTGCAGGTGGTTACTCGAACCGCCGCGCTCGTTATCGAGCGCAAGCTTGCGGAAGAGGAACGCAAGCGCTTCGAGCGACAACAGCAGCTGCTCGTCGGCGAACTCAACCATCGCGTGAAAAATACCTTGGCCATCGTGCAGAGCCTCACGCATCAAAGCTTTCACTCGTCGGTGCCCGCTGACGAAGCCATTCACCGGTTCGAAGGACGGCTGGAGGCGCTCGCCGCAGCGCACAGCCTGCTCACCCGCAAGAATTGGGAGGCCGCCACCATCGCCGACGTGGCGCAGGCGGCGCTCGCTCCTTTCGGATCATCGAGCAGGATTTCGATCGGTGGGCCCGACGTCCAGATTTCTCCGCAGACCGCAGTCAGTCTTGCCCTTGCACTTCACGAGCTCGCGACAAACGCCGCGAAATATGGCGCCCTATCGAATGAGGGCGGCCGGGTGTCGGTCTCTTGGACCACGGCGGCAGATCGGCTGCGCCTGGACTGGCGCGAGGAATCCGGACCCCCGGTAACTGCTCCGGAGCGGCGCGGATTCGGAACTCGCATGATCGAGCGCACGCTGTCGGCAGAATTCGGCGGGAAGGTCGAGCTGGAATTCCGACCCGAAGGCGTAAGCTGCACCGTTGAAGCTCCGCTTCCTGCTGGCTGAAGGGTGCCGGAAGGGCACAATTTCATTGCGAACGCGGTAACCATTTCCCTTTGACCGAGCTTAATACGGTCTCGGTTAAACCCTGTTTCGCACCCAGCCTTACCCCCCGGGTGTTTGCACAAGACCGGTCCTGCCCCACCATCCGCTTGAACCCAGGGCAGGACCGGAATTGCCAGATCAGAGAAAAAGGGCCGCCGGATCGCTCCGACGGCCCTCTTTTTTGTGCTTCAGCCCTGTGATTAGCGACGGTTGCCCATGAAGCTCAGCAGGAACTGGAACATGTTCACGAAGTCCAGGTAAAGGGTAAGAGCTCCCATGATGGCGGATTTGCCGACCATCTCGGAACCCTCCACGTAAAAGTACATGCTCTTTACCTTCTGCGTGTCGGCGGCCGTCAGACCCGCAAAAAGAACCACGCCGACAACGCTGATCAGCATGTCCAGGCCCTTGCTCACATGGCCGGTGAAGGCACCGATGCCGATGTTGATGAGCATTACGACGATCAGCCCGACGACACCCATGTAGAAGAAGGTTCCGATCGGACCCAGGTCGCGCTTCGTCGTGTAGCCGTAGAGGCTGAGACCAAGGTAGGCTGCCGCAGTCGCAAAGAATGTCTGGGCGATCGAGGTGCCGGTATAGATCAGCGGGATGACGGACATCGATACGCCCATCAATGCCGCGAAGCTCCAGTAGAACATCTGCATCCCACTGAACGACATCCGTTGGAATCGTCCGCCGGCGATCATCAGGTAGACCAGCGGAGCGAATATCGCGATCCATCTCAGCAAGCCTGCGCCGAAGAAGATCTGCTGTGCGACGCCGGTAACCGCGAGGCTGAGCGCGACGATGCCGGTCAGCAACACGCCTGACGCCATATAGTTGTAAACTGAAAGCATGTACGACCGGAGGCCCACATCGCGGGTGGCGCGCGGGACGCCTACCGTCGCGGCGCTTACGCCGGTCGTTTGCGGGTCTTGCCAGTTGGCCATCGTTTCTCCTTTGCGCGGGCAAAAGGCCCGTTCGCTGCAAGTAAATATCGTGGAAGCCAGAGGGGACTTCAAGCAAAACACGACATTTACCTCGTCCGATGAACAACCGTTCAGATTGGCCCGACGAATGGCATTGCCGTTCGGCACCGCCGGTGCGACACTGCAAGCCATGTTGGGGGGCGTTCTGACGGCCCGTCTCGAGCGGATGGTTCGCATTGCTCTCCTGGGCCTTGCGGCGCTCGTCGCGTCGACTGCAGTGACGGCACAGCAGGCTCAACGGATCGTGGCTGTCGGCGACCTCCACGGCGATTTCGACGCGTGGCAAACGATCGCCCGCAACGCGGGAGTGATGGATGCAGGTGGGCACTGGGCAGGCGGCAAGACCATTCTCGTCCAGATGGGCGACATTACCGACCGCTGGGCGGATTCGCTCAAGATCGTCCGCAGCCTGCAGCAGCTGCAGAAGGAGGCGCCCCGAGCCGGCGGCAGGGTCTACGTCGTCCTTGGCAATCACGAGGCGATGAACCTGCAGGGCGACAACCGCTACACCACCGCGGGTGAATATGCGGCGTTCGTCGACGGTCAATCGGCCGA
Source organism: Sphingomicrobium sp. (assembly GCA_036376635.1). Classification (GTDB taxonomy): domain Bacteria; phylum Pseudomonadota; class Alphaproteobacteria; order Sphingomonadales; family Sphingomonadaceae; genus Sphingomicrobium. The sequence goes on from DASUZY010000080.1 coordinate 9,631, forward strand.
GCGGCGCGATCGCATCTACGCCGCCAACCGCGCGCAACTCGAGGCTGCCTACAAGACCCAGGATCCAACGATCACGCCGGATCAGGTCAAAGCCAAATGGATGGCAGAACATCCGCTGGGCTGGGTCGAACATCGCCTCGCCTGGGGCCCGTCGGGCGACCTTGGGCAGTGGGCGGCCCGCAACCCGGCGATCCTCCGGATCGGCAACACCCTGTTCGCTCACGGCGGGATCAGCTTCGAATATTCGAAGCAGCCGATCGACGCGATCAATAAGCGCGTGGCCGCGGCGATGGCGGCCGCTGAAGACAGCCCGACGTCGGTTCTGAACGATCCGCTCGGTCCTCTTTGGTATCGCGGCCTGGTCGCCAGGGATGAAGATGCGCAGGCGGAGCGCGCGAAAGCTGTGCCGCCGCTTCCGGCTCTCACCCCTGATCAGGAGCTCGATGCAGTGCTCGCTGCTTACGGGGCGCAGCGCCTGGTGATTGCACATACTCCGAGCAAGGCAGGGATTCAGATCACCGGCAATGGCCGTCTCGCGCGGATCGATACCGGAATCTCGCGTGCCTATGGTGGGCCGCTCACCTGGCTTGAAATCGTCGGCGACAAGATGACCGCACATACGGTGCCGCGCACGCCGTAGACACGAAGGAGGGGGCTATGAAGCACTGGATGTTCGCAGCGGTCACGGCTTTCGCCGTTTCACCGGCAGCAGCGGAGAAGCCGAGGCCGCTTTTCGCCAGCGACGCTCCGATCCATGTAACTATTCAGGGACCGATCAGCACGCTCGCGGCGAACCGTGCGGAAACTCCTCGCCCCGCGACGATGACGGTCGACGGCGTAACCTACCCGATCACGCTCACCACACGCGGGATCACGCGCAAGACCAAGGATATCTGTGACTTCCCGCCGCTTCGGGTCGCACTAACCAAGCCGGCGCCACCCGGATCACTGTTCGATCATCAAAAGCATTTGAAGCTCGTCACCCATTGCAAGCGTAGCGAGGACTTCCAGCAGAAGGTGCTGCTCGAATATTCGGCCTACCGCCTTTATAATCTGATGACCCCGTTGAGCTTCCGCGCCCGCCTCGCAAACATCGATTATGTCGATGACAACGGTAAGCCATACATCTCTCGCATCGGCTATTTCCTCGAAGACTTCAGCGACGTCGCCAAACGCAACGGCCTTACACAGGCACACATGCCATCCGTGATTCCAGTCGCGCAGATCGACCCTGAAACCGGCGCTCGCGTCGCCGTATTCGAATATATGATCAGCAATTACGACTGGGCGATGCGCGCGGGACCGCAAGGGACGGAATGCTGTCATAATACTCGCCTCGCAGCTGCGGCGCCCGGCGGCCAGGTTTCACCGGTCCCTTATGATTTCGATTATTCTGGCCTGGTCGACGCACCTTACTCTGTTCAGCCGGAAGGCATTCCGATCGATAGCGTCCGGCAGCGTCTATATCGCGGCTATTGCGTGCACATCGCCCAGGCGCGGACGATTGCCAGTCAGGTGGCCGCGCGCCGCGCAGAATTTCTTGGCTCCTTCGCCAGCGTCCCTGGCCTGACTCCCAGGGAACAGGCCAAGGCTGCCGATTATCTAAAGGGCTTTTTCGCCGACGTGGATAGCGGCAAGATCTTCAGGAACTGCCTCAACTAGGCCTCTTCCTCGACGACCACGACAACCGCCGAGTCCGACCCATCGTAGTCGGCAAGAAAGCGCTTCATTCCCTCGCGTTCGCCATATTCGGTGATCCAGAGGACCGTGAAGCAATAGTTGAATGCGATGCTGATCACGGCAGCGAGTTCGATTGCGCCGATGCCGGCGCTGAGCCCGATCCCGACCGCGAGAAGGATGAACAGCGCGTCGCCCGAGCTTTTCAGAGAGTTTCTGAACCTGACCGCCCCTGCGATGCCTGCAAGACTGAAGGCTAGCGCGAGCGAGTTCTGGACGATGATGACGATCCCGGTGACGACCATCGGCAGGACGATGATCGTATTCACCAGCGATTGGTCGTATTGCTCTCCGCTGCGCACGGTCATGTAGACCCAGCTGACCGGCAGCGAGACCACGATCGCCGCCAGGATCGCGACCACCAGCCAGAAGATGCTCTGCCCGAGGTTGGCG
>DASUZY010000081.1:0-48270 GCA_036376635.1 Sphingomicrobium sp.
CAGCACGAATGCCTCGCAGGTGGCGGCCATGGTCGCGCCGAGGATCATGTTGTTGCAGATCTTCGCTGCCTGGCCGGCGCCGAGGTGGCCTGCGTGGATCACTGCCTTCGCCATTGGCTCGAGGATCGATCGGGCGCTCTCGAAAGCCTCGTCGCTGCCGCCCACCATGAACGTCAGCGTGCCTCCAGCGGCAGCTGCAATTCCGCCGGAAACCGGTGCGTCGACAAACTCGAAGCCAAGCTCCTTCAGGCCGTCGCCGACCTCGAGCGTGCTCTGGACATCGATGGTCGAGCAGTCGATCAGCAGCGCGCCTGCCTTCGCATTGGGCGCGACATCGTCGTGGTAGACCTGACGAACGTGCTTCGCGGCCGGCAGCATGGTGATGACCACGTCGGCGTCCTTGACGGAGTCCGCCGCGGAACCGGCAGCCGAGCAACCCGCCTGCACGGCCTTTTCTACCGCATCCGGAAGAAGATCGAACGCGCGTACCTCATGGCCCGCCCTGGCAAGATTCGGAGCCATCCCGCCGCCCATGTGGCCCAAGCCGATGAATGCGATTTTCATAGCAATCCTGCTTTCCCAGCGATCAGAAGTAAGCCCAGCAACAGGAAGAAAGTGCCGAACACGATATTTAGCACTGCAAAAACTGACTGTGATTTTCGATCGTAATCAGAGAGCGGAAGAGGCTCCGACTTCGTCGCTTTCAGCAGACCATATTCAATCAAACTGACCGTTTCCTGTTTGCGGAGACGCCACCACCGCACGCCCAGCCAAAGCAGAAGCAGCCCGCCAACGGTATAAATGAGGATGGGAATCATTTCCCCTTCCAATTGCCCGGCCGCTTCTCGACGAAGGCGGCCATGCCTTCCTTCTGGTCCTCGGTGCCGAACAGTCCGTGGAACAGGCGTCGCTCGAACCGGATGCCCTGGCCGAGCGGGATTTCAAACGCCGCGTTGACCATCTCCTTCACCGCAATCGCAGCGATCGGCGGCATTGAGGCGATTGTTTCGGCGGTCTTCAACGCCTCATCGAGCAGGTCGGCGGCGGGCACGACCTTGGCAACGAGGCCCGAGCGTTCCGCTTCCTCGGCGCCCATCATCCGGCCGGTCAGGCACATTTCCATCGCCTTCGCCTTGCCGACGGCGTGAGCAAGGCGCTGCGAGCCGCCCATTCCGGGGGTGACTCCCAGCTTGATCTCCGGCTGACCGAACTTCGCGGTGTCAGCAGCGATGATGAAGTCGGCCATCATCGCCACTTCGCAGCCTCCGCCGAGCGCATAGCCAGCGACCGCGGCGAACCATGGCTTGCGGGTGGCGGTGACCTTCTCCCACCCGGCGAAAAAGTCGGACGAATACATGTCCGCGAAGCCCTGGCTCGACATTTCCTTGATGTCGGCTCCCGCGGCGAAGGCTTTCTCGGAGCCGGTGAGAACGAGGCAGCGCTGGCTGTCGTCGCGGTCGTAGGCGGCGAAGACCTCGATCAGCTCCTTCAGTACTTCGCTGTTGAGGGCGTTGAGGGCCTGTGGGCGATTGAGCGTAACCAGCGTCACCGCGCCGCGCCGCTCGACCAGGACAGTGTTGTACGCGGTCATTGTTGAGTCTCCGGGAACGGCGTCCAGGCTTCGGTCTCCGGCAGCGGCGCGAAGAGGACGTCGAGCATCTCGTCGGTCACTTCCTCGGGCGTCGCCGGGTCCCATTGCGGATCGCCGGTCTTGTCGATCAGCAGCGCCCGCACGCCCTCACGGAAGTCGTGGGTGCGGACCACGCGCCCGGCCAGCGCATATTCCGCCTTCATCTCGTCGGCGAAGCTGCCGCGGTTCGCGCCCTCGGCCATCAGCCGGAGCGAGACCTTGCAGGAAAGCGGGCTCTTGGTTCGAAGCGTGTTGAGCTCGGTCTGGGCCCAGTCGCTCTCATCCGCCTCAAGCGCTGCAAGGATATCCTCGAAACGATCGGAGGCGAAGCAGCGGGTGATCTGCGGAAGGTTCGCCTCGATCTTGGTCTCGGGCGGGGTCGCCGCGAACGCACCGATCGCTCCCTGAGCACGCTGCGGAGTGGTTGCGATCCGGTCAATCATGTCGGGGAGGGAGTCCTGCTCGACATAATGAGTGGCGAGGCTGAGATAACGGCATTCGCCGCCGTCCAGCCGCGCGCCGGTCAGCGCCATGAACTCGCCGACGCGGCCGGGCACGCGAGGCAAATACCAGCCGCCGCCGACGTCCGGGAACAGGCCGATGCCCGTCTCCGGCATGGCGAAGCGCGTGTTCTCGGTCGCGATGCGGAAGTCGCACGGCATCGAAATGCCGACGCCGCCGCCCATGGTGATGCCGTTCATGATGGCGACGGTCGGTTTGGGGTAGGTGAACAGCAGGTGATTGAGCCGGTATTCGGCAAAGAAGAAGCGCTTCGCCTCGTCCGCATCCGTGTTGCCGCTGCGGGCCAGCATAACCACGTCGCCCCCAGCGCAGAAGCCGCGCCCCTCGGCATGGTCGATGATCACCGCTTCGACGCTGTCGTCGTGCATCCACGTGAGCAGCGCAGCACTCATCGTCTCGCACATCTCGGTAGTGAGTGCGTGGATCGCTTTGGGGCGATTGAGGCGGATTCTGCCGACCCGGTCCTGGGTCGTGATCAGGACGTCGTCGGTCACTGGCGGAGCAGGCCCCGGCTGACGATGACGCGCATGACCTGATTGGTGCCTTCGAGGATCGAGTGGACCCGCAGGTCGCGCCAGAAACGCTCGATCGGATAATCCATCAGATATCCGTAGCCGCCATGAAGCTGCAGCGCCCGGTCGACGATGCTCGAACCGCTGTCGGTCGCGAGCCGCTTCGCCATTGCCGCGAACTTGGTCTTGTCGGGGGCATTCGCCGTCACCTTGGCCGCTGCAACATAAAGCAGGTAGCGCGCTGCCTGCAGTTCGGTTTCCATGTCCGCGAGCGTGAACTGGGTCGCCTGGAAATCGGCGATTGGCTGGCCGAACTGCTTGCGCTCCTTGGTGTATTTGATCGCTTCATCGAGGCACCGCTGCGCACCGCCCAACGAGCAGGCGCCGATGTTGAGACGGCCCCCGTCGAGGCCCATCATCGCAATCCGGAAGCCTTCGCCTTCGCCGCCGACCCGGTTCTCGACCGGAACCCGGACCTCGTCGAAATTGACCTGTGCGGTCGGCTGAGAGTGCCAACCGAGCTTTTTCTCCTGAGCGCCGAAGCTGACGCCTGGCATATCCTTTTCAATGACTAGGCAGCTGATGCCCTTGGGGCCGTCCTCGCCGGTGCGGACCATGGTCACGTAGACTTCATTCTCACCGCCGCCCGAGATGAACGCCTTGGAGCCGGAAACGACATAATGATCGCCATCGAGCCGCGCCTTGGTCTTGAGCGCGGCAGCGTCGGATCCGGAAGATGGTTCGGTCAGGCAGTAGCTACTCATCCGCTCCATGGTGATCATGGTCGGCAGATACTTTTGCTTGACCGCGTCCGAGCCGAAACGATCGATCATCCAGCTCGCCATATTGTGGATCGAGATGAAGGCGCTGGTCGAGGGGCAGCCGTAGGCCATCGCCTCCATGATCAGCGCCGCCTCGAGCCGCCCGAGGCCGATCCCGCCGCTCTCCTCGGAAACGTAGATCGATCCGAAGCCGAGCTCGGCCGCCTCGCGGATCGTGTCCCTCGGGAAGATGTGCTTCTCGTCCCATTCGGCGGCGAACGGGCTGATGGCATCGGCGGTGAATTTCCGCGCCATCTCCTGGATCTGGAGCTGGTCGTCGGTAAGGTCGAATTGGCTCATCGCGCGGGCGCTCTAGCCCGCGGGTTGCGCCTCTAGCAATCCTTCGAAGCTGAGGACATTGCGGACAGAGGGCCGGCGCAGCATCCGCTCGCGGAACGTCTTGAGGTTGGGCCAGCGATCGAGGCCGCCGAGCAATTTCTCCGCCCAACCCGTCATTACAAAGAGATACGGGTCGGGAAGGGTAAGGTCGTCGCCGAACAGGAAGGGGCCTTCGCCAAGGCGGCCATCGATATAGTCGAGCTTCTTGCCGAGCTCGTCGCTGACCAGTTGCTTCGTCTCCTGACCCGCGTTCCGATTGAACAGGAAGCTGAAGCGCTTGTGCAGCTCAGTGGTGATGAAGTTGACCATCTCCAGCACCCTGTAGCGTCGGAAGTCGCCGAGCGGCGGCAAAACCTCTGGCCAGCTCGATCGATCGCCGAGAAACTGTAGGATTACGGCATTCTCGGTCAGCACCTCGCCGCTGTCGAGCTGGAGCGCCGGCACAGCGCCTTTCGGATTGATCGCCAAATAATCGCTGCCGTCCTCAAGCTTCTTCGCGCGAAGGTCGACGCGCACGGCGTCATGATCAAGTCCGATTTCGTGAAGCAGGATATGCGGTGCCTGGCTGCAGGCCCCGGGCGAATAGTAAAGCTTCATTGCCGGCCTCCGGTCAGTCGCTGTTGCCGAGGTTGTTCACGTCGGGATTATCCTGCCCGTTCTGCAATTCGCGCGACGATGTGGTGCTGCTTTCGTCCGGCGGCAGGGTCTCGATTTCGCTATTATCCGGCGCCTGGCTCCCGTTGGTCAGATTGTCCTCGATCGACATGTCCACATTGTTGCCGGCGTCCGTTCGCGCCTTGTGGCAGGCATTGAGGGACGCCGCCGCGCCGGAGAGCAGAATCAGGGTCTTAAGAGCATTTCGCATAAGTGAAGCTCGCCGTCGGGTTCATTTCGGTACGCACCAACTTATGATCCTGAATCTTCAAAGCCTCATACTTTGTCCAGCTTTGCCCTTCTCCGGTGAACGCGAATTTGCCGCTGATCGACGCGGCGTCACTGGCGACGTCCACAGCGGGCACTGAGCGGGACTCATAGAATTTGAGTTGGTCGGCGCTGACGATGAGCAGCCCCTTGGCGTCCGCCCTGCCAGGGGTGCAATCGGCCGGTGTCAGACCCCAACGGCCCTGAAGCGATGCCGGAATCTGGGTCGATGCGGCGGGTAAAGGCTCCGCCGGAACCGTGTTCCCGTGGGGCTCGCCAAGCGATGTCGGGGCAGGGGCATTGATCGTGGGGAGTTTGGCCGTCTCGGCGGCGTTGGCGCTTTGATCGACCGGGTCGCGGGCGCTGCATGAAGCAATCGCCAGGACTGCAAAGCAACTGATGAAGGGCACTCTAATCACGCCTCTTCAACAACTTGGGCGCGGAAGTGTTGCAGTGCGTGGTCCGGCGGACGAAGACTCAGTTGCTGAATGCAGCGAGACAGCGAGCCCCCTCATCGGCTCCCGCGGCGAAGTCGGCTCTGGTGAAAAACCAGCCATCATTCTTGAAGCCGTGAAAGGCGTCACTGGTCACGGCCAGCGCGAAGCTAGTCTGATCCGCGACGATGTAGGCGATGCCGCCGTCACCTGCCTGCTGCCTTACATCGGTGCCGCCGCGATAATGCATCACGACCGGTCCGTGTTCTGGCCGAACGCCCGAGAGGATGTTCACCTCGCGGCCGCCAGCGAGGACCAGCCTCACGCCCTGGCCACCGGTATCCTGCGGCAGCACCAGCGCCCGCTCGCCTCGTGCGAGCGAAACTTTGTAGCCACCGCCGCAGAAGTTACCGGGTCCTCGATATTCGATTGTGTGCGGCCCGGTCCATTGCGCGGCTGCCGCGGCCGCAAGAGCCAACATCATCATGACTCACCCCCATCGCCGGAACGATGGGGGGCCATTTACGCCGAATGTCGCGGTCCGGCCAGCCGCTCAGCCAAACGTAGGGATATGGAACGCCGCCTGGTTGCCGGCGTCATCGGCGGTGCCGTCCGGCCAGCGCTGGGTGACAACCTTGTTCTTGGTCCAGAAGCGCATGCCTTCCTGACCGTACTGGCCGATGTCACCGAAGCCCGACCGTTTCCAGCCGCCGAAGCTGTGGTAACTGACCGGCACCGGGATTGGCACGTTGACCCCGACCATTCCGACATTGACCCGGGCAGTGAATTCGCGAGCGGCGTGACCATTGCGGGTGAAGATCGCGACGCCGTTGCCATATTCGTGCTGCGAGGGCAGGCGCACCGCCTCGTCGAAGTCTTTCGCGCGGACCATCTGCAGGACCGGGCCGAAGATCTCGTCCTTGTAGGTCTTCATGTCCGGGGTGACGCAGTCGAAGAAGGTCGGGCCGACGAAGAAGCCTTCTTCGTGGCCCTGGAGCTTGAACCCGCGCCCGTCGACGACGAGTTCCGCGCCCTCGTCGATCCCCATCTGGATGTAATGCTCGATCCGTTCCTTGTGGGCCTTGCTGACTACCGGGCCGTAATGCGCCTCGGGATCGGTCGAGACGCCAACGCGGAGCCTCTCGATTGCCGGGATGAGCTTGTCGCGCAGGCGATCTGCGGTCTCGTCGCCAACGGGCACGACTACCGGCAGCGCCATGCAACGCTCGCCAGCCGAACCGAACGCCGCGCCTGCGAGGTCGTTTACGACCTGGTCCAGGTCGGCATCGGGCATGACGATGCCGTGGTTCTTGGCTCCGCCGAACGCCTGCACGCGCTTGTTGTTCGCCGTGCCGCGAGAGTAGATGTACTGCGCGATGTCGGACGATCCGACGAAGCTCACCGCCGAAATGTCCGGGTGGTCGAGGATTGCGTCGACCATCTCCTTGTCGCCGTGGACGACGTTGAGGACTCCGTCGGGCAGCCCGGCTTCCTTCATCAGTTCGGCGAGGCGGTTGGGAACCGAAGGGTCGCGCTCGGACGGCTTGACGATGAAGGCGTTGCCGCAGGCGATCGCCATGCCGAACATCCACATCGGGATCATCGCCGGGAAGTTGAAAGGCGTGATGCCCGCACCGATGCCGAGGGGCTGGCGCATCGAATAGACGTCGATCCCGGGGCCCGCACCAACGGTATATTCGCCCTTCAGCGCCTGCGGGATTCCGCAGGCATATTCGATCACCTCAAGACCGCGCTGAACGTCGCCGCGCGCATCGGCGATGACCTTTCCGTGCTCGGACGAGAGCAGATGCGCGAGGTCGTCCATGTTCTTCTCGACCAGCTCACGGAACTTGAACATGACGCGCGCGCGGCGCTGCGGGTTGGTCGCGGCCCAGGCGGGCTGTGCTGTCTTGGCGGCATCGACAGCCTTCTGGAGGTCTGAAGCCGTGCCGAGCCGGACATGAGCCTGAACGTGGCCCTGGTTGGGGTCGAAGACCTCAGCCTGCCGCTCGCCCGAAGCGAAAGTGGAACCGCCGATGAAATGGTCGATGCTGCGAAGCATGGGTACGCGTCCTGGTGTCTAAGGGATCGGGAACGCCGCTCCCCTAGACCCGGCTCGTGCCAAATTCCAGTTGCTCCTAGTGGTCCTTCGCCAGTTTGGCCTTGTATGCGTCGAGGCTGATCGGCCGACCGAGGAAGTCCGAGACCAGTTCCGCCGCCGGCTTCGAACCGCCCGGGGCCAGTACCAGCTGACGGTATCGTTCCGCAGTCGCCCGATCGCGCAGGCCATTCTTCTGGAAGGCCGTGAACAGATCGTCGGCGATCACGATCGACCAGCGATAGGTGTAATAAGCCGCGCCATAACCGGACAGGTGGCTGAAGGCGTCCTGGAACTGGGTTCCCGGAGCCGGCGGCAGCATGTCGTACTTCGCGTCGTACGCCCGCGCTGCCTCGCCGAGGTTCGCCGGCGCTGGTCGCAGATAATATTGCAGCGAGATGTTCGACAGGCCCAGCTGGCGCATGTCGCCCATGCCAAGGTCGAAGTAGCGCGCGCGGTTCATCTTATCGACGAGCTCGCGCGGGATCGTGTGACCAGACGAATCGACCGCGAAATTCTTCAGCGTGTCGTAATCGTAGACCCAGTTCTCGAGCATCTGCGACGGGGCCTCGACGAAGTCCCACTCGGTCGAAACGCCGCTGAGTCCGGCCCAACGCTGCTTCTGACCGCCGAAAATGTGATGCAGCAGGTGGCCGTATTCGTGGAGGAACGTGACGACGTCGCCATGCTCCATCAACCCATTGGGCACGTTGAACACGAGGGCACCGACCGGAACTGCGCCGTCGAAGCCGGGCCGTAGCGGGATCGTATTGGCGTGTTCGTATTTTCCCGGGCGAGGGTGAGCGTCGAAATAGATGCGTCCGATCAGCTTGCCGTGATCGTAGATCTCGTAAGCTTCGACCAGCTTATCCCAGGTCGGCGTGTTCCACGGCCGGATGTCGACCCCGAACAGGTCTTCGGTGAGTTTCAGGATACCGTCGCGGACCCGGTCGTAGGTGAAATACTGCCGCGCCTTCTGGCGGTCGTAGCCGTAGGACTGCTTCTGGACGAGCTGAGAGACGTAGCCGCTGTCCCAGGGTTGCAGCTTCGTCGCGCCGGGTTGAAGCTGCTGGAGCATCGCCAGCTTCTTCGCATAATCGCGCTCGCCGGCCGGTTTCGCTGCCGAGGCCATGTCGTCGAGCAGCGCCTGGACCTTGTCGGGTGTGTTCAGCATCCGATCTTCGAAGTTGAGCGTCGCGTAATTGGGCCGCCCGACCAGGTGGGCGAGCTCGTCGCGCTTGTTGATGAGATCGCGGAGCACTGCATCGTTCTCGGGATAGGCGCGGGTGTTGTAGGCGCGATACAGTCGCTCGCGGAGACCGCTGTCCTTCGCATAGGTCATCACCGGAACGTAGTCGGTGCTGTCGGTGCGGAGTGTAACCTTGCCATCCGCTCCCGGCTTGTGCGCGGCGATGAAGTCGGGCGGGACGCCGTCGAGCTCCGCCACCGTCGCAGTGATCGTCTTCTGCCCCTTCGGAATGTTGGCCTCGAACTCGGTGCCTAGCTTCGACACCTCGTCCGAAAGCGCCTGCGCCTTCGCGCGGCCCGCCGCGTCGAGGCCGATGCCTGCGCGTTCGAACGCGCCAAGGATGCGAGTCAGATAGAGCTTGGTCGGAGCGTCGGCTGGCGCGTGAATTGCCTTCAGATGCTCGTAGATGGGGCGCGACAGCGACAGTTTCGTCTGCTCGCTGGACATGCGAACTTCGCATTGCTCCGCTGCCTCGCGGCTCGCGTCGGTCGGCGACACTTGCCGGTAGAAGCCCGCCTCGCCCGAGCCGCTTGCGAGCAGCGCGCTCAACTGATCGTAAGGCACGAGAGTCGTCGCCAAGGTTGGCGAAACCCTCGATCGCTCCAGCGTCGTCCGCATTGCAGTGCTCCTGGCGACAAACCAGTCGCAGCGCGCCTTGATCGCTGCGGCGCTTGGAGCACCGGTCAGGATTGGCGGAATTGCACTCGGAGCCGCATGTGCGGCTGTTCCGACCAGAAACGATGCAGACAAAAGAACGCCGATGGACTTACGCATGGGACACCCCTCCCGTTGGACGGCGAATGCGTAGACGAGCGGAGAACAGCAAACAATGTCACTCGAAAAGCGCCGCGAACTCGCTAATCGGCGGAGTGGATAGGGAGAGTCGTCATGCGTAATCTGGTGATCCTGGGCAGCTTAATCGCAATTGCCGCGGGGCCGCCGCCGTCGCCTGACGCAAGATTGCGGGCGATCGTCGCACCGGTCAGCGCGGCGCAGCTGCGGCATACGATCGAGACTCTGGTGAGCTTTGGAACACGGCACACTTTGTCGTCGCAGACCGACCCCAAGCGCGGCATTGGCGCGGCGCTCAATTGGGCGAAAGGGCAGTTCGAAGCCGATGGCCTCCCGACCGTCCGTCCATGCGAGACCGTGACTGGCTCGCGCATTCCGACCCCGACTCCCGTTTGCGACATGGTCGCGATCCAGCGTGGCACCGAGCGGCCGAATGACGTCGTCATCATCCAGGGGCATATCGACAGTCGCGTCTCGGACGTGATGAACTTCACCTCCGATGCTCCCGGCGCGAATGACGACGGTTCCGGCACCGCGGCGGTGATCGAAGCGGCCCGTGTTCTGTCGAAACACAAGTTTCCAGGCACGATCGTCTACGCGACCCTCTCGGGAGAGGAGCAGGGCCTCTACGGAGGCAAGACCCTCGCCGACTACGCCAAGGCGCAAGGCTGGAACGTGGTAACGGTCCTCAACAACGACATCATCGGCAACAGCTGCGGTTCCGACGGGCTGTGCGATTCAACGCATGCGCGCGTGCTGTCCGAAGGGCCGCGGTCGCAGGGAGAGGTGGAGCTCGCCGCGCGCACCCACAGCCTCGGCGGCGAGAACGACGCACCGTCGCGCAACATCTCGCGCTATCTCGACAGCCTTGCCGACCGGCTGAAGATTGGGCTCGACGTCAGGCAGATCTGGCGCACCGACCGGTTCGGCCGGGGCGGCGACCATATTCCGTTCCTGGAGCTCGGTTATCCCGCGGCGCGGATCAGTGTCGCCATCGAGAATTACAACTGGCAGCATCAGGATCTCAGAACCGAGAACGGCATCCGCTACGGCGACACGATCGACCATGTTGATTTTCCGTACCTCGCCAAGATGACCAAGCTGAACGTCGCCGCCCTTGCCGGCATCGCCAGCGCCCCGCCACCGCCGGAACCGAAGGTGGAGGGAGCGGTGAGCACGGACACGACGATTACTTGGGGTCGGGTCCCCAGCGCTGCGCGATACATCGTTCAGTGGCGCCGAACGGATGTGAACCAATGGGAAGTTTCACGGAAGGTTGCGGCTTCAGTTTGCCCACCGCCAGTTAGAGACACCAACCCGGCTGCCTATCAATCTACAAATCGCGGCGAGGTTGTTGTGGACGTTCAGTTGGTAAAGCCTTGCAAGGTCGTTCTCCCCCACGTCCGTGTCGACGATTGGGTGTTCGGCGTCTCCTCGGTGAGCGCGGACGGGTTCGAGAGTCCCGTCGCGTCGGCGGTTCCGGGCGGGGCGTTCAAACCCTACGTGGCCCCCGCGAAGAAGCCGTAACCGTCACCCCGGTCTTGAGCCGGGGCCCGCCTTTCTTACATTGGGAGAAGAAAGACGGGTGCCGGATCAAGTCCGGCATGACGATGGTTTGAGGACATCATGGCTGGCGGATGGACGCGCGATGGCGCGGTTCAGGATCAGATCGACGATACCGTGAAGGACGCAGTTCTTCGCGCCCGCTCACTGACACCGCATGGCGACAGTGCCGAGGAATGCGACGACTGCGGCGAGCCGATCCCGAAGAAGCGGCGCGAAGCGCTGCCCGGTGTCCGCACCTGCATCGCCTGCCAGTCCGAACGCGACAAGCGGGTCGTCCATTCGACGATCAACCGGCGCGGCAGCAAGGATAGCCAGCTCCGGTGAAATCCCTGTCCTACGGGCCCGTGCCTGGATTAGAGGCAGCTTCATGAATGCCGGCGCCACTCTCCACTACGGAAGTTCACAGCCGGAGGGAGTTCGGGATGAGCCTCTCTCTCGCGGTCCGAGGCGCGTGAACGCGAAAATGCCGGCGGCGGACGCTGCCTTTGTGACTTTCTAATGCCCCGCAAGCATTCCGCCGGCCTGCCTAGCCGGAAACAGATCCTCGATTTCATCGCCTCGTCGGATCAGCCTGCCGGCAAACGGGAGATTGCGCGGGCGTTCGGGCTATCGGGCCAAACCAAGATTGACCTCAAGCGCCTGCTCAAGGACATGGCCGACGAGGGGCTGATCGACAGCTCGCCCGGCCGTGCCTTCCACAAATCCGGTGGCGTCCCGAAGGTGACGGTCCTTCGCGTGCAGGCGGTGGATGACGGCGGTGCGATCTGGGGCGTGCCGGAGCAGTGGCACGCAGAAACTCCGCCGCCGCGGCTGCGCCTCATCGAGCGCGGCAAGCGGGGCGCGCTCGGCATCGGCGACCGGGTTCTCGCCCGCACCGAGGAGCGCGGGCAGGGCCTCATCGCCCATCCGATGAAGAAGTTGGAACGGGCCGCTGAGCTGGTGCTCGGAGTGATCCGGCGGGATGGGGAACGCTCCTGGCTCTCACCGGTCGACAAGCGCGAACGGCGCGAGCTGGCGATCGCCGACTTGAAGGACGCCGAGGCTGGCGATCTTGTGCTGTGCGAGGTGAGCGGTCGGCCGCCGCGCGTTCAGGCGCGGGTCGACGCGGTATTGGGCGATCCCTTCGCGCCGCGCAGCTTCAGCCTGATTGCGATTCACAAGCACGGCCTCCGCCACGAATTTTCCAAGGAAGCGATCGACGAGGCGCATCGCGTCTCGAAGCAGCCGCTCGGCGAGCGGGAGGACCTGACGCACCTGCCGATTGTCGCCATCGATCCCGAAGACGCGCGCGATCATGACGACGCCATCTGGGCCGAGCCGGACGGCGAGGGCGGCTGGAACGCCGTCGTCGCGATTGCCGACGTCAGCTTCTATGTCCGCCCCGGCTCGGAGCTCGACCGCGAGGCGCGGGCGCGCGGCAACAGCGTCTATTTTCCGGACCGGGTCGTGCCGATGCTTCCCGAGGAACTGTCAGCCGACATTTGCTCGCTGAAGGAGGGTCAAGATCGGGCGGCGATGGCCTGTCATCTCAAGATTTCAAAAGACGGAGAGATTAAGAGCTTTCGCTTCAGCCGTGCGAAAGTCCGCATTGCAGCCAACATCGCGTACGAAGACGCACAGGCGGCTATCGATGCCTCTCAGCAGGAGCGGGTCGAGGTCAGCTCGCGGGTCTGCTGGATGCCCGAAGTCGAAGGATCCGTCTCCAGGGAGCTGGTCGACAAGGCATTGAAGCCGTTGTGGGGCTGCTGGCGCGCCCTCTTTGCCGCGCGGCAGAAGCGGGATCCGTTGGAACTCGACCTTCCTGAGCGTCGGGTGATGCTCGACGAAAAGGGCCGGATCACCTCGATCGCGCCCCGCGACCGTCTCGACGCTCACCGGCTGGTCGAGGACTTTATGATTGCTGCCAACGTTGCTGCGGCGCGAGCGCTGGAAGCCAAGAAGGCGCCCGTCATGTACCGCGTCCATGAACCACCCAGCCGAGAAAAGTTGGTCGCACTGAAGGACTATCTCGCGACATTCGGGATCGAGTTCGCAATGGGCCAGGTGATCAAGCCCGCAACCTTCAATCGGATCATCGAACGGTTAGGTGAGCGCGATGGCCGCGAGGAAATCATGGAGCAGCTCCTCCGGACGCAGATGCAGGCGCGTTATGGGCCAGAGCGGCTCGGCCATTTCGGCCTCGCCCTCGCAACTTACGCTCACTTCACGTCACCGATCCGGCGCTACGCTGATCTTCTTGTGCACCGGTCTCTGGTGAAGGCCTACCGACTGGGTGAGGGCGGACTCCCGCCGGGAGACGAAGAAAGGTTCGAGCAAATCGGCGAGCAGATCTCCATGCTCGAGCGGCGAGCGATGGAGGCCGAGCGCGAGACTGTCGACCGCTATGTCGCCGCCTTCCTGTCCGACCGCGTCGGCCAGCTGGTCGAATGCCGCATTACAGGAGTGCAGCCGTTCGGCTTTTTCGCCACCGTCGAGGATCTCGGCGGCGACGGGTTGCTGCTCGCCAAGGATCTTGGCCAGGAGTATTTCCGCTACGACGACGCCGCGCGGGCACTCGTCGGGGACGAGACCGGCGAAACCTACCGGCTCGGTCAGCGGCTGACCCTGCGCCTTGCCGAAGCGAATCCCGTCAGCGGGTCGCTGAGGTTCGAGCTGCCTGAGGGGAGCTACGGCGGCCATGGCGCCCTGCCGCGCCGCCGCGACAAGGTGCGGACCTCCGCGCGGCGGGGAAGACCGGCAAACATCCGGCACTCGAATCGACGACGTTGAAAAGTACGTTTAGTACCATTAATCTTAGGTTCATCGACTAACGCCGTTTGTCGAAAATAGTTCGATGAAGGGTCTTTGCGCGTCGGCGGGCCGACAACGGGCGGATAGCCTTTCTGGTCGCTACAGATGTAGCTTGTTTTGCTCAAAAGGAGGAGCAAGACGATGCGTATATTGAGTCTTTTTGGGCTTAGTCCGGTCCTGCTTTGCATCGCCGCAGCCCCGGCCAGCGCGCCCGGTCAGGCAGTCGCCCAGGCAAACAGCAGCGCCGCGCAGGCGGTTCCTGCAATTGGGTCGTCCCCGGCCCAGGCCCAGGAGCGCAAAATCTGCAAGCAGCTGCCGTCGAGCTATTCCCGGCTGCCCAATCGCGCATGCCTGACCAAGAAAGAATGGGACGAAGTTCAAAAAGAGCTGGATCAAGATTGAGCCAGCTCGGGGCGGCGCTGAGCCCCTATCCCAAAGCCGGCGCCGCCCAACAGCCTTAGCAACTTTCCTTTCGCAAGCGTATTGGGCTTTGCGAGCAGCAGGAGAGTCGCATGGCCTACAAGATCGCCATCATCGTCGGCAGCCTTCGGGAAGGCAGCATCAATCGCAAGGTGGCACGGTCAATCTGCGCGCTTCGCGGCGACAATCTCGATTGCTCGATGATCGAGATCGGCGATTTGCCGCTTTACAACCAGGATTTGGATTCGAATCCACCTGAGGCCTGGCGGCGGTTCCGGCAACAAGTGGGCGAGGCCGATGGAGTCCTCTTCGTCAGTCCGGAATACAACCGCGGCATCCCCGGAGTGCTCAAGAATGCCATCGATGTCGGGTCCCGGCCCTATGGGCAGAGCGTATTCGACAAGAAGCCGGCGGCGATCGTCACTGCATCGCCGGGAAGCATAGGCGGCTTCGGCGCCAACCATCAGATCCGGCAGGCGGCCGTATTCCTCAACATGCCGCTGATGCAGCAGCCGGAAGCCTACCTCGGCCATGTGACCGACGACAGTTTCGACGAGAGCGGCAAGCTCAAGGAGGGGGCGCTGAAGGAGCTGGTGACCACGCTTGCTCACGCCTTCCACGACTGGGTCGAAATGATCCTTCGTTCGCGCCAGCTTCTCGCCGAAGATTCAGCGCACGCCGCTCAGCAAAAGAAGGCTGAGCAGGCACACGCCTGATCCTTCTGGCGCAATCCGCGTTGGCTCCATAGGTCGGCAAGGCGACCGAAGGAGACTGATCGTGGAATTGACCTGGCTTTCGCGCTGGCAGCCATACGTCCTGGCTGTGCTTCGGATTGTGGTCGGCTTGTTGTTCGTCGAGCACGCGACCCAGAAATTCTTTGCGTTTCCGGTCCCTTTCCCAGTGCATCCCCTGCCGCCAATGCTCGTGGCAGCGGGAGCGATCGAACTGGTGACCGGAGTGTTGGTCACCTTGGGTCTGTTCACTCGGCTGGCTGCTTTCATCGCATCAGGCGAAATGGCGGCGGCTTACTTCATTGGGCATTTCCCGAAGGGCTTTTGGCCCGTCGCGAACATGGGGGAGAACGCAATCCTCTTGTGTTTCGTCTTTCTCTATCTCGCCGCCGCTGGAGCGGGCGCGTGGAGCGTCGACGAAGCACGCACCCGGAACGCGCGGATCAGGTGACCTTCGAGCGTGCCTTGAAGCGCGGCTGATCCCATTCTCCCGTCGAGATGATGTCGCCAAGGATGTCGGCCGCCCGCAGGATGTCGGTGTAACTATTGTAAAGCGGCGCAAAGCCGAAGCGCATCAGGTCAGGACCGCGGAAGTCACCGATCACCCCCCGGCCGATCAGCGCCTGGACGACGGCGTAGCCCTCCAGATGGCCAAAAACGACATGACTGCCGCGCGCCGCGGGATCGCGCGGCGAGGCGAGTTTCAAATGGTCTCCACATCGCTGCTCGACCTCGGCGATAAAGAGCTCGGACAGGGCGCGTGACTTCGTCGCGACGTCGCTCATGCTAATCCCATCGAATGTGTCGAGCCCGGCGCCCAATGCTGCGAGCGCAAGGATCGGCGGTGTGCCAGTCAGAAAGCGGCCGATCCCGGAAGTTGGTTGATAGTCGTCACTGAAGGCGAATGGATCGGCATGGCCCATCCAGCCCTGGAGCGGCGATCTGAGCTTATCCTGGAGCCGCTCCGTTACAAACATGAAGGCCGGAGCGCCCGGGCCTCCGTTCAGATACTTGTATCCGCATCCAACTGCGAGGTCGCACTGCGCCCCATTGAGATCGAGCTCGATCGCTCCCGCACTGTGTGAAAGGTCCCAGAGCGTCAGTGCGCCAGCCGAGCGCGCCGCTGCGTTGATGGCACACATGTCGAGGATCCGTCCCGAACGGTAGTCGACATGGGTCAGCGTGACCGCCGCCGTGTCCGCATCAATTGGCTCTGTCACCTCCGCGACAGGCACAGTGACCAGCTCGAGGCCGAGCATCTCGGACAATCCCTGTGCAACGTAGAGATCGGTCGGAAAATTTTGGGTGCGAGTGACGATCTTTCGCCGGCCGGGCCGCGCCCGGACAGCCGCCGCTAGCAATTTGAACAGGCACACACTGGTGGAGTCGGCGACCAGCAGCTCGGTCGGCCTGGCTCCCACGATCGGCGCGATTTTCGAAGCCAGGCGCGTCGGCCAATCGATCCATTCGTGCTTGGTCCAGCTGACGATGAGGTCGTTGCCCCACTGCTCCTGTGCAGTCTCGGCAAGAGCAGTCGGCGCAGTTCGGGGTAGTGCGCCGAGCGAATTTCCGTCGAGGTAGATGATGCCTGCGGGGATGTGGAACCGCTCCCGGGCGAAAGCGAGCGGGTCGGCGTCGTCGAGTTCTCTGGCCTCGTCGAGTGTCACAGCTTCGGCAGCGTCACGCCCTTCTGGCCCATATATTTCCCGGCGCGGTCGGCGTAGCTCACCTCGCACGGCTCGTTACCCTGGAGGAACAGGAACTGGCACGCCCCCTCGTTGGCGTAGACTTTGGCCGGAAGCGGTGTGGTATTGGAGAATTCCAAGGTCACATGGCCTTCCCAACCGGGCTCCAGCGGAGTGACATTCACAATGATCCCGCAGCGCGCATAGGTTGATTTGCCGAGGCAGATCACCAGCACATCTCGGGGAACGCGGAAATATTCGACTGTGCGAGCCAAAGCGAAGCTGTTGGGCGGGATGATGCAACAATCGGTCTGCCGGTCGACGAAGCTGTTCGATGCGAAGTCCTTCGGGTCCACCACCGCATTGTCGACGTTGGTGAAGATCTTGAACTCGTCAGCAACGCGGGCATCGTAGCCGTAGGAGGACAGGCCGTAGCTGATGCAGCCTTCCCGCCGCTGTCCCTCGACGAACGGTTCGATCATGCCGTGATTCTGCGCCTGGTCGCGAATCCAGAGGTCGGATAAAATCGCCATGAAGAGTGCGTAACGGGACGGTCCGAACGCATCAAATCGGTCCCGATTATTTCTGTGGACGGTCGGAAAGCGACAGTTTCCTGACTTCCTGCGGACGGTTGTGCGATTCGTGCACAACTTATCCCCAGCTGTGCTACATTTGTTCGCGCTTGATGTGGGGCCGCACGAGCGTAGGAGCCTGGTCATGGCCGAAGTCATCCGCATCGCCGAGTCTGCGTTAGAAGCACCTCCGGCCCTCCCGCAGAACGTCGAAGCCGAAGCCGCGTTGCTGGGCGCGCTGATGATCGACAACCGGCTGGTCGAGGATATCCAGCTGAAGCTCCGACCGGAACATTTCTTTGAGCCGCTGCACGCCCGGATTTACGAGGCGATCCTTCGGCTTACCGATAGCAATCGGGTCGCCAACCCCGTCACCCTGAAGCCGCTGTTCGACAGCGACGAGGGAATGAAGGAGGTCGGCGGCCCGGCATACCTTGCACAACTCACCGGGTCGGGCGCTGCCGTGATCGGCGCGCGGGATTTCGCGGGTCAGATCTACGATCTTGCCTTGCTCCGCGCGCTGGTCGGCGTTGGCCGAGGCCTGGTGGAAGGCGCGCTCGATACGAGTGAGGACGTTGCCCCCCTCGCTCAGATCGAGCGCGCCGAGTCCGAACTCTACCGGGTTGCTGAAGAAGGGGGCGCCGAGGGCAAGGCAAAGAGCTTCGCCGAGGCGAGCAGAATGGCCGTGGAGATGGCGGAACGGGCGCTCAACAGCGGCGGCCACCTGTCCGGCATCACCACCGGCCTCGAGGCGCTCAACACCAAGATGGGCGGCCTCCACCGGTCCGACCTGATCATTGTCGCCGGTCGTCCGGGCATGGGCAAGAGCGCTCTCGGGACAAATATGGCGGTCTCGGCGGCAAAGCGGTTTCTTCGTGACGCCGAGGACGGGATCGCAGCCGAAAAGAGCGCGGGTGCCGGCGTCGCGCTATTCAGCCTCGAAATGTCCGCCGACCAGCTGGCCACCCGTATCCTCGCCGAGGAGTCCCGGATCATCTCCGAGAACCTGCGAACGGGGCGAATCAGCCGCGACGAGTTCCGTAATCTCGCCCGAGCAGCAGCCGAGCTGCAGACTCTCCCGCTGTACATCGACGACACGCCGGGCCTGACCATCGCCGCGCTCCGCGCCCGGGCACGCCGCCTGAAGCGGCAGAAGGGCATCGGTATGATCGTCGTCGACTATCTACAGCTGCTTCAGGGGACCGGGCGTGGCGGCGCCGAGAACCGCGTTCAGGAAATTTCGGAGATCAGCCGGGGGCTGAAGCAGCTCGCGAAAGAGCTCAACGTTCCCGTCATCGCACTGTCGCAGCTCAGCCGACAGGTGGAACAGCGCGAGGACAAGCGGCCGCAGCTCTCGGACCTTCGTGAGTCGGGATCGATCGAGCAGGACGCGGACATCGTGCTCTTCATCTATCGCGAGGATTATTACCTGAAGGCAGTCGAGCCGGATTACCCGATGCCGAACGAGACTGACAAAATCGCCAAATACGAGGAGTGGAACGCCAAATATTCCTCGGCGGCGGGCAAGGCTGAGGTGATCGTCGCCAAGCAGCGCCACGGCTCGACCGGCATCGTCCGGGTGAAGTTCGAAGGCAGCATCACCAAGTTCAGCGACCTAGTCGACGAAGGCTACATGCCCGAATTACGCGGCTGAGTTGGGACGGCCGTGGCTTCGGGTCACGGCCACGGGGAGGGGCGAGGGCGCCGGAAGCAGTTCCGGCGCCCTCAGCTATTTACGGAGCGATTTCGTCGCTGCTTTCGGGCTGTTCGATCTTTTGCGGCGGTCCTGGCTCCAGCTCCAGCGCCTTGGCGACATTGTCGTCCCAGCCGTAGACGTCCTGGCGGAACTGCACGGACGATCCGTCCCAGAATACCGTCTGATAGAGCAGGCGAACCGGAACCGGGTTCGGGAGCTTGATGAAGGTTTCGTCGTTCCCCTGCATCGCCTTCTGGAATTGATCGAGCACGCCTTCTTGCTGCGCGAGCGCCGTGGCGAACTGCACTGCATTCTCCACCCGAACACAGCCGTGGCTCCGATGGCGGTCGTCCAACCCAAACAGCGCCTTGGCCGGCGTGTCGTGAAGGTAGATCGCTTCCTTGTCGTCCATGTCGAACTTGACCAGGCCAAGCGAGTTCTTCGGTCCTGACTGCTGGACGTAAAGTCCGTTCTTCATCACGAAGTTATTGTCCTGAAGCCACTGCGGGCTCTTCGTCGCGAGTTCGGTCGCGCCAATACCCTTGGGAACGGTCCACGTGGGCTTCGCGACCAGCCTCACGATTGGTGCCTGCAGCTGCGGGGTCGGCTTGTCCGCCTCACCCTCGACGACCTTGCGGTGGTCCACGTGCTGGCCGTCCCGCCAATAATCGAGGAACGACGCTGCCGTATTCACGTCGATGCGCGTTTTGGGCGGATCGCGCGGGAGCCATCTCAATCGCTCCATCGCCACCGCGAGCTCACGGGCCCGATAAGCGGGCCCGGCGTTCAGCGCGTCGAGCGTGTTGCCGCCGATGATTCCGTCCTGCTTGAACCCATATTCGCCCTGAAGCTTCTTCACGGCGCCGACGAGGTCGGCCGAGTAGACCGTCCCGTTTGACTTTCTGGGTGAAGCTGGCCTGTTCTCGTTCAGCCGACTGACTGGCGTGTTGGGCTGCGGGGCGGGCGATCCGAGATAGCCGAGCGCCCGAAGCGCCGCAGCTACCTGCGCGACCCGCGGATCGCTGCTGCCCGGCTTTATCGGCTTTCCATCGGAGACGGGCTGAAACTGTCCGCTTGCAGCGAGCTGCAGATAATGAAGGTGCGCCTGGCTCAGTGCCCGATATTCGTCGGTCTGTGGCGCGAGCGAGTCCAGCCAGCCTTTCACATCGCCCTTCTGGATCGCCTGTTGCAGGCCGGCCCGGACATCCACCTTCGGGTGCGGAATGGTGTAGACCTCGTGGAGCTGCGTGGGATCGGCATAGCCGTTCGCAAGGGCCGAGGCGTATTTCAGCGCCGCTTGAGTGAGCGCCGCGCCCTTCTCGCCGCCCTTCAGGAAGAGGTCCGGCTTTAGGCCATTCGCGGGCGCATTGGCGATCGCTTCGCGAAGCTGCTGCTCGGTGTTCGATTTCCAGGTCCCATCGATTTCGCTCGTCGAAGCGTTTGCGGTGGTCTGCGTCTCATTCGAGCTCTGGCTACTGTAATTACAACCCGCCAAAGCTGCGCTGCACAGGACAAGGCCAAGGGCCGTGCCAATCCATTGATTGTTACTCATCGGCAGCTGAACGGCTGTCAGCGCGAACTTGTTGCAGGCGGCTGGTCAGTCTTCCTGCATGTTGGGGTCGCGCAGACCCTCGCCGATCGCCGCGCGGGCCCGATCCGCCTCGTTGCTTGTGACCGGGTACGCGCAATAGTCGGCGGCATAAAAGGCGCTCGGCCGATGATTGCCCGAGAGACCAATGCCGCCAAATGGAGCGTTGGACGGAGCGCCGTTCGTGGGCTTGTTCCAGTTGATGACCCCGGCGCGAACATTAGCCCAGAATTTGTCGTACATTTCCGGGCTGCCGCCGATCAGGCTCGCGGCGAGGCCGTAGCGGGTATTGTTCGCTTCCTTAATCGCCGCATCGAAGTCCTTCACGCGGATGAGCTGGAGGACAGGTCCGAAGATTTCCTCGTCCGGGCGGTCCTTAAGGTCGGTGACGTCGATCAGCGCGGGCGTCAGATAAGGCTTGTCGGCGACGGGCCGGTCGAGCCGCCGTAGCGGCTTTGCGCCTTTCATCATCAGGTTGAGCCACAGCTCCTGCACATGATCGGCCGCCGGATTGTCGATGACCGGCCCCATGAAGGGCTGGGGATCGGCGAAGGGCTCGCCGACGATCAGGCGATCGATCAGTTTGGTGATCGCGTCCAGCAGGGCCTGTTCGTGACCGTCTTCGACGATCAGTCGCCGGGCGGCGGTGCAGCGCTGACCGGCCGTGAGGTACGCCGACTGTACAGCCATTACCGCAGCTGCCTCGATGTCGCGGGCGTTCCACACGACCAGCGGGTTATTTCCTCCGAGCTCGAGCGCGAGGATCTTGTGCGGGCTTTCGGCGAACTGACGGTGGAGCGACATGCCGGCGCGCGCGGAGCCGGTGAAGAGTAGACCGTCGATGCCGTCCTGCCCGGCGAGCTGACGCCCTTGATCGGGTCCGCCGGTCAATAAGCGAACAACCCCCTCCGGCACCCCAGCTTCGTGAAAGCATTCGACCAGCATCGCTCCAACGGCAGGCGTCTTTTCCGATGGCTTGAATACGATCGTATTGCCCGCGATCAGCGCGGGGACGATGTGTCCGTTGGGGAGGTGCGCGGGGAAATTGTACGGCCCAAGCACGGCCATCACTCCATGCGGCTTGTGGCGGACGGCGACGCGGTTGCCCATTGCCGCTTCCATCTTCCGCTGCGGAGTACGCTCGGCATAAGCTTCGACGGAAATGTCGACCTTGTTGACGACGGCGCCGACTTCGGTTTTCGCCTCCCACAGGGGCTTGCCGGTTTCGCTCGAGATTAGCTCTGCAAACTCCGTCTCGCGCTTGCGAACAACATTGGCGAAGCGGCGGACCGCCTCGATGCGATAGGCGTTGGAGTGCGCTGCCCACTCTGGCCATGCGGCACGCGCGGCAGCGACTTCTGCCGCAGCATCGCCGAGCTTGCCGGACCAGACCTCCTCGTCAGTTGCGGGATTGGTGGAAATCAGCCGATCCCCCACGATTCCCGCTTTCACGACAGGTCGCTTTTCAACTTGCCCGTGCATCCCGTTCGACGATTTCCCCAGGTCTCTTGTCCCGCGATCTGGCCTGATCGGCTAGCATCGCCTCACCCATACGCCGGATTGCCTTAACCTTGTTGTTAAGGGGCTGCCAGTCATCGCTGGTCGCGATGCCCGCCCAGATCGCTTCCACTTCGTCGATGTGCATCGAACACGGGGCGTCGTCCGACCAATAAGGATGCATCGAAGGGCGCTCACGGCCCTCAAGCATTTGGGACAGTTCGCGAAACTCCTCCCCGGCATAAAGCTCAACACCTGGATCGCGGCCGCCGTGCCAGTCGAAAAAGACCTGGTCGATCTTGTGCGTCCGACTAGCGAGTGCACGGATCAGCGCGCCGGCGATCTTCCGGTCCTCTCCTCCGGATCGAACTCCAAGTCGAGATAGCAGCGCGGATGTCAGGGCTCGATCAAAACGATCGCTCCAACTCGACAATATCTCCGAGAGGCGCGCGGGTTCCGTGATCAGCGACAGGCAGCCTGCAAGCTGTGCGACATCCCAGTGAATCGCCTCTGGCTGACGGCCGAATGCATAGAGGCCATAATGATCGAAGTAGGCCGCCGTGAATTCGGGTTCCCAGAATGGCGTGAAACGCCATGGGCCGTAGTCGAAACTTTCGCCCGTCACATTAATATTGTCACTGTTGAGCACGCCGTGGACAAATCCTGCGGCGAGATATGAAGCCGCGAGCGTGGCCGTCGCAGTGCTCACGAGGTCGAACAGCCTGTCCGCATTGTCTGAATCGTCGTCGTCTGGTTGCTCGCCGTAAAGATTCTCGAGGCAGTATCGGCTTAGCTTCTTCAGGCTGTCGACATCGCCGAAGAAGGCGAGTCGCTGGAACGTGCCAATGCGAATGTGACCGTGGCTGAGCCGCGTGAGCACCGACGATCGCGTGGGCGACGGCTCGTCGCCACGGACCAGATCTTCGCCGGTCTCGAACAGGGCGAAGCTTTTCGAAGTGTCGACGCCCAGAGCTTCGAGCATTTCCGTCGCGAGCACTTCGCGAACGCCGCCCTTGAGGGTCAGACGACCGTCCGCAGTACGGCTGTAGGGCGTCTGTCCCGACCCTTTGGTACCGAGATCGAGCAACCGGCCACGATCATCGCGAAGTTGTGCGAAGGTGAATCCGCGACCGTCGCCGATCTCCGGATTGTACACGCGAAACTGGTGCCCATGATAACGAAGCGCCAGCGGCTGCCCTAAGTTATCGGGAAGTGGCTCGAACCTGCAGAAATGCCGTGTTGCGGCCGCAGGAGTGAGTTCAAGGCCTACGCGCTCTGCCCACCGCTCGTTGAGGAAGCGTGGGATGCATTTGGGAAACTGCGCCGGTTGGACCGCATCATAGAATTCGGGACCGAGCTCCAGGATTTTTGGATCGGGCTGATAGCGCGCCATCATCGCTCAAGTGGCGTTGATAGGCACGAGTTCCAACAGCTAGGCGGCGAGCCTCTTCAATTTGGCGAGCGCGTCGATGTCGGGCTCATCGGGCGAGATGGTGGCGAAGAACTGTCCGTTCCGGTCGAACAGCAATACGGTTCCGGTATGCTCCATCTCCTTGCCGGCCATCGGATGCGGCGAAGGTTGCGCGAAGATGCCGTACTGTTTCTTGATCTGGTCGATCTGTGCTTGAGTGCCCGTCAAGCCAATGATCGGCGCATTGAACAGTTGGGCATATTGGCCGACCTCCTTCGGTCCGTCATGTGCCGGGTCGATGGTTACGAAGACGATGCGCATGGCCTGGTCATTCGCGGCCTGTCGCCGCAGCTTTACCAGCCGCGACAGTGTCGTCGGGCAGATGTCACCGCATCGCGTAAAGCCGAAATAGATGGCGTAGGGTTTGCCGGCGAGCGCCTGGCTCGAAAAAGGCTTGCCATCCCCACCAACGAGCGTGAACGCACCGCCGAAGTTCGTTTTGACGGGACCCGTCGTAGCTTGTTGAGTTGCCGCCTGCCGCCTGGTTACCAATGCCAGCGCGCCAATCCCAACGATGGCGATCAGGACCAGCAGCCAGGCGAGCAGTCGAGCGCGCTTCAGCTTGGATGAAGCGCTCATTTCGATCTCCCGGGAATTTTCACGACCCTGATCGGTGCGCCGCGCACGTTCGTTCGTAGCGAAACCACCTGGTGCGTCGAAGTCATGAACAAGGTGCGGCCATCGGCGCCGCCGAATGTACAGTTCGAAATTGCAACACCCGTCGCGATCAATCCAAGCTCACGACCGTCTGGAGCGATGACGTGGATACCGCCGGGACCGGCGGCCCACAGGTCGCCCCGTTCATCGACCGCCATTCCGTCGGGCAAGCCGGGCAGGCCCTTTGCCGCAAGCGCATTCATGTCAGCGAAGATCCGTCGGTGGGACAGGTTTCCGGTCCGGGAGACGCTCCAGGCCGTGATGACGGCGCGCTTCGGGTCAGAGTTGGAGACGTAGAGCGTGCGCCCGTCCGGTGCGAACGCGATTCCGTTGGGAAACTGCAGGTCGGACACCATGGCTGACACTCGACCGTTCGGAGCCAGCCGATAGACGCGGTCCTCAGCCTGTTCCTTCAGTGGCGATTTCTCGATTCCGTCAAGGCCGTAAGGAGGGTCGGTGAACCAGATCGCGCCATCCGGAGCGACGGCTATGTCATTGGGTGAGTTGAATTTCTTCCCTTTGAACCGTTGAATCAGGAGCCGTTTCGTCTTGGTCCTCAAATTGATGAGCGCGATTCCTCGATCGCCGGAGCCGGCGGCCAGGATATAGCCGTTAAGCCCAGGTTTGAGACCGTTGGCACCCGGTTCACGGAGACCGGTGGTTTCGCTGGGGCCCGACGGTTCCAGGAAGATCTGGGCCGACCTATCGCCGGGCGCCCAGCGATAAATTCGGTTCTTGGGAACGTCGCTCAACAGAAGGTAGCCGCCCTCACGGACCCAGACGGGCCCCTCGGCCCAGGTGAATCCGTCGGTGACGAGCTGCACCTCCGTCCCTTTCGGAACGAGCTTCCAGAAAGCGGGCGCGCTTGCCTGTAAGGTGCCGACGGGCGATGCCCCCGTGTAAGCACCAATGGCAATGGCGAATGCTGATAGGAGCCGGAGCATGGGCCGAACCTCTGCCCGAACTCAGCGCTGGAGCAAAGGACGGTCATCCAGCGACCGATAAAAGCCCGCAAGGACTCCGAAAGCCTGCTTGCGGACTCCGGTCGGGGATTCCAATCCCTTCCGGTTCCAGCCCTGCTGATATGTCGGGTTCTGCCGGCGTGGAGAGCGGAAATCCTTCAGGATCCACGGCGACATGCCCCTGAGGAAGGGGATCCGGGCGGCCATCGCGAGTGTCTTGCGGTAATATTCCGCCTGATATTCCTCGCTGAACTTGTGCGGGCTGGATGAGGCGTCATGATAACCCGCGAGGGCACCGGCGCCGAATTCGGAGAAGATCATTGGCTTGTCGACCGGTTCGCGCCATTCGATCGACGGAAGCGATGAGAGCGCATCCGGCGTGTACCAGCCGTCGTAGGTGTTGACCGCGATAATATCGAGATCGGCCGCCAATGGATCGGAAATGAGGTGGACGTTCCCCTTGCGGCCGCTCAGCAATGCCGCGCTGACAAGCCGGGTGGGGTCAAGCGTTCGGGCATTCGCTACCAGTTTGCGAAGAAATGCGGTTCGCGCATCACTGAGCGGCGTTTCATTTCCGACGCTCCAGATGATGACGGACGCGCGGTCGCGATCGCGGCGGATCGACTCGGTTTGCATGCGCAGCGCCGTTGCGAGCGTCTCCGGGTTGGCAAAATCGACCTGCCAGTAGACCGGTATCTCGCTCCAAACGAGCAGCCCGAGCTCGTCCGCCGCGCGCAGCATTGTCTCCGGGTGCGGATAGTGGGCGAGTCGCACGTAATTGGCGTGAAGGCCCTGCTTCGCTTCGGTCAGCAAAGCTCTTGCAGCCGCCGGCGTGATGTCCCTCGTCGGGTTCTCCCCAAGCTCTTCAGCGTGGACCGAAACACCGCGAAGAAAGATCTGGCGGCCGTTGAGCAGGATGTCGTGGCCGCGCACCTCAATGGTTCGAAAGCCAACGCGATCGGTGAGCGTGTCGTCGCCAGACTGAAACCGAACATCGTACAGCGTTGGGCTCTCGGGGGACCAGCGCTTCAGCGAACCAGGGGCAGCGATGTCCCCGGCCCACTTGCCGCTCGCATCAGCACGCCCTGAAATCGTGAGGCCAAGGCTCGGGATTCGAACCTGAACCGGGCGACCGGCGGCTTCGGCGCCGTCCAGCTTAACCGACGCCACGATCCGCCCGTTCTTCTGGAGCCTGATCCAGGCGTCGTCGATGAAGGTCGATGGAGTGACGATCAGGCTCACCGGACGCGTGATGCCGCCATAATTCTCCCAGTCGGTCACCGGCGGAGGAACGTCGGTCGCGTTGCGTTCCGAATCCGCGCCGACGGTGAGCCGGTTGTCACCGGCCCGAATGAGAGGGGTCACCTCAAGCGCGAATGGCGTGAATCCCCCCTCGTGATCGCCGACATGGTGACCGTTCAGATAGACATGAGCACGATAATCGACCGCCCCGAATCTAAGAAACGCGCGCTGTCCCAGTTTCAAATGGGCGGCGAAATGCCGCTGGTACCAGACGAGGCCGCTATAATAGCGCATCTCGCTCGAGTGAGTGATGAAGGACTGTGGAAGCTGCACCGACGGCGACCGGTCCATGTCGAATTCGTAGAGTGCGGTCGGATCGTTGCGCATCGCTTCACCGACGTCGAAATCACTGTAGCGGCGGGAGGCGGGACCGGCATCGCTTCCATGGAACCCACGCAGTCCGTCGCGAAACGGATCGACCGACCATGTCCAGGTTCCGTCGAGATCGATCGACGGGCGCAGGTCGGCATCGACGAGCGCGGGTGCGTCCTGCGCGACAGCTGCGAAGGCGGCGAGTCCGGCGGTGAACGCCGCGAGAAAGCGCACCAGAAACATTCCTGGAAGGTGCTGAGATTGGCGACTTAGGTCAATCGCCGCTAGGATTGCCAGCAATCCAGGTCCGAGTGACCGTGAAATCATCGCGAATTGCGACAAGGTCGGCACGGCGGCCAACCGCGATCTCGCCCGTATCTCCGCCAATACCGAGAAAGTGGGCGGGCGTGCTTGAGGCCATCTTCGCTGCCGAGGCCAATGACAGCCGCCCCTGATCCACGGCGTTCGCGACCGCGGCCGCCATTGTCAGCGTCGATCCGGCAAGCTTGCCCTCCGCGCTGATCAGTCGATCCCCTTCGCGGCGGATTGCGCGCCCCTGAAGTATGAATTCGTCGTCGTCCGCACCGACGGTCGCCATCGCATCAGTGACGAGCATCAATCGCTCGACGCCCTTGGCCTGCAGCGCCACCCGGAAGGTTGCCGGGTGGAGGTGATGGCCGTCGACAATGATCCCGGCGAACACCGACTCATCTTCCAGAGCTGCCCCAACCATTCCTGGGGCGCGATTGGTAAGCTGCGACATCGCGTTGAACACATGGGTGAAGCCAGTGACGCCCGCGTCCAGCGCGGCCCTCACGGTTTCGTAATCGGCGTCCGAATGGCCAGCGGCGACGATCACGCCGGCTTCAACCAGACGGCTGATCTGATTGGGCGAGATGCACTCCGGGGCAACCGTCACCAACGTATGCCCGTTGCGGGCCGAGCAGAGCACTTCGACGAAGCGATCATCGAATTGCTGCAGCTTGGAGGCGAGATGGATCCCGCGCCGGATGTTGCTGAGGAAAGGTCCTTCGATGTGAATGCCAAGGATGCCCGGAACGCCGCGCTCGATCGCGGCGTCGACCGCCTGGATGGCAGTCGCGACGACGGAGAGATCGTCGCTGATCAAGGTTGGAAGCAGGCCCGTCGTCCCGAAGCGCCTGTGGGCGGCGGCCATCACTTCTATGGTCTGGACCGATGGGTCCGTATTGAAGAGGCGCCCACCGCCGCCGTTCACCTGGATGTCGATGAAGCCGGGCAGCAAAGTCTCTCCGGCCAAATCAATCTTGTCGACATTGTCGGGGACGCTTTCGCCAATCACAGCGATGCGGTCGTCTTCGATCAGCACGGAAATGCCGTCACGGTTTCCATCCGGCAGCACGACGCGGCCGTTGATGAGCGCCGTCCTTGTCACAGCGTTTCCGTGACCTTGCTGAGATGAGGCGGACGGTCCGGATCGTAGCCGCGAGCGAAGGCGAGCGCGTTGGCTAGGCGGTAGAAACTCGCGATTTGGAGGACGGGCGCGAACAGCGGATCCGCATCGATCATCGGCAGCCTTAGTCCTGGCGCGTCGGGCACGCCCGCGCTGATGACACGAGCGCCGCGAGATGCAAATTCGCCTGCGAGCTCTGACACGCTGTCGAGGCTCTGATCCGATTGTCCAAAGAGCAGGACCGGACAGCCCTCGCGGACAACGGTCATCGGACCATGGCGGATTTCCGCGGCGCTGAAAGCTTCGGCATGCATCCCGCAGGTTTCCTTCAGCTTGAGCGCGGCTTCCTGAGCAATTGCAAGGCCGTGCCCGCGCCCCGTGACATAGATCGCCCCCGCGTCACTGAGCATGGGAAGCGCAGGAGTCCAATCCAGTCCCCAACTCTTCCTCAGCATGGCGGGCAGCGACGAAAGTGCGTCCGTCACGTCGGCGTCTCCGGTCCAGGCGGCAAGCAGGTCCAGGATCGCCGTCAGGCTGGCAATGAACGACTTGGTGGCGGCGACGCTTCGCTCGACTCCCGCGGCAAGCGGTATGCAGATGTCAGCAATCTTCGCCAACGGCGATTCTTCGTCGTTGACCATCACGATAAGCAGGGCGCCGTTGGCCGAAGCATGTCGAGCGGCGGAAATCAGGTCGGGACTTCGACCGGACTGTGAAATTGCGAGCATTGTCGCGCCGTCCAGGTCGGGCGTTGCTCCATAGACTGATCCCACTGAGGGAGAAGCAGAGCTGGTGAGCACTCCAGCGCGCGTTTCGATAAGATACCGTGCAAATGTTGCCGCGTGGTCGGAACTGCCTCGCGCTAGGGTAACCACCGCTCGGGGCTTTTGATCTCGCAGGCGCTTGCCAACCGCTGCAATGATCTCGCGATTCCGCAACCTTTGGCGTTCGACGACATCGGGTGCCTCCGCGGCTTCACGGAACATCAGGCTGTTTTCAGGCAGGCCAGTCCCTTCCAAGGCAATCGCTTCCCCCAACGCCGGCTTATCTTCGAGCAACGTTGAGCTCGGCGACGAAGTCGTATGCATCGCCTCGATAATATGATTTCGTGAATTCGACCGTTCGGCCCTCGGCGGTGAATCCCCGCCGTTCGATTTCGAGGCCCGGCGATCCTGGTTCGATGCCCAACAGTTCCGCTTGCTCCGGCGTGAATAGCACCGCGCGGAGCCGTTGGAGGACCCGTGTCGGCCGCGAATTGCCAAGCGCGTCGTAAAGGGAGTCGCCGACCGCCTCCAGCGATTCCAGCGAGTCCTTCGGCACGGTGGCATGCTCCAGCGCCATCGACTCACCGTCGGCGTAGCGAATACGGCTGAGGCGATAGACCGGAGTCCCTGGCCCGAGACCGAGCGCCAGCGCTTCTTCCGGCATGACCGTGCCTTCGCTCCGCGACAGCCATTCGCTATGCGGCTGCCTCCCGCGCGAAAGCATGTCCTCGGTGAAAGACGAGATGGTCGCGAAATTCTTCTCGACCCGCGCGGCCACGAACGTCCCGGCGCCCTGGCGGCGCGTCAGCAGCCGAGCGTGCACCAGACCGTCGAGCGCTTTGCGAACCGTCACTCGGGAGACGTTGTAGGCGTCCGCAAGGTCGCGCTCCGGGGGCAAAGCCTCGTCGGGCGAAAGCACGTGGCGCTCGATCGCCGACCGCAGCACCCGCTGGAGCTGCAGGT
The DNA here is from genome assembly GCA_036376635.1 of Sphingomicrobium sp. GTDB lineage: Bacteria > Pseudomonadota > Alphaproteobacteria > Sphingomonadales > Sphingomonadaceae > Sphingomicrobium. The sequence goes on from DASUZY010000081.1 coordinate 29,727, forward strand.
AAAGCGGCGCGCCGCTTCGATCGTCCAGTTTTCCAACCCGCTCGACGAACATCCCACGCCCTCTTGCCCCATTTACTTTGACCCGTCGCTAAGTCCTTTTCAATACCAAAATACAACAAAAATCACATTGGTTCTGTTTTTGGTATTGCAATTGGTCTCGTTTTGGCTCCTTAATGCAGCTGTACCGCCAGCGGATCACGTTCGGGAATAGGAGGCCCGCCGCTGGACAGACGATCAAACGGTCCGCGTGATCGGACAGTCTTCGAGAGGGGGAAGGCGATGTTTCAGGTTTCTTCGATGAGCTTCCGTAAAGCGATCCTAGGCTGCAGCGCGAGTGTGCTTGCCTTGTCGGTCGCCAGTCCCGCGAGTGCGCAGGAGAATACGAGCGCCGATTCGAAAGTAGCGCAGGACCAGGGACCAGGTGGGACGACCCAGCCGCAGACGCCAGCCAATTCGAAGGACTCCGGCGCCATCGTCATCACGGGCATTCGCGCCTCGATTCAGGCTTCACTCAATGCCAAGCGCAACAATGACCTCGTATCGGAAGTCATCACAGCCCAGGACATCGGCAAGTTCCCCGACAAGAACGTAGCAGATTCGCTTGGCCGCCTGACCGGCGTCAACGTAGTGACGGGCTCGGCGGCGGCGGGCGGCTTCGGCGAGAATTCGACGGTCTCGATTCGCGGCACCGATCCGACGCTGAATCTCACGCTACTCGACGGCCACAGCATTGCGACCGGCGACTGGTTCGTCCTTGATCAGACTTCGGGCGGCCGGAGCTTCGACTTCAGCCTTCTACCCTCGGAAATCGTCGGCAAGTTGGAGGTCTATAAGTCCTCGGAAGCCGATCTGCCTGAAGGAGGAATCGGTGGCACGATCAACCTCCACAGCCGGATGCCCCTCGACCTCCCTTCGGGAACGGTCAGTTTTACGGCGCAGGCGAACTACAATGATCTTCGGGGCAAGTGGGAGCCGCAGGCGTCCGGCCTTGTCAGCTGGAAGAATTCGACCGGCACCTTCGGCATCCTCGCCGCCGGTTTCTATCAGAAGCGCGACTTCCGCCGGGATGGCCAGGAGTTTCTCGGCTATACGAGCTACGCCAACTTTGGCGGTTCGGGACAAACGGCGATTGCGCCCAACCTCATCGGCGAAGCCTATTTTCGCCAGGAGCGCATCCGCAAAGGCGGCACGCTCGCAATCCAGTTCCGTCCGAGCAACCAGTTCGAGCTGTCGCTGAACGGCATCTACACCCGGATGGATGCCAACAACGTCAACACCAATTCGATGGCGTGGATCACCAAGACGGCTGGAACCAATTCTACGCCAGGATCGCCACTCGATGCGCTGACCAGCTACACGATCAACAATGGCGTCGTGACCAGTGCAACCTGGGCCAATACCTCCGCCGACGGCACGCCGGTAAACGGCAGAGTGCAGGACGACATTTTCCGCCAGGCGCTTTCGTCGACCTGGGTGCTCAACGCCGATGCGGTTTGGCGGCCAACGCCCGATCTCTCGGTCGCGGGCGAGGTCGGTTACACCGAAGGTAAGGGCGAAACGAGCGACACCTATGCCTGGGAAACCTATTGGCACACCGGCGTAAGCTACAACATCAATGGCAAGACAGCGGCCGTGACCTATCCGGGGCTCCCGACCGATCCCACTTCACCGGCTTATCTCAATAACTTCTACAGCTGGTCCTGGGGCGGTCACATCACCTCGCCAGACAAGGAAACCTACGCCAAGGCCGATGTCGAGTACCAGGTCAACAACGGCTGGTTGAAGTCGCTGAAGTTCGGTGCCCGTTACACCGACCACGAGCACTCACTCGACTATATCGCCTACAGCTGGCCCGGAAACGGAATCTATTCGGGCACACAGGGCGTCAATCTCGGGACCGTCTTCTCGGGCGAAACCACGCCGAGCAATTATGGCGAGGGATTAGGTACGTTCCCTGGCTACTCGCTCGCCAACCAGGATTTGGTATTGGCTGAGCTTGCGACGCAGGGCGGGCGGAACTTTGCTTTTTATCCGCAGGCGAGCTTCTCGGTGAAGGAGAAGGACGCCGCTATCTATGCGATGGCGAGATTGGGCGACGACAGCACGTGGCGCGGTAACATCGGCGTCCGTGCGGTCCATACCGACCTCAGCACCATTCAATATACGGCGACGCCGACGCCGGAACAGCAGAGGGTTCAATCGATCTTCTGCCCCGGGCCGAGCAGCACGGACCCGGTTGGCGGATGCGGTATCGAACCGGTCAGCCACAAATATTGGGACATTCTTCCCAGCGCGAACTTCACCTTCAATGCCCAGCCGGACCTGCTGATCCGGGCGAGCGCTGCGCGGGTGATGACGCGGCCGGGCTATGCCCAGCTGGCAGGTGCTTTCACGCTCAACGATACGATCCTCACGGGCACTGCCGGCGGCAATCCAAACCTGAACCCCACTCGCGCCTGGGAATTCAATGCCGGCGCTGAATGGTATTACGGCAAGCAGGCCCTGCTGTCGGCGACGCTATTCTATCTCGACATCGACTCGTACATCACCCAGGCGAGCTTCACCGGCTTCTACACGACGCTGCAGCATCCGAACGGAGCGACCTTCACGATCACGGGCCCGATCAATGGTCCGGGCGGAACGAACAAGGGTATCGAGCTCAACTGGCAGCAACCGCTAGGTTACGGGTTCGGAGTCCTCGCCAACTATACCTATTCAGACGCGAAGAACCGCAATGGCGGGCCGATCGACGGCAATTCCAAGCACACGTTCAACGTCACCGGCTATTTCGAGAACTCGTTGCTGTCGGCGCGGCTCGCTTACACGTTCCGGTCCAAATTCCAGTCGGGCATCGATCGCGCGACACCGATGTGGCAGGATGATTATGGCCAGCTCGACGGTTCGTTGATCGTGCACGTCATGCGCCACCTGGATCTGACCGTGGACGCCCAGAACCTCCTCAATCACAAGCTTTATTACTTCGTCGGCGATCCCTCGATCCCGAGGGCCTATTACGACAACGGCCGGACCTTCTGGGTTGGCGGCAAGGTCACGTTCTGACACAGTTCGAGTGATGTCTACTGCCGTTTTCGCCGCTGTCATGTCCGTGAGCATGGCGGCGGCGAATGCCGCGCAGCTCCCGCTGCTGCCCATGCCCGCCTCCGTTCAGGTCGAGACGGGCGATTTCGCCCTCCAGCATGCAAAGATTGCCGCGACCGACCGAGGCGAGCGCGCTGCAGCGGATCGTTTGAATGCACTGCTGGTACGCGCCCACCGGGCGAAGCTTGGCGCCGCCAACAACGGGTCGATCCGATTCCGTCGCGATCCGAGCATCGCCGGCGCTGAAGCCTATCGGTTGACGGTCACTCGGCGCGGGGTCGGCATCTCCGCGGCGACGGATGCGGGCCTTTATTATGGGGCCGAAACCCTCTGGCAGCTGATTTCGTCGAGCGGTTCGGGCAATCACATTCCAGCGCTCACGATCGCCGACGCTCCGGCCTTCACCTGGCGCGGGATCATGCTGGATTCCGCGCGTCACATGCAGCCGGTCGAGTATGTTAAGCAACTGATCGACCGCATGGCCGCTGAGAAGCTGAACGTGCTTCATTGGCATCTGAGCGACGATCAGGGCTGGCGGATCCAGATCGACCGATATCCTCGACTGACAAGTGTCGGAGCATGGCGGCAGGAGGCTGGCGCCGCGGGGTTCGATGCTCGAACGGGAAAGCCGATCCTTTACGGCGGCTTCTATACGAAGGCGCAAATCCGCGACGTTGTCGCATTTGCTCGAAGCCGGCACGTGACGGTCATCCCGGAGATCGACATGCCGGGACATGCGACGGCGATCATCGCCGCTTATCCGGAGCTCGCATCGACGCCAAACCCGCCGAAGACACCCAGTCACGACTGGGGAATCCTTCCGAATCTGCTCAATCCGGACGACTCAACCTTCACATTCATCGACAATGTCCTCGACGAAGTGATGGCGCTGTTTCCCGGCCCGATCCACGTCGGTGGGGACGAGGCGGTCAAGGATCAGTGGAAGACCAATCCAGCGATCCAGGCCAAGATAAAGGCGCTCGGACTCAAGGACGAAGATGCGCTGCAGGGCTGGTTCACGGCTCGGGTCGGGGCGTATCTCGCGAAACACGGTCGCCGTCTGGTCGGGTGGGACGAGATCCTCAGCGGCGAAGTTCCGGCGAACGCGACCGTGATGTCCTGGCATGGCATCGATGGAGCAGTGACGGCTGCCAAGTCCGGTCACGATGCAGTGCTCGCCGCCTCGCCGATCCTCTATCTGGATCACATGCAAAGTGCTTCGGGGGATGAGCCGCCGGGCCGTCCCGACATCATCACTTGGCGTCAGTTCTACGAGTTCGATCCAACGCCGCCGGGACTGAAGGCGGACCAGCGGCGACACATTCTAGGACTGCAGGCGAACTTGTGGACCGAGCATGTCCGTACAACGGACTACGCCGACCGCATGCTGTGGCCACGTGCAGCGATCGTCGCAGAAACGGCATGGTCGAACCCGAAGAAGGACTGGCCTGCGTTTTCCCGTCGACTGGTAGCAGTGATGCAGCGATGGCGGGCGATGGGAGATCGCTTCGATACGACCCCGCTCGAGCCGTTGGGAACCTTTGCAGGAGCGGGCGGGGGCGTGACGGCGACGCTCAGCCAACCCGCGTCCGTGGGCGAGGTACGAATCACGACCGATGGGACGGCCCCTTCCGCTCGATCTACGCTCTACCGCGGACCGCTGACCCTGCGCCTTGGGACGAAGCTTACGGCCCAATCCTTCGACGGCTCCAAGCCGCTTGGGGAACCGAAGCGCTGGACCATCGACAACGAACTGCTTCGAACGCGCACCGCGAGCGAAATGGAGTTGTGCAGCAATGCCATCGCATTGCGGTTGGAGGACGACGGGCCGACCGACGGAAAGCGCCTCGTCCATTGGGTCGACATCATGCGCCCCTGCTGGATCTGGCGCGGCGCGCCGCTTTCTGAAGTAACTCGGCTGACTGCCGAGGTCGGCCAGATGCCGTTCAACTTCGCGATCGGCGACGATGTGAAGAAGATCAAATTCCCGCCGCCAGCCACGGCTGCCGGAGAGCTGGAGGTACGGCGCGACGGTTGCGACGGGCCGCTTGTCTCTAGTGTCCCCCTTCAGGCGGCGACCAGATCGTCGGGAGATACCTTCGTTTCAGGCCCGATTCGTGGGCAAGCCGGGACGCATGATCTGTGCATGACATTCACCCAAAGGACCCCCGATCCCTATTGGGTGCTCGACCGATTGACGCTTCGTCCATGATCGAGATCGGAAGTCCCCTCACGGGCTGGGTCACTGCGCTCGATGAAGTACCGGACCCTGTATTCGCCGAACGAATGCTAGGAGATGGCCTGGCGGTGGATCCCGTCGAAGGACGTCTGATCGCGCCAGGCAATGGCATCGTCTCATCGCTTCACGCGGCAGGTCATGCCATCACGATCACCCTCGACGCCGGGCCTGTCCTGCTCATTCACATCGGGCTCGATACGGTCGCGCTCCATGGCGAGGGCTTCGCTCCGGTGGTCAAGGAGGGTGACCGCGTCGGTCTCGGCCAAACACTCATCGAGTTCGATCTCGACGTCCTCGCGCGCAGCGCACGGAGTTTGGTCACGCCGGTAATTGTCACCAACGGCGATGCTTTCCGCTTGAGTTCGGCGGCCATTCCGGGCCCGATCGACTGTGGTTCCGGGCTCTTTACGCTCGAAGCTACCGGTGCCGCGGCCGCAGCGGTCAGTCTGGATCAGCCCGTCGTGTCGCGTTCGCTCAAGCTGCTGCTTGCACATGGCCTTCACGCGAGGCCGGCGGCTCGCCTCGCCAAGCGTGCCGGCGAGTTCGATGCGCAGGTTCAGATCGTCGCTGAAGATGGCCGGGTCGCTCCGGCACGTTCCCCGGTAACTATCCTCGGCCTCGGTCTTGGTCACGGCTCCGAGGTTACCATCAAAGCTGCCGGCCCTCAGGCCGCGGAGGCAGTCGATGCGCTCGTCGAGCTGCTCGAAAGCGGCATGGGGGAGTTGAAACCACTGGCGAAAGCCGATTCGTCGCCTTCGCGCACGAAAGGTCTCTCGGGCGAACTCAAAGGAATTGTTGCCGTTCCGGGAATGGCGATCGGCCCTGCGTGGCAGCTCCGGCAGGTCGATATCGCGGTTCGCGAGGAAGGACGTGGGATTGCCAAGGAGCGGGAGGCACTGACGGCAGGCCGCGGACGCCTTGAGCAGTCACTAACGGCGGAAGCCCAGCAAGAGCATGGCGGCGCCATCGCCGCTGCTCATCTGGCAATGGTCGCCGACCCAGTCCTCTCGGACGTGGCAGAACGTCAGATCATGCTTGGGAAGAGCGCCGCCTTCGCCTGGCGGCAGGCCATCGCTCAATTTGCGGCTCCTCTGCGAAGATCGAATGACCCAAGGTTCGCGGAGCGGCTCGACGATTTGCTCGACCTAGAACGGCGCCTTCTGGCGGAGCTCGATGGTGAAGCCGAACCGCCGCCTTTACCTCCTGCGGGCGCGGTCCTCCTCGCCGAAACGCTCTATCCGTCGCAGCTGAAAGCGCTCGCTGAAGCTGACATCGCGGGCATTGCGACAGTGGCCGGAGGAGCGACGTCACACGCTGCGATCATCGCCGCCGGCCTAGGCCTGCCAATGCTGGTCGGCCTTGGCGAAGGACTGTTCGAAATCACTGACGGAACACCGCTGGTGGTTCGTGGCGACACGCTGGTGATCGCCAGCGACCCTGCTGCGTTAGATCAGGCCCGGGAGGAAGCAACGAAGCGGCAGGCACGGAAAACAGCCGCAGAGGCTCGCGCCCACGACCTCGCGGTCACGAGCGATGGAACCCGCATTGAAGTTTTCGCGAACCTTGGGGCAGTCGCCGAAGCGACGCTCGCTGTTAAGCAAGGGGCCGAAGGATGCGGACTTCTTCGGACCGAATTCCTATTCCTAGACCGCGACGCTCCTCCGAGCGAAGAAGAGCAGCGACTGGCCTATCAGCAGGTCGTCGATGCGCTCGGGTCGCGTCCGCTGATCGTTCGGACTCTCGATATTGGAGCTGACAAGCCGGCGCCGTGGTTGCCGCTCGATCCCGAAGACAACCCGGCGCTGGGTCTCCGCGGCATTCGACTCCAACTCGCCCAGACCGAACTTCTCGAAACGCAACTTCGCGCCCTGCTGGGTGTGGCGTCTGGCGGCCCGCTCAAGATCATGCTGCCGATGGTGACCGGACTGAACGAGGTGCGTGAGACGAAGGCGATCCTCGACCGGCTCTCCAATGAGATGGGAGTCGTCGCGCCTGATCTTGGGATCATGGTCGAGACGCCGGCGGCAGCTTTGCTCGCAGCGATCCTCGCGCGCGAGGTTGCCTTCTTCTCGATCGGCACCAACGATCTAAGCCAGTATGCACTGGCTCGCGACCGGACCAATCGTGCGGTCGCGGATGGTCTGGATCCACTCGATCCGGCTGTATTGCGACTGATCGATGCAACCGTCCTGGGCGCTGCGGAGCATGGCCGCGTCACCGGCGTATGCGGAGGTATGGCGGCAGTTGCGGAGGCTGTCCCGTTCCTCATCGGTCTCGGCGTAACCGAGCTTTCGGTACCAGCGAGCGCAGTCGCCGAGACGAAAGCAGCCATCCGGAACCTAGATATCGCTCGCTGCCGTGAAGTTGCTGGCTACGCTCTCGAAGCGCCCGATGCAGTCGCCGTCCGCAATCTCGTCGTCCCATTGCTGGAGCAAATGGCATGAAGCTGTCCGTTCAATCGCTGCAGCCACTCGGTCGAGCGCTCATGCTGCCGATCGCAGTCCTTCCGATCGCGGGAATGTTGCTGCGGCTCGGCCAACCCGATCTGTTCAACGTAGCGTTCGTATCCGCGGCTGGTTCGGCCGTCTTCGATAATCTGGGTCTGCTGTTCGCCCTCGGCATCGGTGTCGGACTGGCCCGCGACAACAATGGCGCGGCCGGCCTAGCCGGCGTCGTCTGTTTCCTGGTCGCGACGCGCGGCGCCGAAACGCTTCTGACTGTGCCCGCCGACACTGTTGCGGGGCTCGCGAAAGATTCCGCCGCGCTGGCCTCAGACGCATGGCGAACCAAAGCGATCGCCAAGCTGTCGGTGCCCGTCGGGATATTGTCGGGGCTGACCGCAGGAGCGGCGTACAACCGCTACGCGACGATCAAACTACCCGACTATCTCGCCTTCTTCGGCGGGCGCCGCTTCGTTCCGATCCTTGCTGGAGTCGTCGGACTGGTACTCGCCGCGGCCGTCGGGCTCGCCTATGCTCCGATCAACAGCGGCGTCGACGGCCTGTCTCGGCTCGTCATCGGGTCCGGGGCGATCGGTCTCTTCGTCTACGGCGTTCTCAACCGGTTGCTTCTGGTGACTGGCCTGCACCACATCCTCAACAACGTCGCCTGGTTCATCGTCGGCGATTACCACGGCACGACCGGTGATCTGAACCGCTTCTTCGCCGGCGATCCCACCGCGGGCGCTTTCATGACTGGCTTCTTCCCGGTGATGATGTTCGGCCTGCCCGCGGCATGCTTCGCCATGTACCGGTCCGCGCGGCCCGAGCGGCGCAAGGCCGTCGGCGGCATGTTGATGTCGATGGGGCTGACCTCGTTCCTGACCGGCGTCACCGAGCCGATCGAGTTCTCGTTCATGTTCCTTGCGCCGCTGCTGTTCCTTATTCACGCGGTTCTGACGGGCCTCGCAATGGCGATTTCCCATATGCTCGGCATGCTGCTCGGATTCGGCTTTTCGGCAGGCTTCTTCGATTATGCGCTGAATTTCCCAAAGGCGACACGGCCCTTGCTGCTGCTGCCCTTGGGAGCAGCTTACGCACTGCTCTATTACGGCATCTTCCGCTTTGCGATTATGCATTTCGATCTGAAGACACCCGGTCGCGAGGACGATCCAATCGGTGAAGAGATCGCCGAGACCCCGGCTGGCGAACGCGGGAAAGCGTTCGTCCTCGCGCTCGGCGGTGCTGGCAACCTGAAGTCGATCGACGCCTGTACGACACGCCTCCGGCTGGTGGTCGTTGATCAGGCCCAGGTCAGCGAGTCCGCGCTACGGGCGTTGGGCGCGGTGGGAATCATTCGCCCGTCGGCCGAGGGACTGCAGGTCGTGCTCGGCCCCATCGCCGATGCCGTGGCGATGGAGATGCGAAGCGCGGTCGGGCCGCTATCCTCCATACCGGTCCAATCATCGACCGCAGTGGAACCGGTATCATTCGTCGACGCCGGTCCGTGGCTCAAGGCGCTTGGTGGGCGCCAAAATATCAGGGACGCGGGTGCCGCTGCGAGCCGCGTCTGGCTCCATCTTCTCGACTCTACTCAAGTGAACGAGGCAGAACTAACCCGGCTCGGCGTCCGGATGATCGCAAGGCCGAGTTCCGGCTCCGCGCATCTGTTGGTCGGGGATGCAGAAGCGGTCGCTGCGGCGCTTCAGGCGGAATAGCCGCCGCGCTCTATTGCCGCGGCAACAACCGGGATGATCGTTTCAAGCTGCAGTGAGAAGTTGCTCCATCGTCCTATCGATCGATCGTTTAGCGGCTCGCGTACCTGCGCATAGCTCGGCGTCGGCGATACGACCTGACGACTGTGGAAGCTCAGCTGCAAAGGTTCGAGGTCGAGGCCAATCGCCTCCATCAGACGCTCGGTTTCGCCATGTTGGTCGGCGATCAGCTGCTCATAGCGGAGCTCATGGGTCGGACCGACTCCGGCACAGTCAAAGCGCGCCAGCAACTCGTCGGTCAGCGCGAAATGGCTCGCAGCATCCCGCAGCCGGTATCCACAATTGAATCCGTGGGTCATGTCATGCGCCATTACGGAGGTCAGCACGTCGAGCGGATGGCGGTTGAGCAGGACGACCGGCGACCGCGGGAAGGCGATCCGCAACAGGGGCAGCCAGAAGCTATTGTCTGGCATCTTGTCCGTGAAATAGGCCGCCCCCGGGGCCAGGAGCCCCTGTTCTCCGGCCCTCGAAAGATAGCGATCGCGAAGCGTCCTGGGCGAGGGCGAAGCGTCGCTCCGGACCAATTCAAACAACTCCGCACCGAATGGAAGTTCACCACCCGAACGGATTTCGCTGTGACTTGCGATGATCTGCTCGGTGAGTGTCGTACCGGCCCGTGGGAAGCCGATAATGAAGATCGGCTGTGGCACGTCACTTCTTTGCGGCGCAGACTGGTGATCCGCGACCAACGCCTCCATGCGTTTCGCTTGATTATGTACTTCGGCGGCGGCGTAGCGGCGCCCAGTTCGCTCCGCCAGTTGCGCCTTGCCGGCAATCCAATCCTCCCAGGCTTCCGCATATTTCCCGATGCGCTCGAACAATCGCCCGCGCTGAAGTCGGGCCGCGCCAGACAGGTCCGGCCTGCTGTCGAGCAGGGCGAGCGCTTGCTCGGTTTTGCCCATTCGACTGAGCAGGGCAGACCGCTGCAGGTCGACATCGCCTCCTTGCGATCGGGCAATCGCTTCCGCCCGATCAAGTTCTCTCATCGCACTGTCGAAGTTGCCAAGCCACTCATGCGCCTCGGCGAGATAAGCAGCTGGTTCGAGTTCCGAAGGGGCCGCGACCGTGGCTTCCTGCAAAATCGCGCAAGCCTCGTTCGGCCGACCCTGCCGGAGCTGCGCCTGGCCCAATCCCGTTAAGAGTTGGGGATGTCTTCCGGCGATCGAAATGGCGCTCTCGAAATGGGCCGCAGCATCAGTCCAAAGCTCGAGGCTCGCCAGGATCGTTCCCAACATCGCGTGCGCGTCCGGGTTGCGTTCGTCCGCCGTGATGGCCGAACGTGCGACCGCCTCGGCGTCCGCGCTCCGGCCAAGCTCTACGAGCAGCCGCGCGAGATCCGCATATGGCCAGCGTCGCTGCGGGGCCAATGAGATCGCCTTGCGGAGCGATTTCTCAGCCTGCCAATGATCGTGTCGACCCAACGCGACGAGAGCCTGGATCTCGATTGCGTCCAGATTGTCTGGAGCCTTGGCGAGGACTTGATCCGCAAGATCTCCGGCAATCTCAAGCTTGCCAGCTTGAACGGCTCGCCGAGCGGCATTGATGACGGCTGAGACGTCACAACTCATCGTGTCGCCATATCATGACCGACCCGCGCCTCAACCGTCGCTTCGCTCCGCACATTGCCGCCCCACGGACTGAATGCCATGCTCGACACGTGACCTCCACATCCGCCCGAAAATCGAAGCTTCAGCTGATTGCATTCGCGTCCGGCGACTTCGCCTTCAATCTGTACTGGCAGAGCATCATGCTCTTTCTGCTTTTCTATTACACCGACGCGTTACAGCTGCCGATCGGTATCGCGGCGACGACCTACATGATCGCATCGATCTGGGATGGAATCGCCAATTTCATCGCGGGCGTCCTAGTCGATCGCCGTCGCGCCAGCATTCGCTACGGCTTCCTGCTCGTTGCAGGCGCCATTCCGCTGGCCCTTACCTTCGTGCTTACTTACTTTCCGCCGATCGTCAGTGGCGGCTGGGCTATCGCCAGCGTGCTTACGGCGCACCTGCTGTTCCGGACCGCCTATGCCGGTGTCAATGTGCCCTATCTGGCAATGACCGCGCGGATCAGCCCTGACCGAGGGGATCGGGCTTTCGTCGCCGGGACCCGCATGTTGTTCGGCACGGGAGCGGTGGTGGCTGTTGCGCTCTGCACCATCCCGGTCGGTCATTGGCTGACCGGCGCCAGCACAGCGCAGGCCTATTTCGGCGCGGCTGTGCTGTTCGCGGTGATCGCGACCTTGTTGCTGGTGTTGGTCGGCGCGACTTATCGCGAGGCGGCCGAACCGCACGCTCCATCACCGATCGACCTCAGGTCCGCGCTCCTCAGCCTTGCGCACAACCGGGCATTCGTCAGTCTCAATGCGGCGATGATGGCGATGATCGTTGCCATCACGATCCTGAACAAGTCGGTGCTTTATTATTTCAAGTATCTGCTGAACGATCCGAAAGCTGGTGAGCTGGCGCTGGCTTCGATGGGCGCTGTCAGCGCCATCGTGATCCCCTTGTGGATGCTGCTCGGCCGCTTCGTCGGGCAACGCGCATTGTGGCTGATTGCTGCCGCACTTGGCATGGGTGGATTGCTGGTTTTCACGCTCGTCCCGATCGACGCGCCGCGCACCATGCAAATTTTCCTCGTTGCGATGCAGGTGATCAGCATCGGGCTCAATTTTGTATTCTGGGCGATGCTGCCCAACACGATCGAATATGGCGAACGAGCAACCGGGCTCCACCTCGAAGGCACTGTATTTGGAGTCGCGGCCCTACTTCAACGGATTGCGATCGGAGTCGCAACGGCTATCCTTGGCTGGAGCTTCGAGGGCGGGGGCTTCGTCGCCAACGCCAGGCAAAGCGGCGCGACGCTCGCAGCGATGCGGGGAATTATCGCCGTTGTTCCACTCGCGTTCCTTGCCCTTTCGTGCGTTGCGATGATCATGAACCCGCTTGGGCGCGAGCGTCGCCGATTAGGCCGTGAGATCGAAGGACCCGTGGACGCCATCAGCCTCGGCTGATGGAGCGATCCAGACATCGAAGGTGCCTGGCTCGGCGACCAGGCGATTGTCGCGGCCGTAGAACGCCAGGTCGTTTGCCCGCAGCGTGAAGCGCACGATCTCGGATTGACCTGGACCGAGCGTCACCTTGCGGAAGGCCTTCAACTCGCGGACAGGGCGCGTGATGCTCGCCACCCGATCATGAATGTAAAGCTGGACAACTTCCTCGGCGGCTCTCGAACCCCGGTTCGAGATCGTCGCGGCGACCTCGATCGTGCCGGCCATCGGCATGGCGTGAGCACTTTGGCTAAAACCTGCGTACTCGATTTTCCCGTACGTCAGCCCGTGACCGAACGGGTAGAGCGCGGCGTTCGGAATGCCTCGGAAGTGGGCCTTATACGGCTGCAGCTCGCCAGGAGGGTTGGGCCGCCCGGTCGGCTTGTGAGCGTAATAATAAGGCTCTTGGCCCGAACGTAGCGGGAAGCTGGCCGGCAGGCGCGCGGACGGGCTGTAGGTCCCGAACAATACGTCGGCGGTGGCGTTGCCGGTCTCGGTTCCCAGGAACCAGGTTGCGAGGATGGCCTGAGCGCCGGCGACGGCTCCCTCAAGCGCTAATGCCCGGCCATGCTTCAGGACCACAACGACAGGCCTTCCAACTGCGGCGACCGCCTCTGCCAACTGCTGCTGGGGCGGCGGTACGATGATATCGGTGCGCGACTGGGCTTCGCCCGACATGTTCGCGCTTTCGCCAATGGCGAGGATGACGATGTCCGCCTGCCGCGCTGCGGCGACAGCCTGCGCGATCCCGCCGGCAAGTGGCTCTTCCACGCCCGAACCTTGAACGACAACCAGTGACGCCTTGTTCACAAGCGCTGCTCGGATACCGCTGGCGAGGTCGACCGACTTGTTGTCGTCTCCATATACGACCCATGGTCCCACCAGGTCATGCGGTCCGCTGGCAAAAGGACCGATCAGCGCGATCCGCTTGCCCGAGCGGGGCAAGGGCAGCAGTTCGCCTTCATTCTTGAGCATGACGATCGCCTTGCGGCCAGCCTCACGCGCTAATGCTCGGGTAGCAGGCAGCAAAGTGCGCGAAGCCTCGCGCTTCTCATCGATGCGTCGGAAGGGATCCTCGAACAGGCCGAGCACCGCCTTCAGCGTCAGGACCCTCCGAACAGACTGATCGAGCTGCGCCTGTGGCACTTCGCCGCTGCGTACCAGGTCCGGAAGATACTTTCGGTAGAGGCCGCTCTGCATGCTCATGTCGACGCCGGCGAGAAATGCGATGCGCGCCGCGTCCCGACCGTCCTTGGCATAACCCGCGGCAATCATTTCCTCGTCGCCGGTGTAGTCGGATACGACGAACCCCTGGAAACCCCACTCGCCGCGCAGAAGGTCGGTTTGCAGCCAGTGATTTCCGGTAGAGGGGATTCCGTTGATCTCGTTGAACGAGGCCATCGCCGAGAGCGCACCCGCGTCGAATCCTGCCTTGTAGGGTGGCAGATAGACCTCTCGAAGCTTTCGGTCCGAAGCGTCCACGGCGTTGTAATCGAGACCGGATTCGGCGGCCCCGTAAGCCGCGAAATGCTTGATGCAGGCAAGAAGATGCTCGGTCGATTTGAGGTCTTCGCCCTGGAAGCCGCGTACCCGCGCAGCAGCGAACAGGCTTCCGAGCAGCGGGTCTTCGCCTCCGCCCTCGACGCCGCGACCCCACCGCTGATCGCGCGCAACGTCGACCATCGGTGAGAAAGTCCAGTCAATCCCGGCGCCGGAGGCTTCGAATGCCGCCGCCGCCGCGGTGCGCCTCGCGAGATCCGGCTCGAAGCTTGCCACTTCGGCCAGCGGCACCGGAAAGATCGTGCGATGGCCGTGGATAATGTCGGCCGCGAAGATCAGCGGGATCTTCATCCGCGATTCTCGCACGGCCGCGGTCTGCATGATCCGGGCCATGGTTGCGCCGTTGCCATTGAAGACCCCGGTCAGTTGACCCTGCCGTGCTTCATTCACTTGCTGCTGGAAGTTCGACCCCGCGCTCGCCGGGTTCAGGGATGTTGCGATCCCGCCCCCCCAGGCCGCCGCCATAAGGCTGAGCTGTCCCGCTTTCTCTTCCAGGGTCATGCGGCCGATAAGCGGATTGACGAATGCCGGCACCTCTACTCGTCCGACAGCCTGCAGCAGCGCTCGGGCCGGGCTCGACAGCCATGCGGCCGCAGCACCGGCACCCATCAAGGCAGCCCGACGGGAAATACGCATATCGAGCATTGAAATCCCCTCTAACATCCGTTCGGCCGAACGCTTCTATAGCGCGGTTTTCGGTTATGCTTGCACCCTTCATGTAACCGGTTACATGAGCCTCGGGAAACAGAAAATGCAGTCGCGACGGGCGTGACATTCGGTGTCCGTCGCGCTGATAAGGATCAGGATGCCAGACGCGACGATCCGGGATGTGGCGAAACGAGCCCAGGTGTCAGTCGCGACAGTCTCGCGTGCGTTGAACGGGCTGGAAAATGTCAGCGAGCACACCCGCACGAAAGTTGCGGATGCGGTGCGCGAACTTGGCTATGTTCCTCATGCCGGTGCTCGGAGCCTCAGCCTGGCGCGTACCGGCGCAATCGGGGTCGTGTTGCCTGACCTCCACGGCGAGTTCTTCTCCGAAATTGTGCGCGGCATGGACCGCGAAGCGAGCCAGCACGGCTATTTGTTGCTCCTCTCCAACATGCATGCCGGCGGCGAGCAGGCGAGACTTGCGCTTCACGCGATGCGGGGCCGCGTGGATGGCCTGATCGTGATGGCTCCGCACCTCGGGGCGGCCGAGCTTACAGCAGCACTCCCGCCGGCCCTCCCCGCAGTGCTCATCAACACCCGTTCGGACCGCGAGCAGCATCCGTCGATCCATCTCGACAATCGCGCCGGTGCTCGCGCGGTCGTCGACCATCTGGTCGCACTTGGACGGAAGCGGATCATCCACCTTGCCGGCCCGGCGCAGAATATCGACGCGCTGGAGCGTCGCGCGGCGTTCAGGTCGGCCGCCGATGCGCACGGGGTTTCACACGAGATTCTCGAGGGCGATTTCGAGGAGCAGTCGGGCGAAACGGCGATCGCCGCGTTGATCGCAAAGGGCACCGAATTCGATGCCATTTTTGCAGCCAACGACAATATGGCGATCGGTGCGCTCCAGGCGCTTCGTGCAGCAGGTTTGCGCGTGCCCGAAGACGTTGCGATTGCGGGCTTCGACGACATCCCGCTCGCACGTCATATTGGCTTGAGCACGGTGCGAGTGCGCATCGCGGAACTCGGCGAGCGAGCAATCGTCCGGCTGCGTGCGATGCTGTCGGGACGGCCTGACCATTCCGACGAGCTGCACGCTCCCGAGCTCGTCGTTCGTTCGAGCAGTGACTTGCGAGCGCCGCGTACGTGATGCGGTTCGACCGGAGGCATTTCCTCGCGGGTTCAACCGCATTCTTCGCTGCGAGTGCCTCGCAAGTGTCGGCGACCCTCGCTCTCCCTCCTCAACGGCTTGCCCTGCCGGGCTTCTACGAAGAGATCGAATACCGGACCTTCCGCTGGTTCTGGACCACGGTCAACCGCAAGAACGGCCTCGTTCCGGATCGCTGGCCGACCCCGAGTTTTTCGAGCATAGCGGCAGTGGGCTTCGCTCTCCCCGCTTACGCGGTCGGGGTCGAGCGCGGTTGGTGTTCGCGATCTGATGCGCGCGATCTGACACTTACGACCCTGCGTTTCTTCTGGAACGCGCCGCAGGGCGCGCAGCCGGCCGGCACAGCCGGCTACAAGGGCTTCTTCTACCATTTCCTGGACATGCAAACTGGCGTTCGATTCCGCGATGTGGAGTTGTCCACCGTCGACACGACGATTCTCCTGATGGGCGCGCTGTTTGCCGGGCAGTATTTTGACCGGGACGACCCAGGCGAGCGCGAGATTCAACGTCTGGCGACGGCACTCTACGAGCGCGCTGATTGGGATTTCTTCCGGTCAGACGGGCGCGCCGCGATTTCGATGGGCTGGCACCCTGATCAGGGACTGATGCCTGCCAATTGGGTCGGCTTCAACGAAGGCATGTTCGTGAACATCCTGGCACTTGGCTCGATCAGTCACGCCGCACCCGCAAACCTCTGGCAGCAGTGGACGGCCCCATACTCCGAACTCTGGACGGGGCAGGGGGCGACGCGGCGGATCGCCTTCGCTCCGCTGTTTGGACACCAATACAGTCATATCTTCATCGATTTCCGCGGCATCCGTGATGCGCCGATGCGGCAGGCGGGGTTCGATTATTTTGAAAACAGCCGGCGCGCGACCTACGCCAATCGTGCTTACTGCATTGCCAATCCGCTGCGATGGCGAGGCTACTCGGATCGAATTTGGGGTCTGACCGCGTGCGACGGTCCTGGCGATCTGCCGCTGCCCTACAAAGGCCAGCTCCGTGAATTTCACGGTTATGCCGCTCGTGGACCGACCACGGAACCTGGCGGCCTGGACGACGGGACGATTGCGCCAACCGCTGCGCTTGGCTCGCTCCCGTTCGCGCCCGAGATCGTTATTCCTTCCGCTGCGGCAATGATGCGGCAGCCGCACCTGTTCGACACATATGGCTTCAAGGACAGCTTCAATCCCAGTTTCACTTATACCAACCTGCTCACCGATACGGGCACCGTAGACCCTCGGACTGGCTGGGTGGCGAAGGACTATCTCGGCATCGACCAGGGGCCGATCCTGCTTCAGGCGGCGAATTATCGCGACGATTTCATCTGGCGGTACATGCGGCAGGTGCCGGCAATCCGGCGCGGCCTCAAGCGGGCTGGCTTCACCGGCGGCTGGCTCGGTTAGCGGACTGGAGCGACGCGGCTCAGTCTCGATACGCCGGTCTCGTTGAACGCCTCGACCGCGACCCAATAAGGCACGCCGACGTTCAGCGATCGAAGTTCCTTGGACAGTTTCTTGCCCGCGCCGAGTTCGTCAGCCCAAAGCTGGTGAGTCAGTGTCAGCCGATCAGGTCTGATCCCGAAGCGAATATTGTAGCCGATCGCACCCGGAACTCGTGCCCACCGAATGATCGCGTTCCGTTGATCCGCCTCGCGAGAGCCGGTGACGGCGCTTGGAGTTTTGGGCAGACTTCCGGGCGCGTTGCCGAACACCCTGAGGTCGCTGATAGCGAGATTGGCCGCACCGACATGACCGTGAACATACCGAATGAAGCGAGCGCGCACCGGTCGACCGAGCTCGAAGTAGGCGTTCGGACGATCGCGCCGGGGCGGCTCGGTCCGAGCAACCTCGGACCAGCTCTTTCCATCCGCCGAGGCCTGGAGCGCGAACTCGGTGTAGATATCCGGTGCATCGGCAAACCGTCCGGACTTGTAGTCGGCGAAATCGACCTGGATCGCGCGCACCGTGTCGATCCTGCCGAGATCGACGGTCAACGTCTGACCCGGTAAGTTCGCGGCCGCGACCCAGAAGGTTTGCGGGTTTTCGTCCGTGACACGAGAGGGAGCAAACTCCCCCAGCGTCGACGAGGCCGTGGCCGTCTTTCTGTACGAAAGGAGCATCCAGCCGGTGAAAAGGCTATCGGGATCCTCGACCTTCGAGGCGGGCGCATAGAAGGGAAAGTCCGCGAAGCGCGACGAGAAGGCGATTTGGCCATCAGGGTAGATTTTACCCGGAAGGAGATCGATCCGCCGTTCGAACGTCCAATTGTAACCGATCCACGGCGTGCCCGTATTCCACCAATTTCCGTAACGATCCTGGAAGGTGGATCCGTGTCCGGCGCCGTGGACGAATCCGCCCGGTTTGTAGGCGATCGGGTTGTATGGGGCGTAGGTGAACGGGCCTAGCGGCTCGTCCCCGACATAAGTGCCGTTGGCATAGGCGTTGAACTCCGTCCCCGGCGCTCCGTACTGCAGATAATATCGTCCGCCTGCCTTTGTCATCCAGGCCCCCTCGACGTAGGGCGCGGTCGGTTGGCCGTTGGCGAGCAGGCCGCTGTGATCCT
>DASUZY010000082.1:0-14967 GCA_036376635.1 Sphingomicrobium sp.
GCGCTCAACGAGCCGCGGCGCGATCCCGGTTTCTTCCTCCAGCTCGCGGAGCGCCGTCTGCCAAGGCTCCTCGCCCTCGTCGATCCCGCCCTGCGGCATCTGCCACGCCTCGTCGGTATTATCGATGCGCGCGCCGACGAAGACCTTGCCCTCGCGGTTGAGGAGCATGACGCCGACGCCGCGGCGGTATTTTCCAGTTTGACGCATCGCCCTCGTTTAGGCTCGCGCCGAATGTCTGCAATGGGTGGAAAGCTGCCACTAGGCCTTCGGCTGAGGAGCTGGCAAACTCTCTACAATTTCCAGCAGCGCGTGATTACGCTCGGCGTTGCGCTTTACGTCGCAGCCCAAGTCCGCAAGATAGTGTTGGTCGTAACCCGGTCCTTGCCAGCGGACCCAAACTGCTCCGACGTCAATGACCGTCAGCTTGCCTGGGGGGCATGTCTCGCCAAGAGCGAACTCGCGCATGCTGTCCGCTGTTACCGGGATCGAATTCTTTCGGAATGGCTCAAGCCGTTGAACGAGGTTGGCGAACTCAGCGGGCGAAATGGAGAAAGAGCCGTTGGTTCCGTTCGGTCGAGGGAGGCTTCGATGATATCGAGCTTCACCACGGCTGTTCACCGATATGTCCGTCGCCGACCAGCCCGAAATACGCATGGTGACCCTGTTGATCGTCGGTGACGGCTTGGCGCCCGTGCAACTCAAGACGAAGGCCGCAGGAAGAAGCGTCAACGCAGCTCGCATGATATTAGTTTGTCTGCGGAATTGAAGGTTCGCAATGGGTCGAAAGCTGCCGTCAGTCTACGAGGGCTCCTGCGAGCACAACAAGGTGGCGAAACGAACTCGTCCGTCCTATCCTCGCACTCATGGCCACAGCCTCACACCTCCTCACCGAAAAAGAAGCCACCGCCCATCCGCCGGGCGAGGCCGTCGTCGTCCGCTTTGCGGGCGACAGCGGCGACGGCATGCAGCTGACCGGCGGGCAGTTCACGCTGTCGACCGCGCTCGCCGGCAACGACCTTGCGACCTTCCCGGATTTCCCGGCCGAAATACGCGCCCCGCAGGGCACGACCTTTGGCGTCTCCGCCTTCCAGATCAATTTCGGCTCGACTGCGATCGAGACCGCCGGCGACCAGCCGGATGTCCTCATCGCCATGAACCCCGCGGCGCTCAAGGTGAACGCGCCGCAGGTCCGCGAGGGCGGCCTGCTGATCGTCGACGAGGGCGAGTTTACTGCGCGCAACCTCGCCAAGGCGGGATACGATCAAAGTCCGCTCGAGGACGGCAGCCTGTCCAAGTGGCAGGTCGTCCACTTCAACATCTCGCAGCTGACGCTCGATGCCGTGAAGCCGTTCGGCCTCGGCAACAAGGAGGCGTTGCGCTGCAAGAACATGTGGACGCTGGGGCTGGCGCTCTGGATGTTCGACCGCGACCGGAAGCCGATCGTCGACTGGCTCAACACCAAGTTCGCCAAGGCGCCCGAGCTGGCCGAAGCGAACATCGCCGCGCTGAACGCCGGCCACGCTTATGGCGAAACGGTCGAGATGGGCGCGCCGTTCAAGCAGCACCATATCGCCGCCGCGCCTGCGGAGCCGGGACTTTACCGCACCGTCACGGGCGCGGAGTCGCTTGCGCTGGGTCTCGTGGCCGGGTGTCAGCTCGCCGGCGTCAACATGTTCTTCGGTTCATACCCGATCACCCCGGCAAGCCCGCTGCTGCACCATCTCGCGCGGCTGAAGGAGTTCGGGATCACCACCTTTCAGGCCGAGGACGAGATCGCCGCCGCCTGCGCAGCGCTCGGCGCCAGCTACGCGGGTCAGCTCGGCATCACCTCATCGTCGGGACCGGGCATCGCGCTCAAGATGGAGGCGATCGGGCTGGCGATCATGACCGAGCTGCCGCTGGTGGTGGTCAACTCGCAGCGCGGCGGTCCTTCGACGGGCCTGCCGACCAAGACTGAGCAGTCCGATCTCTACCAGGCGGTCTATGGCCGCAATGCGGATGCGCCGCTGCCGGTAATCGCTGCCCGCTCGCCGGCGGACGCATTCGAATGCGCGATCGAGGCGTGCCGGATCGCCACGCATTACATGACGCCGGTAATGCTGCTGACCGACGGCTACATCGCCAACGCCGCGGAACCGTGGCGCGTGCCGGATACCAGCAAGTACGAGCCGTTTCCGGTGAAGTTCTTCGATACGCCGCCCGCGGAAGGCGAGGCGGTCATGCCCTATTCGCGCGGCGATGGGCTTGCACGGCCGTGGATCAAGCCGGGCACTCCCGGCCTCGAGCACCGCATCGGCGGCATCGAGAAGCAGCCGGGCACCGGCAACATCGACTATCGGCCCGAAGTCCACCAGGAGATGACCGATACTCGCCACGCCAAGGTGATGGGCGTCGCCAATTCGATTCCCGACCAGGAAATCTGCGCCGGCCGCGAGGGGGCGGAGCTGGCGGTCGTCGGTTGGGGCTCGACCTTCGGCCCGATCCACCAGGCGGTGCGTCGGGCGCTCGCCAAGGGTCAGGATGTCGCCCACATCCACGTTCGTCACATCTGGCCGATGCCGAAGAATATGTCTGTCCTACTTAAAGGCTTCAAACATATCCTGGTGCCCGAGATGAACATGGGCCAGTTGAAGACGGTGCTTCGCGATCAGTTCCTGGTCGATGCGAAGTCGCTCACGAAGGTTTCTGGGCACCCCTTCCGCATCGCCGAGATCGAGGCGGCAATCGAGGCGGCGCTCGGTGCTTAA
Source organism: Sphingomicrobium sp. (assembly GCA_036376635.1). GTDB lineage: Bacteria > Pseudomonadota > Alphaproteobacteria > Sphingomonadales > Sphingomonadaceae > Sphingomicrobium. The sequence continues at coordinate 2,748 of DASUZY010000082.1, forward strand.
CTTCACGAATAATCGCGCGGATCACGAGAAATTAGTGAACTTAGCGAGTGTGAACGGATGAAACCGATCAACGTCTGGCCGATGCTGATCATGCTGATCGTCGTCGTTTTGATAATCTTCTGGCTCGGAGGAGCCTTCGCGCGATGAATGAAATGACCACCGTGACCACCGCCAAGGACTGGGCCAGCGACCAGGAGGTCCGCTGGTGTCCGGGCTGCGGGGATTATGCAGTGCTGAAAGCCGTGCAGCGCACCTTGCCGGACCTCGGCGTCGCGCGCGAGAAGACGGTGTTCATCAGCGGCATCGGCTGCTCGAGCCGCTTTCCCTATTACATGGCGAGCTACGGCTTCCACACGATCCACGGCCGCGCTGCAGCGGTTGCGACTGGCGTGAAGCTCGCCAATCCTGAGCTCGACGTGTGGATTATCACCGGCGACGGCGACGCGCTCAGCATCGGCGGCAATCACACGATGCACGTGCTGCGCCGCAATCTCGACTGCCAGATCCTGCTGTTCAACAACGAGATCTATGGGCTGACCAAAGGTCAGTACTCGCCGACCAGCCGGGTGGGTACTCGGTCTCCCTCGACCCCGTTCGGCTCGGTCGACAGGCCGGTTACGCCGTGCGCCTTCGCGCTCGGTTCGGGCGCTCGATTCATCGCTCGCGGCATCGACGTGCACAAGAATTTGCCGGACGTGCTCAAGGCCGCGCATGCCCATCGAGGCGCAAGCTTCGTCGAAATCTATCAGAATTGCGTGGTCTATAATGACGACGTGTTCGCGGGCTTCACGGAGCGCGATGTGGCGGCCGAGAAGCAGCTCTGGTTGAAGGCTGGCGAGAAGATGCTCTTCGCGGGCGGAGCCAAGGGGCTGGCGCTCGACGTCGACAATCTTCGGCTGAAGATCGTGGATGGCGACGACCCTTCGGTCATCATCCACGATCCGACCAATCGCGGAATCGCGGCGATGCTGATTCTTCTTCCGGAGAGCTTCCCGGTCGCGCTCGGCGTCATCTACGAAAATCCCGCGCCAACATTCGAGAGTGCGGTCGTCGAGCAGAACAAGTCTGCCGCTTCGGGCAAGAAGGCCGATCTCCAGGCGCTGGTCAGCAAGGGCCAAACCTGGATGGTCGAAAAGGAGCCGCATGAGCTTTGAAAGCGGCGCTTAGCTACTTGCTGGCGGGCCTGCTGCTAATCCCACCGGCCGCTTCCGCAGCCCCGATGTACAGAACCGTTGTTGTCATCGGCACTGAAGTGGATGGGAATTGGGGTGAGGCTTCCAAGTGCCCTGATAATTCGATTTGCCTCGATGGTCCTTACGAAGCTCGGTTCGAGACAGTGCGAAACCTCTTCGGCGTTAGTCCTCCAAAAGAGTTCAATGCTACTCTTTGGATGCATGTGCATCCCAAACGACCGCTGCAACGGGCATTCGTACTTCAGCATTGGCCCGATGGGCGCTGGTCGGTTTTGGCAAGCTCCCGTGATCCCTGCTTCGACAAGGAAAAGCTGAAAGTGGCGGATTTTGCGGGGCGCTCGAGCGCCGGAGATGCCGGGGACAAGATCTGTTTCAATCCGCCACGCGCGAAATAAATTGGACAATATCACGCACACATTGGCGGGCGGACTGCTCGGCCAGATGGGGCTGAAGCGACAGTCGCGCTTCGCCATGGCCGCATGCTTGCTCGGCGCCAATGCCCCCGACATCGACGTGTTCGCGCCGCTGGTGCTGCCTGTCGACGGGATCGAGTTCCATCGCGGGCCCGTTCATTCGATATTCGCCTGGCCAGTGCTGGCAGCAGGGATCGTCGCGATCCTGTGGGCGGTTGATCGGTTGAAGCCTCGGGGGGAGGGGACGCTGCCGTTCCGGGCCGGTCCGTTGTTCGTCGTCGCATTCGTGGCGGTGCTGACCCACCCGTTTCTCGACTGGCTCACCACATACGCCATCGCGATCTTCGCCCCGGCGAGCTGGCGTTGGTACTCGGGCGACGCGATCTTCATCATCGACTGGGTCTACTGGCTGCTGATGATCGTCGGAATCGGCTGGTCGACGTGGCGCTGGCGGCGACACATCGCGCATCCGGGCCGGCCCGCGCAGATCGCCGGGCTACTGATGCTCGCCTACATTTGCTTCAACCTCGGTGAGAGCACGACGATCGAGAACGCGACGGCGCGTGAGCTGCGGCAACGCGGGATCCAACCGACACTCGTGGTGGCGGGCCCGCCGCCGTTGGCCTTCTGGGACCGGACGATCGAGTGGCGGAGTACGGACCGGTTCGGCAGCGGGACGTTCGATCTGAAATCCGGCTTGACGGTCGCTCAAGCGAGTCAGCCGATCAGCCTGGACGATCCCCGGCTTGCTGAAGCCCTGCGCACCGACCGGCACGTTCGCGCATTCCTCGTCTGGTCGCGGATGCCGATCGTTCTGCACATCGACGGCCAAGCGTTTCTGACCGATCAGCGCTTCTACAATTCGGCCCCTTCGCCGTTCAGTGATGCGATGCGAAGGATGGTGCGCCGGAGCGCATTCCTCATCCCGCTCGACAAACGCGAACCGAATTCATAACTCGCGCGTCATGAGCACGCGCGGCGAGCATCTGGTGCACGCCGACCGCCGTTTCGCCACCGGCGGCGGTATGATTGCGCGCCTTAGCGCTCCGGCCTTTGCCAAGGTGCTCGACGAGATCGATCGGCGTCTCGGCGCCGGTGGAATCGAAGCGACTTTGCCCGGCGGTGAGAAGCGCCGGCTCGGCTTCCATGGGAAGGGGCCCAAGGCCGTCGTCCGGCTGGCGAGTTGGCTGGCCCTCGTGCGCCTCGCCACGTCCGGCTCGGTCGGCTGGTACAAGGCCTGGACCCTCGGCGAATGGTCGAGCCCGGATCCCGTGACAGTGTTCGAGCTGTTCTCCGCCAATGCGGTCGCCCTCGGCGATGTCGGCCGCGCCAAGGGACCATTCCGCTGGGTCAACGCGCTGGCTCACCGCTTGCGCGACAATGCACCGAGTAAGGCCAAGGCCAATATTCAGGCGCATTATGATCTGGGCAACGATTTCTATTCGGCCTGGCTCGACGAGACCATGACCTATTCGTCGGCCCGTTTCGCCGGCCGGGACGAACCGCTGGAAGTCGCACAGTTACGCAAGATTTCGGCGTTGCTGGACCGGCTAAACCTGAAGACGGGACAGCGCCTGCTCGACATCGGCTGCGGATGGGGCACGCTTGCAATCGAAGCAGCAAAGCGCGGAGTGTCGGTGGTGGGCCTTACCCTCTCACGGGAGCAAAAGGCTTGGGCCGAGCTGAAGATCGTGGAAGCTGGCCTCGCGGACCGGATCGAAATTCGTCTTCAGGATTATCGCGAGACGTCAGGGACGTTCGACGCCGTGTCATCGGTTGAGATGGTCGAGGCTGTCGGGCAGCGCTGGTGGGGCACATATCTCGAGTGCATCGCCCGCAACTTGAGGTCTGGAGGCCGAGCAGCGCTGCAGTTCATCTCGATCGAGCACGGCATGTTCGATCATTACGCACGCAACGCCGACTTCATCCAGACCTATATCTTCCCGGGCGGGATGCTGCTCGACGAGCCCAAGTTCGAGAAACTCGCGGAAGAGCGCGGCCTGACCTGGCGCGATCGGCAAGGGTTCGGTCGCGATTATGCCGAGACGCTCCGTCGTTGGCGCGAACGCTACAACCAGGCGGTCGCTCGCGGGGCGCTTCACGGTTTCGAGGAGCCGTTCCACAATCTGTGGCGCTACTACCTGATGTACTGTGAGGGGGGGTTCCGGGGCGGCGCGATCGATGTCGCTCAAGTCACGATGGTGAAGGCCTAGGTACTTCAGGAGATCGGGTGAGCTCTGCCGGCCTGAAAAGCTTGGCAGGGCTCACCCGTGCTCGGCACAGGGGCAACGTTGCACCGAGCAATCCGAACAGAAAGGCCCCTCTTCTCGGCGCTATGACCCTCATGCACTCTGGAAAGACGCGCGTTGAACCGCCTCGCGCACTGCGGCTGTAACAAAACCGTTACGTCGCCATACGGGTTAACCTCGAGTCGAGCAACGGAAGTTTAATGAAAATTGAAGCGAGGGCTGTGGGCTGCTTCAGCCTTCCACGCGCACTCGCTCCCCGGTTGCTGCCGCACCTGTGATGCGCTCGACAATGGCGCTGGCAACGACCTCGGGCGGTTTGACGCTTTCCGGCTCCTCGCCTGGAAATGCCAGCGCCCGCATACGTGTGCGAGTCGCACCAGGATCGACGATGTGGACTCGGAGTCTGTTGGTGTGAGCGGTCTCATCGGCATAGGTGCCGAGGAGGTTCTCGAGCGCGGCCTTCGACGAACCGTAGGCTCCCCAGAAAGCACGAGGTTCGGCGCCGACGGACGATGTGATAGCGACGACATCGGCTTGCGCGGCCCTGCGCAAGAGCGGATCGAAAGCGGCGATCAACGCCTGGTTGGCAAGGAGGTTGAGACTCAGGAGTCGCGAAAACTCCTTCGCATCGATATCCTGCACCGGCGTCAGCGAACCGAGTATCGCAGCATTGAGTACAAGTACATCGAGCGTCTGCCACCGTTCGGCGATCGCTCCAGCGAGCTTGCCGATACTCTCGCCGTCCGTGAGATCGAGCGGCGCGATCGTCGCCGTTCCGCCCGTGGCATGGATACGCTCTTCCACTTCCTCGAGTGCCGAAGAAGTGCGGGCGACCAGGATCACGTGTGCGCCGGCCGCGGCAAGGGCTTCGGCGGTCGCCGCGCCGATGCCACGGCTGGCGCCGGTCACGACGGCAAGCTTGCCGGACAAAGATGGTGTGTCGGTCATCGCGCCGCCTGTAGCGGCTCAGCGGCTCGCGACAAGCGACAGCGGAGAACCGCCTTCTTTCTCCGAAAGATCGGTAAGGCTGGTGGGATAGGCGCCGGTGAAGCACGCGTCGCATCGCTGCGGTTGAGCTGCATCGCGCTCCTGCCCAAGCGCTCGGTAGAGACCTTCGATCGAAACGAACGCGAGGCTGTCGGCGTTGATGTAGTCACGCATTTGCTCGACGTTCATTTGCGCCGCCAGCAGCTTCGCGCGCTCGGGAGTATCGACGCCGTAGAAGCAGCTATGCCGCGTCGGAGGCGAAGCGATCCGCATATGGACTTCGCGAGCACCAGCGTCGCGCATCATCTGCACCAGTTTCACGCTCGTGGTGCCACGGACGATGGAGTCGTCGATGAGCACGATACTCTTGCCGTCGACCAGCGCGGAATTGGCGTTGTGTTTCAGCTTCACGCCAAGATTACGGACGTCCTGGCTCGGCTGGATAAAGGTGCGTCCGACGTAGTGGGAGCGAATGATCCCGAGCTCGAACGGAATGGCGCTGGCCTGCGCGTAGCCGATCGCCGCGGGCACTCCGCTGTCGGGAACCGGCACCACATAGTCGGCATCGACGGGCGCCTCGCGCGCAAGCTCGGCGCCGATATTCTTGCGCGCCTCGTAAACGGAAATCCCTTCGGCAACCGAGTCTGGTCGTGAGAAATAGACGTGCTCGAAAATGCAGGGACGTGGGGCCACCGGCTCGAACGGCCTGAATGAACGAATGCCGTTATCGTTGACGATGATCAGCTCACCCGGATCGACATCCCGCAGAAAGCTCGCGCCGATAACGTCGAGGGCGACCGTTTCCGACGCGAAGATCGTCGCTTCGCCGAGCTTGCCCATGACGAGCGGCCGAATGCCGAGTGGATCACGGCAGGCGACGAGCCCTTCATCAGTGAGACCGACCAAGGAGTAGGCGCCTTCTACCTGGCGCAGCGCATCGGTCAGCCGGTCTAGCATCGCGTTCCGGTCGGAAGTCGCGACGAGGTGGATGATGACCTCGGTATCGCTGGTCGACTGAAAGATTGAGCCCCGGCGATTGAGCGTTCGCCGAAGCTTCATTGCGTTTGACAGGTTTCCGTTATGGGCGACGGCGAAACCGCCCTCGGCAAGCTCCGCGAACAATGGTTGGACGTTCCGCAGCGCCGTCTCACCAGTCGTGGAATAACGCACGTGGCCGATGCCGCCGCGTCCCGGGAGCTTTCTGATTATGTCGTCGCGGTCGAAGTTGCCGGCAACATGGCCCATGGCGCGGTGCGAGTGGAAGTGCTTGCCGTCGAACGTCGTGATGCCGGCCGCTTCCTGTCCACGATGCTGCAGCGCGTGGAGCCCGAGTGCGACGAAGCTCGCCGCATTATCGGCACCCCAGATACCGAACACGCCGCACTCCTCGCGCAGCTTGTCGTCTTCGAACGGATTGGTCGTCAGCATCTCTCGGGGCCCCGGCTTCCCTAAGCTTGTGTAACGCGCGCGTCATATAGGCGGCGGCCGCTCGCTTGTCGCCCCCGCCCTGAATTGCGCGTGAAGATTTGACGGCTTAAGCTTTGTAAAGCGTGGGAAATTTGCGTTGAAGCGCAGAGACCTTCGGGCGGTCGTTGATAACGATGTAGGGATATGTCGGGTGCTTGCGGGCGAACCCCTGGTGAAACTCCTCGGCAGGATAGAAGCCGCCATGCTCAATCTTCGTCGCGATCGGCGCCTTGTAGATGTGCGCTCCGTTCAGCCGGGAGATGAACGCCTTGGCGAAGGCCGCCTGTTGCGGCGATTGGGGGAAGATAGCGGAGCGATAACTGTGACCGCTGTCGGGCCCCTGGCGATCGACCTCGGTCGGATCGTGAGCGACGGTGAAATAGATCTGCAATAACTGAGCGTAGCTCACCTGGGCCGGGTCGTAGGTGATCTTCACCGCCTCGGCGTGCCCGGTCCCTTCAGAGCTGACTGCGTCGTAATTGGCATCGTGGGCACTTCCGCCGGCATAGCCGGAGACCGCGCTGGTCACTCCCTTTACGTGTTCGAACACCATCTCCATGCCCCAGAAACATCCGCCGGCGAGGACGGCGGTTTCGGTGCGCGGTGCAGCTGGCGCGGGGCCGGCAAAGGCGAGTGCCAAGGGAAGAAGGGCGAGGGCTTTCATCGAAATGTCTCCTTACCTTCCTTTATACGGGTTTAGCTGAACATTGGATGCAGCCAGCGATCGAGCTTCTGGACGAGCGCCGAAACGCGCGGCAAAGACGTTGCTGACACGGAGGTAAGCAATGCCCACCTACACTGCGCCGGTGCGCGAGACCCGCTTCATCCTGGACTCGGTCCTCGACATCTCGCGCTATTCAAACCTGCCCGGCTTCGCCAACGCGACTCCGGACTTGGTTGAGGCGATCCTCGAGGAGGCGGGCCGTTTTGCGGCCGAGGTACTGGCACCCCTGAATCGCATTGGCGATGAGGTCGGCTGCAAGCGGAACGATGACGGTTCGGTCGTTACTCCACCCGGCTTCAAGGAAGCCTACCAGCAGTTTGTCGAAGCTGGTTGGCCGACACTTACGGGTCCAGAGGAATATGGTGGACAGGGCTTGCCGCAAGTCATCGGGACGGCGGTGACCGAATATATCCTCTCGGCCAATCATAGCTTCGAGATGTACCAGGGCCTCACCGCCGGGGCGATCGCCTCGTTGCTCGTGAAGGGCAGCGACGAGCTCAAGCAGAAATACGTCCCTACGATGATTACCGGTCGCTGGACCGGGACAATGAATCTTACCGAGCCGCATTGCGGCACTGACTTGGGCCTTTTGAAGACTCGGGCCGACGAGAACCCGGATGGAAGCTATTCCATCACGGGCACCAAGATCTTCATCTCATCGGGCGAGCATGATCTCAGCGACAACATCATTCACCTCGTGCTGGCGAAGCGCGCCGGGGCGCCGGATAATGTGAAGGGGATCTCGCTGTTCGTCGTGCCGAAGTTCCTCGTGAACGAGGACGGCTCCCTCGGCGAGCGCAACAAGCTCGCGTGCGGGGCCCTTGAAAAGAAAATGGGCATCCATGGCAATGCCACCTGCGTGATGAATTACGATGGCGCGACGGGCTGGCTGGTCGGTGAGCCGGAGAAGGGCCTCGCCGCGATGTTCATCATGATGAATGCCGCGCGGCTGGGAGTCGGCCTGCAGGGTCTGGCGCAGGGCGAGGTCGCCTATCAGAATGCCGTCGCCTACGCGAAGGACCGACGGCAGGGCAGGGCGCTTCGTCCTGACGAACGAGAGCCGGATGCGAAGGCCGACCCGATCATCGTTCACCCGGATGTCCGGCGCATGCTGATGGAGTCGCGCGCCTGGAACGAAGCGGGGCGCGCGCTGGTCCTGTGGGGTGCGCTCCAGGTCGATCTGATGCGCCGATCGCCCGACGAGGCTGAGCGGCAGCAGGCCGACGACCTGCTCGGGCTGATCACTCCTGTCATCAAGGGATATCTGACGGACAAGGGCTTCCAGGCGGCGGTTTACGCTCAGCAGGTGCTCGGCGGCCATGGCTACATCCGCGAGCACGGGATGGAGCAGTTTGTTCGCGATGCGCGGATTACCCAGATTTACGAGGGTACCAACGGAATTCAGGCGATGGACCTTGTCGGGCGCAAGCTGCCCAAGGACGGAGGCCGGGCGGTCCGCGCCTTCTTCGAGACCGTAGGCCGCGACATTGCCGACGCAAAGTCGGCTGGCGATCCGTCCAATGTAGCCGCAGCCTTGGAGCCCGCGCTCCAGGACCTGCAGGCTGCGACTATGTGGCTCGCCCAGAACGGCATGGCCGATCCCGACAATGCCGGCGCCGCTGCCTATCCCTACATGGACCTGATGGGGGTGGTGTCGCTCGGCTGGATGTGGCTGAAGATCGCGCGCGCCTCTGCGGATGCCATTGCCGGGGGAACCGAGGACAAATCGTTCCACGAAGCCAAGCTGGTTACAGCCCGCTTCTACGCGCAGCGCGAGCTTCCGATCTCTGGCGCGCTTCGCAAACGCATCGAGGCGGGAGCCGAAACCGTGATGAAGCTTCCGGCCGAGGCCTTTTAGGCGGAAGCTTCATCCTGACCAGCCGGCCGGGTCATTGCGCTAAGCCAGGCCGGCATGCGCTGGAATTCGCGATCGGGCAGACAACTTAGCTTCCTCAGGCCGGCCGCGTCCTCAATGGTGATCCGCCGCTTCGAGCGCGACACCAATCCCGTGTTGTCGAGCTGCATGAACGTCCGATTGGCGTGAACCGTTGTGATTCCCAGGACGTCTGCAAGCTGCCGTTGCGATAGCGGCAGCTCGAAGTGATTAGGCGCTTCGGGATCGATCGCTTGCAGGCGCTGGTGGATCGAGCAGAGAAATCCTGCGAGCCGCTGCACTGCATTCGTGCGGCCGATCGCCATCAGCCGGTCCATCAGCCAGATGCGCTCCTGCTGCGCGCTCAGGAACATCGCCGCCGAGAATTTGGGTACTCGCGCGAAAAGCTCTCCGAGACGTTCCGACGGGATTACGTCCACGACGACCCGGTTGAGCGCGATCAGCGATTCCGCAGCCCTGCTGAGCGCGAGGCTGGGTGAGCCGAGCATGTCTCCGGGCAGATGGACCTTGACGATCTGGTCGGCACCGGCTGCCGAGTGAACGCAGCAGGCAACCCATCCCTCAACCAGGAAAAATACTTCGCTCGTCGGGCTTCCATGGGCGCGGATCAGGTCATGTCGCTTGAAGCGGCGGCGTTCGATCGCAAGTCGGTGGAACGCCTCCGAGTCGGCGCCCTCCAGACAAACGAATTCGTTCAGTCGATGCAGTGGCAATGAAGGCATACGGCATCTTCTTATTGATTGATCACCTCTCCGCAACGCCGCGATTTTGCAACTCGTCGCTTAAGCCTGGTGATCAACGAGTTCACCTAAGCAAGTGGGTTAACGCGCTCGGCAGGCATAATCAGAATTGCTCTGGGCATCGGTGTTGCATCCGAACCGCCGTTGAATCCCATCGCTGACGGGAAAAGTTAATTTCGGCTCAACCACGAGCCTTCAACGAACGTGAAGATGGGCGGGTGCAATGAGGCGCTCTCGACATTTAAGTGGGGAATCAAGATGCGTTATCTCGTCTGCGTCGCGGCGCTCGCCGCCACTGTTGCTGCTGGCCCGGCGTTCGCCCAGCAGGCTCCGGCTTCGGCCGTCGCGAAGGGCACCGTCCTTCAGTCGCTCACGCTCGTGAAGCAGAGCGACCTGGACTTCGGTACCGTCGCTCCCGATCTCAACAATCCGGGCACCGTCGTCGTCGATCCGGACACCAATGTTCGCACCACGACCGGTTCGGTCGTTGGCCTTCCGGGTGGTTTCAGCCGCGCTCAGTTCGACGGTTCGGGCACTGCCGGCAAGACCGTGCTGATCACGCTCGGCCAGCCCTCTGGCGGCGTCATCGTGAACGGCGGCAACTCGATCGCGGCCGCCTTGAACCTCGACAGCGTCAGCGCTGCCGGTCCGCGCACCATTCCCGCGGGCGGCGTGTTCAGCGCTTATGTTGGTGGCACCTTCCAGATCGGCGCCAACCAGCCAAGCGGCGTGTATTCGGCTCAGTTCGACGTCACCGCGACCTATCAATAAGCCGCGCTTTTAGTGTGGCTTTTGGGCGGCCCCGCGGCATTGCGCCGCGGGGCCGCTTCTTTTTGCCGCTTGGATGATTGCGCGCCGCATGGTTGTTAGCGCTCTCGGCGTTTCCGAGAGGGCGAGCGATGCGGACGTGGTGGATCGGGATGAGTGCGGCGGCATTGCTGTGCGCGGCAGCGAAGGCGGCTCCAGCCGATGGGACCGGCGCCTACGCTACCGGCCGCTATCGCAACCTTTTCGCCGAGCAGCTGGGCGTCAGTCCCGCGGCGGCGCACGACAAGATCGAACATGCGTTCCAGCAGTTGTTCCATGGCGATGGCCAGGAGGAGCGGATCTATTTCGAGACCGGCGCCAACGCCGATGGACCGCTCGCCTACATCACCGACTGGGCGAACAACGATGCCCGCACCGAAGGCATGAGCTATGGCATGATGATTGCCGTCCAGCTCGGCCACAAGCGCGAGTTCGACGCGCTGTGGAACTGGTCCAAGACCACCATGCAGGTGACCGACCCGAAGAACCCGTCGGTCGGCTATTTCGCCTGGTCGTTCAGCACCGACGGAATGCCCCGCTCGACTGGGGCGGCTCCCGACGGCGAGGAATATTATGCAATGGCGCTCCTCTTCGCTGCGCACCGCTGGGGCAACGGCAAGGGCATCTATAATTACCAGGCCGAGGCGGAAAAGATCCTGCGAGGCATGCGGCATCATCCGCTGCTGACCGGCACGCCGCCTTTCCGAATCCACCCGCAGGACCCGCCGTTCGTGCAGCCGGAGAAGCCCTGGCCCAGCCCCAACAACCGCCGCGAAGCTGCCGAGGCGGCAGCCCAGGGCAAGCCGTGGCCACCCGTACTTCGGTTGAGCCGGGCCCCGCGACCGGTCAGTGTCGGTCCAATGGTCGACGAGGCGTCGAACATGATCCGCTTCGTTCCCGACACCGCCATCACCGGCACGGACGCCTCATATCATCTGCCCGCCTTCTATGAGCTGTGGGCGCGCTGGGGGCCGGTCGAGGACCGCGCCTTCTGGGCCAAGGCTGCAGAGGTCAGTCGCGGCTTCTTTGCCAAGGTGACCGGCCCGAACACCGGTCTCGCACCCGATCGAAGCAATTTCGACGGCACACCGGCGAAGGGCTGGGACGGGAAGCCTTCGCAGTTCGGCTACGACAGCTGGCGGACGGTGTCGAACTGGTCGGTCGATTACAGCTGGTGGCGCAAGGACCCTGGCGAGCCGGTCTTCAGCGCCCGACTTCAGCATTTCCTTGTGGGCCAGGGCATTCACAGCTTTCCCGACCGCTACACTCTCGACGGCGAGCCGCTCTCTACACGCCACTCGCCCGGAATGGTCGCGGCGGCCGCCGCTGGCAGCCTCGCAGCGCCGCCGGGACCGGACTCGAAGGCGCTTCTTCAAGAGCTGTGGAATATGCCCGTTCCCTCGGGAGAACAGCGCTATTTCGACGGCATGCTCTACCTCATGAACATGATGCATTGCGCCGGTGAGTTTCGAGTAATCGGCGCCCGCAGTACGAGGTAATCCGTCAGTCCCAACCACGCTCCAGAAACCGCGTCGCGCAGCCGGCGAGGAAAGCCGTACCGCGCGGCAACACAGTCTCATCGACCATCATCCGGCTCGAATGGATCGCACAGCAAGTGCTGAGGTCGGCGCCGCTCTTGGAGACTCCGAGAAATGCCATCATTCCCGGCACCTTCTCCAAGACATAGGAGAAATCCTCGGCACCCATGATCGGGGCGGGCAGGGGCAGATACTCGCCGTGCGGCAA
>DASUZY010000083.1:0-15164 GCA_036376635.1 Sphingomicrobium sp.
ACTGGTGGACGCGCCCGATGGATCTCCGCTCAGCTACGGCAAGCCGGCTTTCCTCAACCGGGCATTCGTCGCAACGTCCGGCTGGAAGCCGCCAATGCTCGATCCCTATCTCGAGCCCTTCGCCGGCGGAGGGGACATCCCACAGGGCGTCTAGCGGGAATCGTCCATCGCTCGATCCCGTTCGAACAACATCCATTCTGGACCGGTTTGGACCTCGGAGGGACAGTGCCGAAGCCGCATGACTTCGGAGCGCAGTGCCTCAATGCGGGCATAGACAGAAAGGCTTTCGCTTCTCAGATCGCCAATGAGAATGAACTCGGGCAGCAAGCCGAGCGCTTCTTCGAGCAACGTGCACAGCTCCGCAAGCCAACGGGCGCGGGCTGCCGCCGCGATCTCGTTCGGTACGCTGTACAATTTGGCCCCCCGGCGATGAGGCTTCTGTTTAATGCACATTTCGGGACGCGACCACCGGACCGGTCCATTGTGGAGCCGAATTCGTCTGACTTTCGTCCAGATTGCGGGTTATTAGCGGAGCGCTCGGTCCAGTTTTTCGCCTAGGGTGACGCTCATGGACATGTACTCGACCGGCACCGACGACACGATTTATTCCGGTGGCGCTCCAGTGATCCTCGCTGGCTCAAGCTTCGGCGCGCTGGAGCGGGCGCAGCCAGCAATTGCAGCGGGGGGATTTCGCGTCGGGGCCAGGCTGCCCATCGAGCAAGCCATTGCGCGCCTCGATGACCAGGGCGACGTCGCTGCGGTCTGGGTCGAGATCGATGCCGATGCCGGCGGCGCGATGGATAGCCTGCTCGAACGAGTCTCCCGGGACGTCGCCGATCAGCGTTACGCCGCTGTGGTCTCGACTAGTACATCGACACTCGATGCGGCAGCAGCTCGGCTGAGCGATTCCGTCGAATTGATCGTCGATCCAAGTCCGGCCGATCGGATAGCGGCACTGGCTGCGGCGATGGCGCGCGTTGGCAGAAACGAAGCGGTTGCGGATATCGCCAATGATCGAAGCACCGAAAGCCTCCGCCAGCTCAGTGAGCAGGTGAGCAGGATCGCTTCGACTCTCGCACGGCTGTCGGCGGGGCCGGGTGCGCCCGTTCCCGCAACCGAGGCGCCGCACAGCGCGGACGTGCCGCCGCTTTCCGCGGAGACGGTCCGGAACGTCCTTCGCGCGCGAAGGCTACGGTCCCGCTATTTCCGGGAGGACCTCTTCGCCGACCCTGCCTGGGACATGCTGCTCGATCTTCTGCAGGCGGAGATTGCGCAACTGCGGGTGCCGGTCTCGAGCCTGTGCATCGCAGCGGCGGTACCGGCGACTACCGCGCTGCGCTGGCTCAAGACGCTGGTAAGCGAAGGGCTGTTCGTCCGCCGCCCGGATCCGCACGACGGCCGCCGGGTTTATGTCGAGCTCGCTACGGACACGAGCAATGCGCTTCGTCGCTACTTTGCCGAGGTTGGACCTGCGGCAGTGATCTGAGGCGGGTTGCAGCAGCACCGCCCGCGTGGCACGGCGATCCCACGGGCGGTTAGCTCAGTTGGTAGAGCATCTCGTTTACACCGAGAGGGTCGGCGGTTCGAGCCCGTCACCGCCCACCAGTTCCAGTTCCTCTAGAGGGCTCGGACGAGCCTTTTGACCACGGCAATCCACGGCGGGTTGGTGACCACCTGTTGCCGCCCGCCGGACTCGAGCGGCAAGATCTGAAGCTTTTCGTCATCCCGGTTGATGAGGCGGCCGAACATGAACCGGCCCGCGGGCCTTGGGATGAGGACGTCCCGATTCAGCGCCTGCGCAAAATCCTTTCCTTCCAGCGTGTCGCACCACAGCTCGTCGCCCGCCCGATAATCGCCGATCGCTGAACCAACCAAGACCGCGATTTGCCCATCTTCGACGCGGGGAGGCACAACAATCGCCGACTTGCGGGGCGCAGTTGCCCCGTTGGCTCCGATAATTGCCGCAACCTTCAGCTCACCAGCCTCGCCGCCTTCGACAAGATCCTGCGCTTCGACACCGAGCGCGGCGGCGATCCGGTTTAGCCACCCCACCGACACGGTGCGCGTTCCGGTCTCCAACCGGCCGATGGTCTGGGCGGTCGTCGGAGGAGCGCAGCGACTTGCAACCTCGTCGAGAGTCATCCCCCTCGCGCGCCGCACTTCCCTGATCCGAGTGATCATACCAGCTCCCATCTGAACCAAAACGGTTTCCGATCTGTCCTACAGGTTCTCCGATATGGCAAGTGGGTTCGACTCGAGGTTGAGGAGAGCCAATGCCGAAAACGGGACAGACGAGACTGCTTGTCGAGCGGCCGCTCGAGTGCGAAGCCGAACACCGGGGGCGCCGCGCGAACCGGCCAGCGCGGTCGGTGACCGTGAACCTCGCGGAATCTCCGCTGGGCTGGCTACTTGCACGCGGCCTGGTCACCCAGCGCCAGTTCGATGCGGGCGAGCGGTTGCGGGCCGATTGGGAACGGGCGCAGCTGTCGCCGCGAGTGACGATGGGATGGGATTCGGCGCCGGTGGCGCGCGGGCGCGGCGGATCGGCCAGCCAGCCTGACCTTAGTGGTGCGCAAATTGATGCAAAGCGGCGCTTCGAGAGTGCGATTGCAAGCGCCGGACCAGGGCTCGCGGACATATTGTGGCGGGTCGTTTGCGCCGGCGAGGGAATGCGGGACGCGGAGACGGCACTCGGCTGGCCGGCGCGGGCCGGGAAGCTCGTCTTGACCTTCGCGCTCGACCGCGTCGCGGCCTTCTACCGACTTGGTTAGTCGCCTCAGCGCGGTGCGGCGATCGAAGGCGCCTTCGGCTTGCTTTGCCCTAAAACCATATGATCTCGGCTGAGCTATTGATCACTGAAGGGTTGATCCCGGACTTGTGGCAGGGCTCATGCTTGCCACTGTTGCTGTGCATGCCGGTCACTCTTATCGTTTTGCCCGAGTAATGGGCGAGAGGCCAAAGGTTGTCCTCGGTTCGCCCCGCAAATGAAGGAGGAGAACCGATGATCGTCTATGGGTCTTCACTGTCGCCTTACGTACGCAAGGTACTCGCCGTGGCAGCCGAGAAGGGGATCGAGGTTGAGCTTCAGCCGACGGGTTTTCCCAATCCTTCGAGCGACTTTCTCGACGCCAGCCCATTCAAGAAGATGCCAGCCCTTCGCGACGGCGACTTCACGCTCGCGGATTCGAGCGCCATCGTTCACTATCTCGACGCGAAACATCCCGAGCGCGCTCTGATCCCGGTGGATCCGCAACTTCGCGGCAAGACGATCTGGTACGATGAATTCGCGGATACGATCCTCGTGTCGTGTGGCGCGAAGATTTTCTTCAATCGGATTGTCGCTCCGCGCTTTCTCGGCCGGCCGTGCAACGAGGATGAAGTCCAGCAGGCGGAGCTCAACGATCTCCCGCCGATCCTGGAATATATCGAAAGCATCGTGCCGGGCGACGATGGTTATCTCGTCGGGAAGGAGCTGACGCTGGCGGACATCGCCGTGGCAAGTCCGTTTGCGAACTTTCGCCATACAGAAACGCGGGTATGTCCGGATCGATATCCGCGCACGGTTGCCTACGTCGACCGTATCCTGGCCCGGCCGAGCTTCGCGACTTGGATTGGGCGGGAAACGGAAATGCTGTCCAGGCAGGCGGCCTGACGTGATTGGCGCCGCACCCCAAGGGAGTGCGGCGCCTGATTTGCCGTCCTAGATCGAGTCGTCGCTGGAACTGTCGGAGTTCCGTGACGATTCGTCTTCATCTTCTTCGTCGAGCGCACCCTGGCCTTGGCTCGCGAAGTCCGATCCGCCGGTCGCGTTCGAGCCCGACGATCCGCCGTCTTCCGGCAAATAGTCGTCCGAGCCGCTTCCTTGCGAGCCGATGAAGCCTTCGCCCTGCGATCCGCCGCCGGATTGGCCTTGGGAGTTGCTGCTGAATCCGCCGCTCTGGCCGGTCGTGCCGGAACTCTGATCGGCGGTCAGGGTGTCGCCGCTTTCGCGGTTCGATTGAGCCTGTCCGCTCGAGCTCTGCCCGGCGAAATCGGCTCCCTGACTGAGCGTAGTGCCCGATCCGGTGTTGCTGTCATTGCCACCAATCGGCTGGCCGCTCATGCCATCGGTGCTTGAGCCACCAGAGATCGAGCTGCCATTGGTATCGGCCGAGCCACTCTGGCTGCCGCTGCTCTCGCCGCCGAAGCTGCCTTCGGAGCCCTGGTTGCCCATCGAGCTGGACTGCTGGCCTTGCTGGTCAGTAGTTTGCTGTCCGCCCTTGTCAGTTTGGCCTTGGTTACGTTCTTCAGCCATCGTGAAACACTCCTCACATGGCCCCCGCTTGCTCTGCGGGTAAGAACATGAAGGCGCGAGTTCCCGTTCCGAGGGCTGAGCGCGCTTTGCGACGAACGGCTGGGCGCAAAGAAAAAGGCCGCCACCCCGGGGGGCAGCGGCCTGATTTCCAAAGCAGCCTTGAAGGGCTTACTCTTCGGTCGTTCCGACTTCGGCTTCCGCCGGAGTGCCCGGATTCTCCTCGGCTGCCGGGATGCCCGGCTCCTGACCAGGATCGAACTCTTCCGTGAACGCCGCCGTATCGCGCTCGAACATCTGCGCCATGACGTCGACGCCCTGCGCCTGGAGGTCCGCTTCTTCGGGCGAACGAGCGACGTTGACCTTGACGGTCACCGACACCTCCGGGTGAAGCGCGATCTTCACTTCGTGCATGCCGATCGCCTTGATCGGGCGGTCGAGCACGACCTGGCTCTTGGCGACGTGCGCACCTGCACCTTCCAATGCCTCGGCAATGTCGCGGGCGCTGACCGAACCGTAGAGCTGACCGGTGTTCGAAGCCTGACGGATCAGCTGGACGGTCTTGCCTTCGACGCCCTTCGACGCCTTCTCCGCGTCGCCGCGGCGGTTGGCATTGTCTTCCTCGATGCGCGCCCGGTTGGCTTCGAAGACCTTCCGGTTCGCTTCGTTAGCGCGAAGCGCCTTCTTGCGCGGGAGCAGGTAGTTGCGGGCGAAGCCATCCTTGACCTTCACCACATCGCCGATGGCGCCGAGCTTCTCGACGCGCTCAAGCAGGATCACTTCCATGGGTCGTTCTCCTTACTTCACGACGTAGGGAAGAAGGCCGATATGGCGAGCGCGCTTGATGGCGCGGGCCAGCTCACGCTGCTTCTTCGAGGAAACCGCAGTGATGCGGCTGGGGACGATCTTGCCACGCTCCGAGACGAAGCCCTGCAGCAGGCGGATGTCCTTGTAATCGATCTTCGGTGCGTCCTTGCCCGAGAACGGGCACGACTTGCGGCGGCGGAAGAATGCGCGGGCCATTACTCGACCTCCTCTTCGCGGGCGCGGAAGCTCGGGCGATCCTCGCGGTCGCCACGCTCGGAGCGACGCTCGCGCTCCTTTTCACCGCGACGCATCATCGCTGACGGACCCTTCTCGAGCTCGTCGACACGGAGCGTGAGAAAGCGAATCACGTCCTCGTTGATGTTCGACTGGCGCTCGAGCTCGGCGATGGCTGCCGCCGGGGCGTCGAGGTCGAGGGCGACGTAGTGCGCCTTGCGGTTCTTGGCGATGCGGTAAGCCAGCGAACGCAGCCCCCACGTCTCGGTCTTCACGACCTTTCCGCCATTATCGGTGATGATTTTGGTTGCGTTTTCCGCGAGCGCGTCGACCTGGGCTTGCGCAAGGTCCTGGCGCGCGAGGAAAACATGCTCATAGAGCGGCATGTTTCACGTCTCTCTTTTGGCCGATCGCTGACGCCGCCCAATGCGGACGCCCCTCCGGCTGTCTTCCAAACAAAACCAGCGCGGAGGTCCAGCCTCTCGCGCCAGCGCCGCGCCTATGGCGAAATCCGCCGCCGAAAGCAAGGATGCGCCCAAGTCTGTTCAGCCGCGGTTTCGTTGACGAGTCGTAATGGCTCCGTGCCCTCTCATTCCGCGAGTTGAATATGTGTGGGAGCCGAGTCGGGTCTTTTCGCGTTTTTGGGGGCGAGAAGGAGTAGTGTCATGACCTCAAAAGCGATCAGGATCGCTGCCGCGTCCCTGGCAGCGCTTGCCATTGCCGGTTGCACGACAACCGGGATCGGCACTGGCCAATCCGCCAATGGCGCGCTTGGCGCAACCTTCACCTGGACCGAAACGGGCGGGACGCGCGGCACGATGGTGGCGCAGCTCAGCAACGGACAGGTGTTCCAGGGTCCGATGTTCCAGATCACTCAGGAAAGCCGGGTGATGGACTATGGCCCGCTGTGGAACGGCTGGAGCGGAGGGTTCGGCTGGGGCCGCGGCTGGGGCGGCCATCGCTGGGGCTGGGGATGGGGCGGCTGGGGTCCGTGGGGTCCTGATGAGGAGACCATCACCCATTATTCGGGCCAGGTGCTCGCGAATTTGGCGGGTCCAGGCGGTTTCATGCGCTGCGATTTCCGGCTGATGACCCCCAGCTACGGCATGGCGGGTGGCGGAATAGGTCAGTGCCAGCTCCCGTCCGGCACGATCATCCAGGCACAGTTCCCGCGCCATTATTGATTGGATGGAGGGCCGGTGGATTGCTCCGTCGGCCCTTCCCGTGGCACATCGGGCGGATGGCGACACAGCTGAAGTCGGTCTCGCCGACAACCGATCCGCTTGACGGCATGAGCCTGCCCGGCTGGCTCTATTTCGACCCCGAGTTCCTCGAGGCGGAAAAGCGGGCGTTCCTGCGAGCTGCGCCGCAGGTTGTCTGTCACGAGAGCGAAATCGCGCAGCCGGGCGAGTGGCGGACGCTGGAATATCTCGGCGAAAGCGTCATCGTGATCCGCGGGGATGACGGTGCAGTTCGCGCGTTCGCCAATGTCTGCCGCCACCGCGGTTCCCGGCTGGTCGATGGCACCGGAGGCTGCGCCAGGGTCCTGACCTGCCCCTATCACGCGTGGAGCTACGCCCGGGACGGAAGCCTGACCGGTGTGCCTCATCGTCACGAATATCCGGGTCTGCGAGCCGAGGAGCTGGGGCTTGTACCCGTTGCGCTGGAAAGCTGGCACGGCTTCATCTTCATTGCGCTCCAGCCTGGCGCGCCGTCCGTGGCCGAGATGATGGCTCCCTATGAACATGAGGTCGCACCTTACCGGTTCGAAGATCTCCACGTGATTGGCCGAGTCACGATCAGGCCGCGAGAGCTCAACTGGAAAACCATCGCAGATAACTATTCCGACGGGCTACACATCCCGATCGGCCATCCCGGCCTGACGCGATTGTTCGGCCGAAACTACCGGATCGAGGCCAACGCGCACGTTGATCGTATGGAGGGCGACCTCGTCGGCAAGGAGTCCGCCAATCCTTCCGAACGGGCCTACCAGCGGCTGCTTCCGAGAGTCGCGCATCTCCCGGAAAGTCATCAGCGCAAGTGGCTCTATTACAAGCTTTTCCCGAACGTTGCCTTCGACATTTACCCCGACCAGGTGGACTTCATGCAATTCCTGCCGGTGAGCGCTACCGAGACAGTGATCCGCGAAATCAGCTACGCGCTTCCGGACGACCGGCGGGAAATGCGGGCTGCGCGGCATCTCAACTGGCGCATCAATCGGCGCGTCAACGCCGAAGACACGGAGCTGATCACGCGAGTCCAGCTCGGTATGCAATCGCCGAGCTACAAGGCCGGACCGCTGGGGACGAGTGAGGTGTGCCTGAGGAGTTTCGCGCAAAAGCTGCGCAAGCTCATCCCGGAGGCGCGCCTGGAGTCACCGCCGCCGCCGGGATGGAGCCGGCTCGCGAACGCCGGTTGAGCCACCATATCGGAACTCCGAGGACCACCAGCGCGAGGCCCCACAATCCGGCTTCGAGTCCCGCTCCCCACAATGCGAAGCAGGTGAAGATTACTCCCGCAGCTCCCGCAGCCATTGCCTGCTTCAATCTGAGGGCGGCCAGCGCGCACGCTCCGTAGAGAACGAGCGCGCCATCGGTCGACACCAGCACGATGAAGGTGAACGCGTCCGTCATTGAGCCGCTGTAGTTCGTCCAGACCAGTATGCTCGCGAGAATTCCGGAGAATACTTGTGCCCGTACGGGCGTACCGAGGGGCGTCGTCTTGCCGAACCATTCAGGAAAAACGCCGGCTTGCGACATCGTCAACGGGACTTCGCCGGAACATAGAACCCAGCCGTTGAGGCAGCCAAGCGCACTAATTGTGCCGAAGATCGCAATGATCGTGCCGGCTGAGTGCCCCAATGCGGGAGCGATCGCGTCGGCGAATGGCGCATGGCTTTGGCTTGCGACATGCGAGGGAAGAAGAAATAGGACTGCGCCGCAGGCCGCCAATGTAATGATCCCCGCTAAAAGCGTTCCCGATACGGTCGCAAGGGGAATGGTACGGGTCTCGTTGATGATCTTGCCGGCTGGAAGCGTTGCGCATTCGAAGCCGAGCATGGAAAACATGGCCAGAGCCGCAGTGCTGCCGATTCCTCCGAAGGTCACCGGCACGCGTGCTTGTGCCGCCGCATGAGAACCCTTGCCGAGCATCCACAAGGCAACACCGCACACCGCAATCAGCGGTAAGAGCTTCAGAGCGGCCGTGAGGACCTGGACGCTACCTGCAACGCCCGCGCCGCGCATGTTGACGAGCGTGAAGATCCACAAACAACCTATGGCGAGAACCGGTGGCGCAAGACCTGCGCCCAAGGCCGGAACAAGGCTGCTAGCGTAGCTGACCACCGCGATGGCGAGCGTCGCATTGGCCGTCCAGATGGACGTCCAGTAGGTCCACATGACGAGAAATCCGGCCTCCGCCCCGAATGCCGTTTTCACGTAGGCATAGGGGCCACCGCTGATCTCGCTGGCGAGTTTTGCAAGGGTCAGCGCAAGACATATCGATCCGCCGATCGCTAGTGACCAGCCC
Organism: Sphingomicrobium sp.; assembly: GCA_036376635.1. Taxonomy (GTDB): domain Bacteria; phylum Pseudomonadota; class Alphaproteobacteria; order Sphingomonadales; family Sphingomonadaceae; genus Sphingomicrobium. The sequence continues at coordinate 8,861 of DASUZY010000083.1, forward strand.
CAGATATTGTTTGCGCCAAACGGCGCGATGCTCGCGGGCAATAGGAAAATGCCGGCACCGATGATGTTGCCGACGACGAGGGCCGTGCATTTCCAAAATCCTAGCTGCCGAGCTTCAATGTCCCGGGCCATCGGCCACCCCCCGCCTGGCAATCAATGAGATCGCGCGAACGGACCCTTAGCAGGGAACAGGAATTTCGCGAACAGACCCGCTAACCGCGGATCGACTGCGCCATCGCCAGGTGATGCTGCATGACCGGCACTGTCGCCGCCGCATAAGAGGCGGTTGCGCGGTCGCCACTGCGCGCCTGCTCGCGAAACTCGGCGATGTCCTTGCGGTGGTCGTTGATCATGTACTGGCGGACCTCGCGGTCGAACGCGCGACCGCTAAGATATCGAAGCCGCCGCTGCTCGGAGCGAGCCTCCGGGGTCAACGTTGCCGGGATCCGGAGCCGAAGACGGGCCGCGATGTCCTGCGCCTGCGAGAGTCCCTTACCGTGGTCGGAGACGAGCATCGCGCCGAACTGGCGCACCTGGGGACTTGCGCCACGACTTTGAATAATCCGGCCGAGCACGACTTCCGAGTAATTCCCCTGAATTGCCTTCTTCAGGAAGACACGGGGCGGAGCCGCCAAGGCAGCGGTCGAGGACAACAAAGCGGCTGCTACTACGAGAGTGCGGATCATTGGGGCTTCTCCGGCTGATTGGTCCTTGGCCAACCCGCATCTACAGCCGGGGGTTCCGACGGCTGCTTGACCGGCGCGCGCCCAATCGCCAAGCCGCGCGCCAATTCATTCGAGGTGTTCGATGCGCGCTTTCATCTTTCCGGGGCAGGGGAGCCAGTCTGTCGGCATGGGCGCTGCGCTTGCCGACGCAAGCAGGCCGGCGAGGGATGTCTTCGACGAGGTCGACGAGGCACTCGGCCAGAACCTGTTCCGGCTGATGCGCGACGGGCCGGACGAGGAACTTCGGCTCACGGAAAATGCCCAGCCGGCGATCATGGTCCACTCGATCGCTGTGTTGCGAACGCTCGGCCTGGATCTTCCCCAAGTCGTGAATTTCGTCGCGGGCCACAGTCTCGGTGAATATTCGGCCCTATGCGCGGCCGGATCGTTCGACCTTGCCACAACGGCCAAGCTCCTTCGATTGCGCGGCCAGGCGATGCAAGAGGCTGTGCCCGTGGGCGAGGGCGCGATGGCCGCGTTGCTCGGCGCCGACCTTACGCTGGCCCAGAAGATCGCCGACGCCGGCGCTGAGGGCGAGGTGTGCACGGTCGCCAACGACAACGACCCGTCGCAGGTCGTGATCTCCGGCGCGAAGGTGGCAATCGATCGAGCCGTCCAGATCGCAAAGGACATGGGAGCGAAACGCGCGGTGCTCTTGCCAGTCTCCGCTCCGTTCCACTGTCCGCTGATGCAGCCCGCCGCGGAGGCGATGGCCGATGCGCTGAGCTACATCGTCGTTACCGCACCATCAGTGCCCTTGTTCGCCAACGTCACTGCCGAGCCGACGACCGATCCCGACACGATCCGCAACCAGCTCGTCGAGCAAGTCACCGGCATGGTCCGCTGGCGCGAGAGCGTCGCCAACATGTTCGACGCCGGCGTCCACGAATTCGTTGAGATCGGCGGCAAGGTTCTCGGCGCCATGGTGAAACGCATCGTTCCCGACGCGAAGGTCACGAGCGTCGTGACGATCGAGGACATCGAGGCGCTCGCGAAGGAGATTGGATAGATGTTCGACCTGACCGGAATGACTGCCCTGGTGACGGGCGCGAGCGGCGGCCTTGGGAGCGCGATCGCAAGGTCCCTGGCCGGGCAGGGCGCGCGCGTGGCGCTGTCGGGCTCGAATGCGGAAAAGCTCACCGCCTTTCGTGCGGAGCTTGGCGGCGATCACGTTGCGGTCCCCGCAAACCTCTCGGACTCAGTGGCGGTGGACGCGCTGGTTCCGGCAGCCACCGAAGCCCTTGGCGGCAGGCTCGATATCCTGGTCAACAATGCAGGGGTGACCCGAGACAACCTGTTGATGCGGATGAAGGACGAAGAGTTCGATGAAGTCATCCGGATCAACCTTGAGGCCGCATTCCGGCTGATGCGCGCCGCGGCGAAGCCGATGATGAAGGCGCGCTTCGGGCGGATTATCTCAATCACTTCCGTCGTGGGCGTTACCGGAAATCCGGGGCAAGCGAACTACGTCGCCTCGAAGGCTGCGTTGATTGGCATGACGAAGTCGGTCGCCCAGGAACTCGCAAGCCGGGGAATTACCGCCAATGCGATTGCTCCGGGGTTCATGACATCGGCAATGACCGATCAGCTTAATGAGCAGCAGCGCGCCGGAATTCTTTCACGCATTCCGATCGGAGCGATGGGCACCGGCGAAGACATTGGCGCGGCTTGCGTTTATCTCGCTTCCAGGGAGGCGGGGTACGTCACCGGGCAGACACTGCACGTCAACGGCGGCATGGCGATGCCATGAGACGGCAAGCGGGCTGATTAAACCTCTCTTACTGCAGTCCTTGTCGTCGCAGTTGCGCCACCTATATCCCGGTCAATCAGAGTTTTCGGCTGCCTCGTTGAGGGGCCGATGAGGGGCTGTAGAAGAGAGGTACTAGAACATGGCCAAGGTCATTGGGATCGACTTGGGCACGACCAACAGCTGCGTTGCTGTCATGGAAGGCGGCAAGCCGAAGGTCATCGAGAATAGCGAAGGCGCACGCACCACGCCTTCCGTCGTCGCTTTCACCAAGGACGGCGAGCGTTTGATCGGCCAGCCGGCGAAGCGCCAGGCGGTCACCAACCCCGACAATACGATATTCGCGGTGAAGCGCCTGATCGGCCGCCGCTACGACGATCCGATTACCAAGAAGGACACCGAGCTGGTGCCCTACAAGATCGTCAAGGGAAATAACGGCGACGCATGGGTCGAAGCCGGCGGCAAGGATTATTCCCCGTCGCAGATTTCCGCATTCATCCTTCAGAAGATGAAGGAAACCGCCGAGGCCTATCTCGGCGAGACGGTCACCCAGGCGGTGATCACCGTTCCTGCTTACTTCAACGACGCTCAGCGACAGGCGACCAAGGACGCCGGACAGATCGCGGGCCTTGAAGTGTTGCGTATCATCAACGAGCCGACCGCCGCCGCGCTGGCCTATGGGCTGGAAAAGGAAGACGGCAAGACGATCGCCGTCTACGACCTTGGCGGCGGCACGTTCGACGTCTCGATCCTCGAGATCGGTGACGGGGTGTTCGAGGTGAAGTCGACCAACGGCGACACTTTCCTCGGCGGTGAGGACTTCGACGCTCGCATCGTCAACTGGCTCGCCGACAAGTTCAAGGCGAAGGAGAATATCGACCTTCGTACCGACCGGCTGGCGCTGCAGCGCCTGAAGGAAGCTGCGGAAAAGGCGAAGATCGAGCTGAGCTCCGCCGCGACGACCGAAATCAACCAGCCGTTCATCACGGCCCGCATGGAAGGCGGCACGACGACCCCGCTCCACCTCGTGGAGACGATCAGCCGCGCCGATCTCGAGAAACTGGTCGACGACCTGATCGCCCGCACCATCGAGCCCTGCAAGCAAGCCCTGAAGGATGCCGGCGTCGACGCCAAGGACATTCACGACGTCGTTCTCGTCGGCGGCATGACCCGCATGCCGCGGGTGCGCGAGCGGGTGAAGGAGTTCTTCGGGAAAGAGCCGCACACCGGCGTCAATCCCGACGAGGTCGTCGCCATGGGCGCTGCGATCCAGGCCGGCGTGCTGCAGGGTGACGTCAAGGACGTGCTTCTGCTCGACGTCACGCCGCTGTCGCTCGGCATCGAGACTTTGGGCGGCGTGTTCACCCGGATGATCGACCGCAACACGACCATCCCGACCAAGAAGAGCCAGGTCTTCTCCACCGCCGAGGATAATCAGAACGCGGTCACGATCCGCGTCTTTCAGGGCGAGCGCGAAATGGCGGCGGACAACAAGATGCTCGGCCAGTTCGACCTGGTCGGTATCCCGCCCGCGCCGCGCGGCGTGCCGCAGATCGAGGTCACCTTCGACATCGACGCCAACGGCATCGTCAACGTGTCGGCAAAGGACAAGGGCACCGGCAAGGAGCAGCAGATCCGCATCCAGGCTTCGGGCGGTCTCGCGGACAGCGACATCGAGAAGATGGTCCGCGAAGCCGAGCAGTTCGCCGAAGAAGACAAGAAGCGGCGCGCCGCGGCCGAGGCCAAGAACAATGCCGAGAGCCTCATTCACTCGACCGAACAGCAGCTCGCCGAACATGGCGACAAGGTGTCGGCGGATGTGAAGGGCGAGATCGAGAAGGCGCTTGCCGAGGCCAAGACTGCCGTCGAGAGCGGCGATGCCGACGAGATGCAGCAGAAGACGGCTGCGCTCACCCAGGCGGCGATGAAGCTCGGTCAGGCGATGTACGAGCAGCAGCAGGCCCAGGCTCAGCAGACCGGCGGCGACGCCGGCGGTGCTGGCGAGGCGGCTGGTGAGCAGCCCGGACAGGAAGAGGTCGTCGACGCGGAATTCTCCGAGGTCGACGAGGGCGAAAACAAGGGCTGATCGGATGACCGTTCGCCCTGAGCTTGTCGAAGGGCTGTCTTTCTTTCCAAACGAGAGAACGGACAGGACTTCGGCAGGCTCGGTTCGAGCGGGCGCGTGGGGGATGGCCGAGTAAATGGTCGAGCAGGATTATTACGAGCTGCTGGGCGTGGAGCGTGGCGCTGACGACGCAGCCATCAAGGCCGCTTACCGGCGTCTGGCCAAGGAACATCACCCCGATCGCCACAACGGCTGCTCCGACAAGGAAGCTCAATTCAAGGCCATCAACGAGGCCTATGACGTCCTGAAGGATCCGCAGAAGCGGGCTGCCTACGATCGGTTCGGCAAGGCGGCGTTCCAAAATGGCGCTGGCGGCGACCCGTTCGCCGAGGCTGGCTTCAACGGATTCTCCGACATCTTCTCGACAATCTTTGGCGAGTTCATGGACCCGCGCGCGCAGCAGAATGCCGCACGGGGCGCGGACCTTCGCTATGACCTCGAACTGAGCCTCGAAGAGGCGTTCAACGGCGCCGAGAAGACCATCACCGTACAGGCGATGGCGACCTGTGAGAAATGCCACGGCCGGGGCTGTACGAAGTCGGACAGCTGCGCCAGCACCTGCAAGACCTGCGGCGGCATGGGCAAGGTCCGCGCCCAGCAGGGCTTCTTCGTCGTCGAGCGGGGCTGCCCGACCTGTCGCGGCTCCGGCGAGGTCATCACCGATCCCTGCCGAAACTGTCACGGCGAGGGCAGGGCGCTATCCGACCGCAAGCTCGCCGTGAAGATTCCGGCCGGTGTCGATGAAGGTACCCGCATCCGCGTCGCCGGCGAAGGCGAGGCGGGAGTTCGGGGCGCAGCGAGCGGCGATCTCTACCTTTTCGTTCACATGAAGCGGCACCCGATCTACGGTCGAGAGGGAACGACGCTCATTGCCGACTGTCCCGTCAGCTTCACCACGGCCGCCCTCGGCGGTGCGATCAACCTGCCCGGCATCGACGGTCAGTCCGTGGAGCTGAAGATACCGGCCGGGATCCAGTCAGGCGAGCAATTGCGCCATCGCGGGGCCGGGATGGCGGTCCTCAACGGTCGCGGTCGCGGCGATCTGGTTGCGCGTATCCTGGTGGAGACGCCGACGCGGATGTCCGCCAAGCAGAAGAAGATCCTCGAGGAATTTCGTGAGACGGAGACCGGCGAGGAATGCCCCGCCGCAAAGAGCTTCTTCGCCCGCGCCCGAGACTATTTCGGCGGCTAGCTCCGCAGCCTGTCCAGTTCCAGTCGCATGACCACCAATTGGGCGAACAGTTCGGCAGCCGCGTGAAGTTCGAAGCTCGGATGTCTTGCGGTCCGATTGGCGCAGCGAAACTCCCCACTGATCCCGTCGACCGAAAACGGCACACGAAGGACCGCCCGAACGCCCTCAGCGTGAAGTCTTTCCCGCTCTTGATCGTCGCAGGCGCGCATCAGCGCGTCGCCAGCGGAGCTGTCCTCGGCTTCACTCGGAAAAACGCCTATCGCCGCCGCTTGTACATCGCGGATTAGCATCGGCATTGTCGCTTCCGTCGCCGCCGTGCCGGCGAAGGCGCCCCGGCTGCTTTCCGCGCGATCGTTCCCGCAGATCAAGGTTACACGATCGTACCCGGTAAGCGCCCGCATTCTGCGCGCGGCGCCGTCGAGCAATGCCTGGCCGCGTGCGTTCGAAAGTCCGGCGATCAGTCCTCCGACGCTCCCGAAACACTCGCCGAAGCAGCCGGCGGACGGGACCGCCTCA
>DASUZY010000084.1:0-16529 GCA_036376635.1 Sphingomicrobium sp.
GAGCACCGGTCGAGCAGGCCGTGACCACCGAATGGTTCGGCCCCATCAGCCCATATTTGATAGAGACCTGGCCAGATGTGAGGTTGATCAGCCGGCCGTGGACGAAGTGCGGGCTGACCCGGCCGGGTCCCTTTTCAGACAGGACCAGGGATTCGCTCTCGATGCCTGGGAGGCCGCCGATGCCCGACCCGATCGATACGCCAGCGCGCTCCTTCGTCGCCTCGTCCATCTCCGCGAGACCAGCATCTTCCAGCGCCTGTCCGGCGGCGTCGATCGCATAGATGATGAAGGGGTCGACCTGGCGCTGGATCTTGTGGTCAACGCGCTTGTCCGGATCGAAGCCCATCGGATGATCCTTGGGCTTCACCTCGCCCGCGATCTTCGCCTTTTGATCGCTGGTGTCGAACCGAGTGATCGCGGCGATGCCGCTCTTTCCGGCGATGAGATTATTCCAGGTCGTCTCGACGTCGCCGCCCAGCGGCGTCACCAACCCGAGACCAGTCACCACGACACGGCGCATTGATCCAACTCCAAAAAAACAACAGGCCCAACCCGTTCGGGCTGAGCCTGTCGAAGCCCTGTTCTTCTATCCTGCGCTAGAGGCAGGACAGCCCTTCGACAAGCTCCGGGCGAACGGCAAATTAGGTCAATCGATCCCCGATCAGCCCTTGTGCTGGTCGATATACTCGATCGCGTCGCGGACGGTCGTGATCTTCTCGGCGGCGTCGTCGGGGATTTCGACCCCGAACTCTTCCTCGAAGGCCATGACCAGCTCGACGATGTCGAGGCTGTCTGCACCGAGATCGTCGATGAAGCTCGCGTCTTCGGTCACCTTGTCCGGCTCGACGCCGAGATGTTCGACGACGATCTTCTTCACCCGATCGGCAGTCTCGCTCATTGGGGGCTTCCTCCGTTATTCCTTTCGCGTTGCCCTAGCGGTGCGTTTTGAACGCTGCAAGTAGTCGCCGATGCGCGGCTCGGCTACGGGCCCGGCGATGAAAGGCCGCTCCCTCACAATCGGCGAAATCGCGCTTGCCACGTCTATCTTCGGTGAAGCCATCGACTATTCGAAGGTGCGGCTAATCCAAGGCAAGTGGTGGCCGCTGCACCCGGCTGGCGCGGCGATGGCGCCGATGGGCAACATCTGGTTTCATCCAAAGGCTGGCGGATGGTCCGAGGATTTTTCCAGGGAGCCGACCCGAGTGCAGGCCTATTTCATTCATGAGATGACGCATGTCTGGCAGGCGCAGAAGGGCGGTCGCTTTTATCTTCCGCTGATGCGGCATCCATTCTGTCGCTACCGTTATCGGCTCCGGGCCGGAAAGCCGTTCCGCAACTACGGAATCGAGCAACAGGCTGAAATCGTCAGTCATCGCTTCCTGGCTGACCGCGGAGTCGATGTGCGGAACGCGCCGCCACGGGAGCTGCTCGATTTTCGCTAGGCCCAATTCACTTGACCCCTCACGGCGTTGAGCGCACCGCCGGAGATGGCATGACGGGATCTGAACGGTCGGCGTATGCCCGGTTCAGCGTCCAACGATCGGCCAAATTCTTGCTCCGGGGGGAAGCGGGATGTTTCGTGCATTGATGGGTCTGGCGCTCGGCGCCTCAGCGCTGGCTCCCGCCTCGCCACAACCGCATAGGCCTGGCCATTACCTCTTCGTCTGGAGCGGCGATCAGAAGTCAGTGGGCAGGGACTTCCTGGCAGTGATCGACGCCGATCCCGCGTCTGCCAGCTACGGCCACCTCGTCACCTCGGTCGCAACCGACCAGGTCAGCATCAGGCCGCACCATACCGAATATGTAATGCCGGCCGACGGCATGCTGTTCGCCAATGATTTCGATGCCGGACACACGTTTGTGTTCAACCTCACTGACCCTCTCCATCCAAAGGTGGCGGCCGACTTCGTGGATCGCGATGGCTATGCCTTTCCGCATAGCTTCGTGCGGCTGCCGAACGGTCATGTACTCGCGACCTTCCAGTATAAGTCGGGTGCGATGCCGATGGGCGGCGACATGATGGACGGTGCCACGGAGCGCAGCGGATCGATCACCGGCGGCCTGGTTGAACTCGACGATTCGGGAAGGGCACTACGATCCGGCAGCAGTGTCGATGCCGCCTGGCCGAATGCTGCCCTCCAGCCATACAGCCTCGCGGTTCTACCGAAGATCGACCGCGTGCTGGTGACCAACTCACCGATGCAGAATGACGCGCCGTTCCGGTCGAACACTGCGCAGCTCTGGCGCCTTTCCGATCTCAAGCTGCTCAAGACGTTCCGTTTGGACGCGGGCGAGCAGCTCTATGCGCACATCAGTCCTGAAGAGGTGCGGATCGGTCCCGACGGCGCCGCTTACATCCAGACGCTGGCCTGCGGGCTGGAGCGAGTGACCGGGCTCGCCGAGGGAAGTCCCAAGGCGCAGCTCGTCTATACCTTCCCGGGAACCTGGTGCGGAGTCCCGACCTTTGCCGGTCACTACCTGGTCCAGAGCGTCCCAGACATTCACGGATACATCGTCCTCGACATGACCGACGGTTCTCACCCGAAGGAGGTGTCGCGCCTCGTGATCAGTCGCGATTATGCATCCCATTGGACGGGCCTTGACCCAGCGACGGGTCGTATCGTGGTCACGTCTGGCCGGGAAGGCGATCGTACCTACCTGCTGAAGCTCGACCCAGTCACTGGCGCACTTACCATCGATTCGGCGTTCCGCGGCGAGGATGGTCAGCCCGGTTTCAGCTTCGCAACGCGCAAATGGCCGCACGGATGGACCGGCGCGGGCAAGCCGCACGGTGCGGTCTTCTCGCGCTAGAGCAGGTTAGTCGGGCTTCTTCGCCACCGCTACCAGCGCGGGGCGAAGGAGACGGTCCTTGAGCGTATATCCCGCCTGCATCTCCTCGACGATCGTGCCCGGTTCCTTGTCGCTCGGCATTTCGATCATCGCCTGGTGGCGATGCGGATCGAGTTCTTCGCCGACCGACTTGATCCGGTTGACGCCATTGCGCTGGAACACGGCATCCAGCTCACGCGAGGTGGCCTCGATTCCGGCGAGGAACTGGGCCGCCGTCTTGTCGGCGCGAAGATCCTCTCCAACCGCGGCGAGTGCCCGGTCGAGGTGATCCTTGATTGCCAGCATGTCGCGGGCGAATCCGGCAGATGCGTAGCTTGTCGCCTGCTGAAGCTCCTGCTCCAGCCGCCGGCGGACGTTCTGAGTCTCGGCCGCCGCATAGAGCGCCTTCGACTTGGCCTCCTCGAGTTGCTGCTCGAGCTCGCTCACCCGGTCGTGCTCCTGAAGCTCGGGCGAATCCTCGGCCGTATCGTTGCGGATCTCCTCCGCTTCGTCGTGCAGCTTACCCTCTGTCATGCCATCAATCTCGTCAGTGCTTTTGCTGTGAAATCCACCATGGGGACCACGCGGGCATAGTTCAACCGCGTGGGTCCGATCACTCCGACAACGCCGACCACCTCGCCCTGGCTCCCGCGGTAGGGCGCGGCGATCACCGAAGAGCCCGACAGCGCGAACATCCGATTCTCCGATCCGATGAAGATCCGGCACCCCGGAGCATCGCGCGCAGTCTCAAGCAAATGGGCGATCTCCTGCGCTTCCTCCAGCTCGTCGAGCAGACGGCGGACCCGGTCGAGGTCTTCGGCGGTGGTCGGATCGATGAGGTTCGCCTGCCCCCGGACGATCAGCACCGGACGGCGTGCATGGTCCTGGCTCCAGGCGGCGAGACCCGAGGCAACCAATTCGGCGGCAGCGGCGTCGATCGCCTCCTTGCGGTCGCGGATTTCAGCGCGCAGCCGCGCCTCGGCCTCCGCCAGAGTGAGCCCCGCCAGGCGGGCATTGATGAAATTGCTCACTTCGATCAGCGCCGAGGACGACATCGCTCCATCCAGCGTCACCACTCGATTCTCGACGCTTCCGTCGGCGCCGACCAGCACCGCAAGCGCGCGGGTATTGCTTAACTGAACGAAGCTCAGCTGCTTGAGGCGCATCTCGCGTTTCGGCGCGAGAACGACACCCGCAGCCTGGCTGAGGCCCGACAGCGCCGCCGAGGCCGCCGCGAGCGCATCCTCGATCGGCTGGTCGCGGACGATCTGCCGCTCGATCTCCCGCCGCTCGCTCAAGTTCGGAGCTGCGGCCTGCATGATTCCGTCGACGAAGAGGCGAAGACCGCTCTCGGTGGGAATCCGCCCCGCCGAGGTGTGCGGGTGGGTCAGCAGCCCGCGCTCCTCCAGCTCCTGCATCACTCCGCGAATCGATGCAGGCGACAGGCTGATGCTGCCGGCCAGCGCCTTGGATCCGATCGGGAGCCCGCGCTCCAGATAGGCTTCGACCACCATGCCGAAAATATCGCGCATGCGGTCTGTCATCTCGCCGATCGGTTGAGGCATGAGACTCATCTAGGATTGCGCCGTTCTCCGGTCTAGGGACGCCACCGCACCAGTCTCAGGAGAAGTGAATGCCCATGCGCCCGTCCGGACGCGCCCCCGATCAGATGCGTGAATTGAAGTTCGAGCCCGGCTTTACCCGCCATGCCGAGGGCTCTTGCCTCGTCAGCTTCGGCGACACCCGCGTTCTGTGCACCGCGAGCGTCGAGGAAAAGGTTCCCCCGTTCCTGCGCGGCAAGGGCCAGGGCTGGGTCACCGCCGAATATGGAATGCTCCCCCGCGCGACCCACACGCGCGGCAATCGCGAGGCGGCGAAGGGGAAGCAATCGGGAAGGACCCAGGAGATACAGCGGCTTATCGGCCGCAGCTTGCGCGCCGTCGTCGATCTGAAGGCGCTCGGTGAGCGGCAGATTACCGTCGATTGCGATGTCATCCAGGCTGACGGCGGAACGCGCACAGCGTCGATCTCCGGCGGTTGGGTCGCGCTTCGAATTGCGATCGACAAGCTGCTGAACAACAAGGCGATTTCCACCGATCCGATCCGCACACAGGTGGCGGCGGTAAGCTGCGGGATTCATCAGGGCAATGCCGTGCTCGATCTGGACTACGACGAGGACTCAACCGCTGGCAGCGACGGCAACTTCGTGCTCACCGCGGACGGCGCAATCGTCGAAGCTCAGCTGACTGCCGAAGGCGAGACTTTCGACGAAGAAGGCTTGCTGCGCTTGCTCCGCCTCGCCCGCATCGGATGCGGGGAAATCTTCCAGGCGCAGCTGAAGGCCACCGGACGGTGAGGCCGATCGGCGGCAAGCTGGTCATCGCAACCCACAATCCGGGCAAGTTGCGCGAGATTGCCGCGCTCGTTGAGCCGCTCGGCATCAGCTGCGTGAGCGCAAAGGAACTCGATCTTCCCGAGCCGGACGAGATCGGCGTCACCTTCGCCGACAACGCCGACCTAAAGGCGCGCGAGGCCGCGGATCTGAGCGGTCTCCCCGCGCTCGCAGACGACAGCGGCCTGTGTGTCGATGCGCTCCACGGCCGTCCCGGGATCTTCTCCGCCCGCTGGGCCGAGGACGAAGATGGCAACCGCGACTGGATGCGCGCGATGGAGAAGGTCTGGCAGGAAGTCGAAGCCGCCGAGCCCGACGCTGCGCCCGCGGCCCATTTCGCCTGCGCGCTGGCGATCGCCTGGCCGAATGACGGTCAGGTCGAAACGTTCGATGGCCGCGTAGATGGGACGCTGGTTTGGCCGCCACGGGGAGAACGCGGGTTCGGTTATGACCCGATGTTCGTACCGGTCGGCCACGATCGGACCTTCGGAGAGCTGGATCCGGAGTTCAAACATTCGATCAGCCACCGCGCTGACGCATTCCGCAAGCTTGTGGCGGCGCTCCAGGAATGACCGGAGAGCCACTGGCGCTTTACGTCCACTGGCCGTTCTGCGTCAGCAAGTGCCCGTACTGCGATTTCAACAGCCACGTCCGCGAGAGCATCGACCAGGATGCGTGGCGCGAGGCGCTGCTCGCTGATCTCGCCCATGAGGCATCCCTCCTTGGCGGACGCGAGCTAACCTCGATCTTCTTCGGTGGCGGCACTCCATCGTTGATGGAATCATCCACGGTCGCCTCCATCATTGAGGCCGCTGCCCAACATTGGCAGCCATCCGCCGACATCGAAATCACGCTCGAAGCCAATCCGAACTCGGTCGAGACGGCGCGCTTCGCCGATCTCGCGAAAGCAGGCGTCAACCGCGTCTCGCTCGGCCTCCAGAGTTTCGATGACAAGGCGTTGGCCTTCCTCGGCCGGGCCCATTCGGCGCGTGAAGGGTTCGCTGCGCTGGCGACAGCGCAGAAGCATTTTCGCCGAGTCAGCTTCGACCTGATCTATGCGCTACCCGGCGATGCCGAGGATAGCTGGTCGGCGACGCTCGCCCAGGCGCTTTCGCTCGGCACATCGCACCTGTCGCTCTATCAGCTGACAATCGAGCCCGGGACCCGCTTCGCGAGCATGGTTGCTCGCCACGAGATGGATCCGCTCGACGCCGAGACCTCGGCCGCGCTCTTCGAGCTGACCGAGGAGATGACGGCGGCCGGCGGGATGCCCGCCTATGAGATCAGCAATCATGCCCGCAAAGGTCAAGAAAGCCGGCACAATCTGACATACTGGCGGTACGGCGATTATGCGGGCATCGGTCCAGGCGCGCACGGCCGGCGCCTGGGTCGGCGCACGACGCGCCACAGAAAGCCGGAGAACTTTCTGTCGGCGCTCACCAGGAATGGACATGGAATCGCGGAGGAAGCACTTCTCACGCCCGTCGAGGCCGCGGATGAAGCGCTCGTTATGGGTCTAAGGCTCGCAGAAGGAATCGACGTGGATAGGCTCTCGGAGCGCTTCGGTGTGCCGCTCGTCGACTGGAACCGGGTCGAGCGGCTCGTCAGTACCGGTCATCTCGCGCGCGATGGCACGCGCATCGCTGCGACGAGCGAGGGCCGCCTGTTACTGGACTCGATCCTCGGCGAGATCGCCGCGGACGAACCTAAGGCTTTGGCGGTTGCGGGTTAGCAGGCGCGGCAGCTGGCGTTATAGCCGGCTTCGCAGCCGCGGGCGCTGCTGGAGCAGCCGGCTTGGCGTTCTGGCTGGCCATGAATTTATAATTGTCGACCGGCGTCGAGACATAATCGTCGATCGTCATCTCGGCGTCGCTGTCGGCGGCCTTCCTGGTCATTCCGTTCTTCATCCGGAATGCGACCAGCGCTTCCTTCAGCGATCCCATCTGGACAGTGCAGGCACCCCGCAGGTAGGTCTCGATCGTCTCGGCGCTGACCTTGTCGCTAGTGGCCTTGGAGGCCGCGTCGTGAAGGCAACCCCGAAAGGCACTGGTCGGCGCGGCGATCGTCGCCTGAAAAGCCGCCAAAGCGAGTGCCGATGCTCCCAACAATGCAATCATCGAACCTCTCCCCAGGCAGATGAACGTCGCAACGATGACTCTTTTCGGATTGAATTGGAAGGGGTTAATCAACTTTCGTGAGTATTCTTCCGCCCGGACTGCACATCGTCGCCACCCCGATCGGAAATCTCGGCGATCTCAGTCCGCGCGCCGCCGATGCGCTTCGCCATGCCGACCGCATCCTGGCGGAGGATACCCGAGTCACTGCAAAGCTCCTGTCGCACATCGGCGCCAAGGTCCCGATGAGCCGCTACGACGATCACACCAGCGACGCCGAACGCGAACGGATCGTGGCGCAGCTAGGCGATCAGGCGATCGCCCTGGTGAGCGACGCGGGAACGCCCCTCATCTCCGACCCCGGCTACAAGCTGGTGCGAGCCGCGAGGACTGCAGGCCATCAGGTGCACACCCTGCCCGGCCCAAGCGCGGCCATTGCGGCGCTGACGCTGGCGGGGCTGCCGACCGACCGCTTTCTGTTCCTCGGCTTCCTGCCGGCCAAGGCGAAGGCGCGCAGCGATGCGATCGCTGAGGTGGCGAGCGTCCGGGCGACGCTGGTGCTGTATGAATCGGGCCCGCGCCTGGGTGCCACCCTGGCGTCCCTCGCCGAGCAACTTGGACCCCGCGACGGTGCAGTGGCCCGCGAGATCAGCAAACTTCATGAAGAGTGCGTCACCAGTGTCCTGCCGGAGCTCGCGGAACGATATGCCGATGCGGAGCCGAAGGGAGAGATCGTCATCGTCGTCGGACCTCCGCTCGAAGCAGCCGAAGCGACCGACGAGCAGCTCGACGCAGAACTGGACAAGGCGCTGAAGCGCCTCTCCCCCTCGCGAGCGGCGGCCGAAGTGGCCCAGATGCTGGGGGTACCCCGCAAGCGCGCCTACGCCCGGGCCCTCGACCGTTCGAAATGAACCGGCAGCAGGCGGAAAGGCGCGGACGCGGCGCCGAGACGCTGGCTTGCTGGTTCCTGCGGTTGAAGGGCTGGCAAATCCTGGCTCGCCGCGCCCGCGTTCCCGGCGGCGAGGTCGACATCATTGCCCGGCGCGGACGCATCCTCGCCTTCGTCGAGGTCAAGGCGCGCGCGACCGAACAGGCGGCGACCTTCTCCCTCGATCAATGGCGGCTGCGGCGCGTCGCGATTGCCGCCGAGCGCCTCGCGCCGCGCTACCTGCGCGAAGGCGATGATCTCCGCATCGATGCGCTGTTCATCGTTCCCGGACGCTGGCCGAAGCACCTCGTCAACGTCTGGCAAGGGTGACAAAGCCGCGGCGGGATTCTAGGCCCGCCTGATGCCGCTCCGCGTTGCCGTGCAGATGGACCCGCTGAAGGGCATCAACGTCGCCGGCGATTCCACCTTCGCGCTGATGCTGAAGGCACAGGAGCGCGGGCACACGCTCTTTCACTACCTCGCCGAGGACCTGACCTATAACGGCGGCCGCCTCTATGCCGGCGCGCACGAGGTTTCGGTACAGGCCGTCGCGGGCGATCACTTCCACCTTGGTGAGTTCAAGATCCTCGATCTCGGGAGAGACGTCGAGGTCGTCCTGATGCGGCAGGATCCCCCGTTCGACCTTGGCTACATCACCGCGACGCACCTGCTGGAGCGCATCAAAGGTGAGACTTTGGTGGTCAACGATCCGACCTCCGTGCGCGACGCTCCTGAGAAAGTCTGGGTGCTCGACTTCGCGCAATTCATGCCGCCGACGATGATCACGCGGTCAGTGGGCGCGGCGCGGCATTTCCTCGCCGAGCATGGCGACATCGTCATCAAGCCGCTGCACGGGTTCGCGGGCGGATCGGTGTTTCGGATCGGCAGCGACGGCCGCAACCTCGCTTCGCTGATCGAGCTGTTCAATCGCACTTATCGCGAGCCGCACGTGATTCAGGCGTTCATCCCGGAGATCGCGCAGGGGGACAAGCGCATCGTGCTGGTTGATGGGGAAGTCGCGGGCGCCATCAACAGAGTACCCGGCGAGGGCGAGATCCGTTCGAACCTCGCAGTCGGCGGCACTGCGGCCAAGACCGAGCTGACCGCGCGCGAGCAGGAGATTTGCGCGACGCTGGGACCCGAGCTCAAGCGGCGCGGACTGCTGTTCGTCGGCATCGACGTGATCGGCGGCAAGTGGTTGACCGAAATCAACGTCACCTCGCCGACCGGGATCGTGGCAATCGACAAGTTCAACGGCACCGACACGCCCGGGCTGATCTGGGACGCAATCGAGCGAAAGGCCGGCAACTAGGTCCGAAATGGACCGCCGCTCCCTCTCAAGCCACTAATCCAAAACGGTTATTTAGCATTCGCTTTACTCGCGATGCCTAGCTCGAACTTCGTCGCGGCGTGAAGGTTACCCCACTTTCCGACACGCCGCGGCATCTGGTTGCGTTCCCAACGGCCGCTCGGTTCGGCGGACCCTGGGCCTCTGCTCAGGCGCGGGGGTGGGCTTGGCGATAGACATCGAGAAGTCGCGCCGCGTCCACCGCCGTATAGATTTGGGTCGACGACAGGCTGGCATGGCCAAGCAACTCCTGAAGCGACCTCAGATCGGCACCGCGGGCAAGGAGATGCGTCGCGAAACTGTGCCTCAGTGCATGCGGCGTCAGCGTATCGGGCAACCCGAGCCTCCGCCGGGCCGCCGCAACCGAGCGCCGCACGAGGTCGGGATTGAGCGGCCCTCCCCTCGCGCCAACGAATAACGGGACAGCGCCCTTCAGCGGATACGGGCACTGCTGCACATAATCGTCAATTGCCTCGCGCACCGCCGCCATCACCGGCACCACGCGCGTCTTCGAGCGCTTGCCCGTGACCCGCAGCGTTGTGCCGATCGGCAGCATGTCCGCGGTCAACGACATGGCTTCGGCGACACGAAGGCCCGCACCGTAAAGCAGCAGCAGGATCGCGAGATCGCGAGCGCCCATCCAGGGCTCGCTCGCGGCCTCCGCAGCCGTCTCAGCAAGCTCGACCGCTTCCTCGGGCGCTGCTGGCCGGGGGAGCGTACGCGGCCGCTTGGGCGCCCGGGTTCGCGGAAGCTGGGCCTGCTTGCCCTGCTGCTCGGCCGCGTAAGTCAGAAACGCCCGAACGCCCGACAGCTCGCGCGCTGCCGATGCCGGGCCAAGGCCGCTCCCGCGCCGGTCGGCAAGGAAAGCGCGAAGATCCGCGGCGGCGATGGATGTCAAAGCGGTCTCGCCGATCTCTTCGCCCCGGTAGCGGCCAAGGAAGTCGATCAGCCGATGCGCAGTTGCAGTGTAGGCGCGGACGGTGTGCGCCGAACGGCGGCGATCGTGCTGCAAATATGAGGCCCAGCGTGCCGCCAGCGCGGCCGCGGGATGATGGTTCAGGCCTGAGGGATCGTCAGCCACTTGCGGATCATAGCCGCAAGGCTCCGGCCAAGGAACATGAGCAATTCGGACCCGTGACGCGCATCGAGGCTGAGTTCGGCGCGCTGTCCGAGCGCCAGGAGCCCGCTGGGCAGCGGCGGATCATTTTCAATCCGCACGAGCGCTTCGGCCCGGATCAGGTCGCAGGCCGGCCCGAACAGGGGGTGGCCGCGCTCTACCGTCCGCATCTGGACGCCCGCGACCTGCCCGATCGCACGGCGAAGCAACGCGGGATCGACATGCTGCACCCCGCCCCCGTCGGCGCGGAAGCCCTCGCCGCCCACGATCAGCGACAGCGCGACCGAATCGATCCCGAGGATCAACGGCCATTCCTGAGTCACGACGTGGAATAGGTGCTCGATGCTGTCCGCCTCGATCGCGGCGATGACCGCCTCATGGATCGAGGCGACCGCGCCCGAGTGCCCGCGCGCGAAGGCGATGAGATCCTGGTTGGCCTCCTCGGCCGCGCCCAACCGCTCCCGCAGTCGCGCCACCGCGCGCTCTTCGAAGGGGATCACCGTCGCCATCGCCGCGCAGAATACGCCCCGGTCGGTTAATTTCCTACTGAAGGACTGCGACCGCTCGACAGTTCAGTGATTGCTTGCAACAACTTGCGCATGTTCTGGATCGCTTTGGCTAACGTTTTGAGTCTACCAGTGCCCGCTCAGCCTCGCGTTCCGGATGTCCGCGCTTTGTTCTCCGCCGATGATTGGCCCGCCTTTCTCCATGACTCTCGGACGGTCTATACGAGGACGACCGTTCGACCGGACGGATCTATCCAAGGATGTGTCGTTGAGGCCAAAAGCGGTGAGCCCAAGCTAGACACCTACACCTGCGAGCTAATCCTTAAGCGTGCGAAGTTCTTACCAGCCAAATGGTCGGATGGCACTGAGGTGTATGGCGTCATCAGAGTGCCCGTTAGTTGGACTACGACCAACTCAATTCCAACTGATGCGGATCGCTTACGAACTGTTGTGCCGGACATGGATTTCGCTGTGAACAAGCTTCCCGACGGTGCTCCGTCCCTCGTCGGATTGGAACTTGAAGTGGCAGCGGACGAGCAAGGACGCGTGGTGACATGTGAGGCCAGAACGCCATTCACAAAGTCGCACTTGCGGGAATATCCAAATCTGACCGCGCTAGCATGTCAGAAGGCGAGCACCGAATTGACGATGGTGCCACCGATCGATGACGCGGGTAAGCCAGTGCGTTCGATCCAAAATGTAACGGTACACTTCAGCAAGAGCCGCTGAGTGAATTGACCAAAAACAAAAGCGGCGGCGCCGTAGGGCACCGCCGCTTCCATGTTCGAAGTCGAAACTTCGGCTTAGCCGAGGTGATTCGAAACGTTGTTGAAGGTCGTGTTCAGCTTATTGCCGATGCCCTGCATCGCGCCAATGGCGGCAACAGCGATAAGAGCGGCGATCAGGCCGTACTCAATGGCGGTCGCACCCTCTTCGTTACGAATCAGCTTCAGAAACTTGCTCATGGTCTTCGCTCCTTGGTTCCAAACTCGGGAGCAGTGGCCCCCAACCTGCATGCGTCCACAAGCAGGATGGGTGCGTTTTAAGCGGCGACCGGTTGAAGAAGCGTTACTTCGGAAGGTTACCGAAACCTTGAGAGCTGGACCTTATCCATTGATAGGTCAGCCGATTTTCTGGCCTGTAGCTTCCCAGTCCTTAAGAAAGCTCGCGATACCGGCATCGGTGAGCGGGTGATTGAATAGCTGCCAGATGATCTTGGGCGGCGCGGTCATCACGTCGGCGCCGATCTTGGCGGCCTCCAACACGTGCAGCGGATGGCGAATGCTCGCCGCGAGAATCTCGGTCTCGAAGTCGTAATTGTCGTAAATCAACCGGATGTCGCTGATCAGCTGCATTCCGTCCGCGCTGATGTCATCGAGACGGCCGATGAACGGCGAGATGAAGGTCGCGCCGGCTTTCGCCGCCAGTAGCGCCTGGGTCGGCGAAAAGCAGAGCGTCACGTTGACCATTGTGCCGTCGCCGCTCAGCGACTTGCACGCCTTGAGGCCGGCCGGCGTAAGCGGCACCTTTACCGCGATATTGTCGGCGATCTTCCGGACCACCTCGGCCTCACGCATCATGCCTTCGTAATCGAGGGCGACGACTTCGGCGGAAACGGGACCCTTCACGACTCCCGCGATCTCCTTGACGACTTCCAGGAACTTGCGGCCCGACTTGTGGATCAGGCTGGGGTTGGTGGTGACTCCGTCGAGCAGGCCGGTGTCCGCAAGCTCCCGGATCTCGCTGATTTCCGCAGTGTCGGCAAAGAACTTCATGACGGTTTGCGTGCGCCCTCGCTTTGTTGGATGGGCGGGCAATAGCCGGTGGGGCGTCGCGCGTCACCCGATTCGGGAGGGCCAGGGTCATGACGGATCATGTTCGGGTGGAACGCTCCGATGGAGTTCTGGCGATCACGCTCAATCGCCCGGAACGTCGCAACGCAATCACTGTCGCCATGTACGGCGTGCTTGCCGACGCGATCGCGGGCGCGTTCGAGGACGGCGAAACGCGGGTCATCACCATCCGCGGCGAGGGCGTGGACTTTGCCGCCGGCAATGACCTCGCCGATTTTCTGGAAGCCGATCCGCGAGGCGAAGACATTCCGGTCTGGCGTCTTCTGCGTGCGCTCGCCGAATGCCAAATCCCGATCGTCGCCGCGGTGCACGGCAATTGCGTCGGCATCGGAACGACGATGCTGCTCCACTGCGACCTGGTGATCGCGGCTGAGGATTCACGATTTTCGATGCCGTTCGTGGACCTCGGGCTGGTCCCGGAAGCTGCGAGTTCGCTGCTGTTTCCGCGTCTTGCGGGACGCCGGCGTGCAGCACGGTACCTGTTGCTGGCCGAGCCATTCGGAGCGGATGAAGCGCTGACGGTCGGACTGGCCAGTCACGTCGTTCCGCTATCGGTGCTCGATCAGAAGCTGACTGAGCTGACCGGAAAGCTGCTGGCCAAGCCGAGGGAAGCGCTCCGCCTGACGCAGGCGCTGCTGCGCCAGGGTGCGCAGGACGAGATTCTCGAGCGCATGAAGCTGGAGAGCAGCAAGTTCGCCGAGCGGCTGGACTCGCAGGAGACGAAGGACGCCATCACCGCCTTCTTTCAGCGGCGGAAGGGCTAAAGGAAAAGGGCCGCCCACATGGTGCGAGCGGCCCCGTTGGCTCAGATTCGATCGGAAGGGATCTTAAGCGATCTGAGCCAGCCCTGCGCCCCGACGGCGCCGCGCCGCCACGCCGATCCCGGCGAAGCCGAGCAACATCATCGCCCAGGTCGCGGGCTCCGGCACAGCAGCGACTGACAGGCCGCCGAGCAGGACATTGCCGGCCGTCCGGCGGCCATATTGATCAACCGTGCCGGTCGCGACGAAGTCGTAGTAGGTGTATTGGCCCCACCCGGTGAGAGCGTGCAGCAATTCATCGCTGCCGCTGGCAATCAGCACCGCGCCGAGCACACCAGCCGTATTGCTGCCATAGACCTTCCAGGTCTCACCCGAGGTCGAGCTACCCATGAAGAAGGATGCACCGGTCGCCTGGCTGATCAGGTTGCTGACGTTCAGCTGGATGAAGTCAGTGCCGGGATAATAGATTTCGTTGTCCCCGGTCGGATCGCCGGCAAGGCCGAGGCCCTTCTCGTCGCCGGCGCCGTTCTTGCCGTAAAGAGCGGCCGTCGATCCGTTCGCGGAATATCCCGTCGCGACGACCGACAACGTCCCCGACGTGTAGGTGTGGGTAGTCCCGAGATTTCCGGTTGCGGAATTGAAGTTGATTGAGACGGCCGCGCTGGCGGCGCTCCCTGCCATCAAAGCTACGCTGAAAAGCAAAGTCTTGAACATAACGCCCCCTGTTGATTCCGGAGGCGTTAATAGCAGTGTTAATCGAACGGCATTAACCTGAAAATTTACATAGATCAAAGTGACACAGTCGAATCTCGACCCGGTCGGCGCTTCGTTTGAATTGTCACTGCTGTTTGTCGGCTATATGACGTTTGCGCCAACTAGCTCGGAGAGAGGCAGAATGTCGGGTCGTGAGTCACATCAGCCGGAGCCCAGAAAGATCGACGCAGGAACCCCCGCGAAGAAGAAGTGGCAGAAACCGGAAGTACGGGTGCTGAAGGCCGGCGCGGCCGAACATCTGGCGGGCGGCAAGCCGGACGGAACCCCCGGCTCGAAGTCCTAAACCTCGAGCGCAGGCACTCCGGGCTGGCTCAGACAATCAGGTGCTGGTCGAAATCCAGACGCGCTTCGAGCGCGTAAGGCTCATCGTCGGTCCGGGAAACAACAGCAGGTCTGTCGCCTGTGAGTAGGTGACCGACAGGTCGTAATATTGCGCCGTGCCCGCCGTGCCGCTGACAGGGTCGGCAATCGTGAACGTCCCGGGACCGATCCCGTAAACACTGTTCTGAATCTTCCATTTGATGGTTCCGGTCGCTGGAGCAGTGCCTGTTCCGGGAGAGGGCGCGCTGCATCCGGTTGCTCCCGGGTTCAGGCAAAGCGTGGCGTAGCGAGCGCCTTCGCCCAATGCCTGCTGCATGCCCGCCACCGCGCGATAGACTTCAGCGAGCTGCCAAAGCGCCCAGATCATGACGATCAGGACCGGCAGCGCGAAAGCCATCTCGATAGTGGCTACGCCGTCCTCATTCTTTGCAATGCGCCTGCGCAACATCACATCGTCCTTATGCCGGCGGTGGCCGATAGATGGTAAGTCGAATCGCCGCCGTTGAATGAAGCGAAGTGGATCGGAAACAGCGGCGTATATTTGTCGGTGACCGTGACCTGCACGTAACCGACCTTGGTCCCGGTACAGGCCGCGACATATCCGTCGTAGACTGACGAATCCGTCGTCGACTGGCTGAGCGTCGTCGGGCCGTTGACGCAATCGAGGCGCCACGTGACCGTCACATTGCTGGTGGTGATCGGGCTGGTGTTGCAGGTGGTCACTCCGCCGCTCGTCGTCCAGCCATTGACCTGGCAGACCGCTTCGTTCGCCAGCGTCGCCTCGACCGTCGAGGTCTCGGTCGTGTTCATGATCTTCTCGATCGCGCGCTGAGCGCCCTGCTCGAGAGCCAGCTTCTTGCTGTAAGCGTTGCTCATGTCGATGACGCCAATCGTCATAAGCGCAAGGACCGGAGCGACCATCGCCATCTCGACGACGGCGGCGCCGCGCTCGTTGCGAAGGAGGCTCATGCGACCAGCCTCACCATGTGCATCGGATTGCCGCCAGGTTCCTTGCCGCTGCAGGCGGTGTCATCCGGGCTACTGATCGCGATCGAGCTGGTTCCCAGGAACGAGATGTTATTGGCAACCCACATCGCGCAAAGCGAAGACGCCTGCCCGGTGCCGTTGATTTTCAGCGTGTCCTTGGGGAAGTAGACCGCGCCCTGGATCACATTGTTCGATCCACCATTGATCTGGTCCGTGTTCCCGGTTGCACGCCTGTCCTGGTAGACCGCGATCCCCGCGAAATTTCCGGTCATCGGCGCAGTGATGTTGTTCTGCGCCTGCGCGTTCGACGACCAGGTTCCGATCGTCGCACCCGGCGATTGATCGGAGTTCGTCAGGACGACGGTGCAAGTGCAGTTGAAGGTGCCCTTCAGGTCGACGCTGCCGCCATTCACGTAGACAACGGGAACCGTGCTTGGGACGTTGATCGTGCGGTTCGGGTTCAGCGAGATCGACGAAAAGCAGTTCGTATTTCCGATGCTCGACCAATCGGTGCTGTCGCTCAGCGCCGATGACGAGCAATGCATGTTGCTATAATCGACATTCACGCCCGCAAACGGATCCGGCAGCGGCGGCGAGTA
>DASUZY010000085.1:0-3682 GCA_036376635.1 Sphingomicrobium sp.
CGCACAGCAAGTGCTGAGGTCGGCGCCGCTCTTGGAGACTCCGAGAAATGCCATCATTCCCGGCACCTTCTCCAAGACATAGGAGAAATCCTCGGCACCCATGATCGGGGCGGGCAGGGGCAGATACTCGCCGTGCGGCAATCCGGTCGCGACCGCCTCCGCCAGCGCCACGGCGCGGGCGTCGTTGACGGTCGGTGGGAAGCCCTTGGTGATCGTGACGTCGGCATCGCATTCGTGCGCCTGGGCGATGTTCTCGGCGAGCGTCTGGATCGCGCTGGCGACCGTCGAGCGCGCCTCGGGCGAGAGGGTGCGGATCGTGCCTTTCAGCCGCGCCTTGTCGGGGATGACGTTGTGAGCGGTCCCGGATTCGAGCGTCGTGATCGTTACCACGACCGCCTCCGTCGCCTTGAAGCGGCGGGTGACCATCGCCTGGAGCGCCATCACGATCTCGCAGGCGACCGGCACCGGATCGCGCGTGTCGTGCGGCATCGACGCATGGCCGCCGCGCCCTTCGACTACGATCTCCAACATATCGGCGGAGGCGAGCAATGTGCCCACGCGACTCCCGATCGCGCCGTGAGGAGCATTGGGCATGATGTGAAGGGCAAACGCAGCGTCCGGGAAGGGATCGAGGAGGCCGTCGTCGATCATGCAGCGCGCGCCGTGATAGCCTTCCTCGCCGGGCTGGAACATGAAGCGCACCTCTCCAGGCAAGCTGTCAGCGCGGTTCGCGAGCACTCGCGCAGCGCCGGCAAGCATCGCCGTGTGCGTATCATGTCCACAGGCATGCATTCGCCCCGGCACAGTTGAGGCGAACGGCAGGCCCGTCTCCTCGGGCATCGGCAGCGCATCCATGTCGCCGCGCAGCAGCACGGAGCGCCCCGCTTTGCCCGCATTGAGGACCGCGACTGCGCCGGTGCACGACGGTCCTTCGCGCCACTCCAGCGGCAGGTCGGCAAGCTCGGCGCGCACTTTGGCGAGCGTCTTCGGCGTTTCCAACCCGAGTTCGGGCTCGGCGTGGATGGCGCGGCGAAGCGCAGTGATGCGTTCGGCGATCGAGCGGGCGTCCTGCAGCAGGTCTTCGGTGAGCATAAGAAGATCATAGCCGCGGTTGAGCCCAGCAGAAAAGAGCGGCCCGTTTCCGGGCCGCTCTTGATCCTCCTAACGCCGGTAGCGGTAATTGTGCTTCAGTCGGCGGATTTCCCTGCTGTCCCGATCAGCCATCATCTGTAGGCGGCGTCGATCCTGAACGGTCAGGCGGCCGCCATGTCGCCAGCGAAGGCGAGCCTCCGTTCGATGGAGCCTCATTTCAAGGTAGCGCAAGCGCTGCGCTTCGGCCCTCGACAACTGCCCGCTGTGGACGCCCTGCTGGATGCGTTGGTCCTGCCGGACCTCTCGCTGGTTCACGGTCTGAGCAGTCGCGGGAATCGCGAGCCCCGCGGTCGTCGCGGCGGCAAGCGCCAAGATCATCATTCTCATCGTTTCGCTCCTTCACGTGCGCTCGGCATTGCAGCCAGGCATCTGTTGGAGAAACGAACGGCCCTTCCGGTTGTTGTCGGCCCGTCGGCGATAGAGGGCAGCCCATCGTGGCGACGAAGCAACGAAAAGGGCGGCCCGTTTCCGAGCCGCCCTTCCATTTCGTAGCTGAGAAGAAGCTTACTTGAGCTCGACGGTGCCGCCGGCTTCCTCGATCTGCTTCTTGATCTTCTCGGCCTCGTCCTTGTTGACGCCTTCCTTGACGGCCTTCGGAGCGCCTTCGACCAGCGCCTTCGCCTCGCCGAGGCCAAGACCGGTGATCGCACGGACTTCCTTGATCACGTTGATCTTCTTGCCACCGTCGCCGGTGAGGATGACGTCGAATTCGGTCTTCTCTTCGGCAGCCGGAGCAGCCGCGCCGGCGCCGCCGGCGGCCGGGCCCGCAACCGCGACCGCAGCCGCAGCCGAAACGCCCCACTTCTCTTCGAGCGCCTTGGCGAGGTCAGCGGCCTCGAGGACGGTCAGTTCGGAAAGCTGGTCGACCAGCTTAGCAATGTCAGCCATTTGATACTCCTTGGTGGGCACTTGGCCCGTGTTGTCGTGCGTTGATGAAAAGACTTGGCTTACGCGGCTTCCTTGGCCGCGTAGGCGCCGAAGACCCGGGCCAGCTGTGCGCCAGGCTCGTTGATCGTGCGGGCGATCTTGGTCGCGGGCGCCTGGATGAGGCCCACGATGGTCGCGCGCAGTTCGTCGAGCGAAGGCAGTGCAGCAAGCGCCTTGATCCCGTCCACGTCGAGAACCGTGTCGCCCATCGCGCCGCCGACGATCTCGAACTTGTCGGTCGTCTTGGCGAAATCAACGGCCACCTTGGCCGCCGCGACGGGGTCTGCGGACGTCGCAAGCGCGGTCGGGCCCTTAAGCAGGTCGCCGATCGGCTTGTAGCGCGTGTCCTCGAGCGCAATCAGGGCAAGTCGGTTCTTCGCAACTTTGAACTGGGCGCCGGCATCGCGCATCTTCAGGCGCAGGTCCGTGGACTGCGCCACCGTGAGACCGAGGTTGCGAGTGATCACAACCACGCTCGTGTCGGTGAAGACTTGCTTCAGCTCGTCGACCAGATCGGCTTTTTGCGAACGATCCATGCCAACTCCAAAAATTCGTTCCGGATGGCTCCCGAACGAGTTTCAACAAAAGCCCGGGCGAACCCGAGCAACTAAGTCCGTGGGGAGTTGGATCGATGGCGTCGCAGGGATTTCTCCCTTGGGCATACGCACGACGGAGCGGCAAACCGCATCCGAATGATTCCTGTCCCCGTCTAGGCTGCAAATTAAGAGGGAAACCCTCAGCAGCTGTCTCGGACGGTTTGCATTGGACGAGCCAATGCGAGCGCGCGACTTAGCGGCGGTGAGCCGAAAGTCAATGACTTCCGCTGCTTGAGCCAGGCGAAGCAGTGGCGGCAATCGTCGTCAACAACCGCTTCGCCGCGGGACGTTCGGGCGGGTCAAAGGCGCCGACCGCAAGCGGCAGTAGAATGCGGCGCGCATCCGTCGGGTCGGACTGCCCGATGAGGGCAGTGCCCAGCATCAGTCGCGTGGTTGGGGCGGAGGGCACCTCGTCAAGCGACTTGGCGAGGCCATCGATAGCTACGTTCGGCGGGCTTTCGCCTGCCGCTGCGTAACTTCGATAGTAGGCAAGCAACGGCAGCACGGATTCGGTATCCAGCCGGTTCGCCCTGGCGATGGTCGAGCGCGCCTCATCCAGCTTTGCCGAGCGATCGGCGGTGGAAGCGGTTGTCGCGTCGAGGGCCATACCGTATCCCTTCCAGCTGAGAGAAACGGGATCGTCGGCGGAAATTGACAATGCGTGGTCGGCGGCCGCGACGCACCGGCTACCGTTTCCGACCCTGCACTCCGCCTCGGCCAGCAACTGCTGGTCAGCAAGTTCATTCGTATAGCTCGCCGCCGTCGCCCTAAGGTCGCTCAACCATCTATCTCGAGCATCCAGCGCCTTTCGCTGTTTGCTCGCGGTGTCGTTAGCGTCGGCGATCGTCACCCGCGCCCCCAGTTCAAGGCGCCCCCTCACATAGACCGCTTCGCTCTGCTTGAGCCGCCTTATGATCGGCGGTGCGAACTGACCGACAGGGTAGGTCAGCTGTTCGAAAGACACTCTTGTTCCCCGGTACGCGCTGACCGCCGACTGCAGCTTGCGG
>DASUZY010000086.1:0-81246 GCA_036376635.1 Sphingomicrobium sp.
AAGCGCTGCGACATCTCCCATGTGAGCAATGCCCGCGACCAGCGTCGAGAAAACCAGCGGCGCGATGATCATCTTGATCAGGCGCAGGAACAGGGTCGTCACGATGCTGAGGTAATCGGCGATGGACTTCAGGTGCGCAGCAGCCGCCGGAGTGCCGTCGTCGATCGCCGCATTGATCGACCAGCCCGCGATAATTCCGAGCACCAGCGCGATCAGGATGTAACGGGTCAGTCGTGTCGCCAAGGGAAACCTCCGTTCGCGCCGTATCGGCGGACGGAGGCGATCAGGCAATGCTGCTGTTAGGCGCCGATGCTGGCGTCGGCGTTCCGGCAATCCTCGGCACACTCGCGGCACATCTGCGCGCAGAGCTTGCAATGCTCGTGGTCATGCCGCTCGCATTCAGCGGCGCAGAGGTCGCAGACGCGGGCGCAGAACTCGAGCATCTCGCGCAGCACCTGCTCATTGGCACCGGTCCGCCGCACCGCGAGCTTGCCCGCCGCCTCGCACACGTCGGCGCAGTCGAGGCAGATGCGGATGCACTGCGCCATGTCCATCTTCTCGGCCGCGCAGGCGTCGGCACAACTGAGGCACATGCGGGCGCAATACATCAGGTGATGCGCCGCATCGCCGAGCGGCTGGTTGACGTGCCCGGCGACGTCCGGGTGAAGTGCGATCATCTTGCGAATGGACATGGAATCTCCTGTGCTCAGCCAGCGCGCGAGCGTGCGACCGGTTCCTTAGCCGGAAGTTTCAATTTCTCCCATTGCAGCCACAACTCGACCGCCAGCAGCGAGGCGACCAGCAGGAACCAGTTGACGGCAACGACCGCGTCGAGCCCTCGGGCGCCGAGCCAGGGTATCGCCATCAGCACGCGCCCCTCGATAAAGATCAGGGCGATGGCATAGCTCCGCATCATCCACGCCCGGTGCCATTCGAACCGCCGCCGCCGCGCCATCGTCCAGCCGATGCCGGTGCACAGGATCAGGGCGATCCCCTGGGTCCAGGTGAACAGGGTCAGGAACCAGGGGCTGATGAAGGTCGCCATCCACATTGCGAAGCAGCAGGCGCCGATGATGGCGATCACATATATGCGTCCGATCAGCCGATGCCTCGGCCGATTACGGCGCAGCCGGCTTGAGAATTGCGACGCTCCGGTGACGAGGGCGATGGCGCCGAGCAGCCCGTGCGGCGGGAAGCGCCAGCCGGCGGGCGCAAGATGCTGCCAGTGCGGATCGGCGGGATTGAGCAGGAATGCTTCGTTGTTCCACAGCACGAACAGCAACATGGCGGCCATTGC
Source organism: Sphingomicrobium sp. (assembly GCA_036376635.1). GTDB lineage: Bacteria > Pseudomonadota > Alphaproteobacteria > Sphingomonadales > Sphingomonadaceae > Sphingomicrobium. The sequence continues at coordinate 1,298 of DASUZY010000086.1, forward strand.
CGCGAACAGGACATGCTTGGGGTCGGGCGGGAACGCCGTTCGCTGCCGGGCCATGGAAATCCCCCGAAATCCGCGAGTGTTGTCGATCCGATCGTCCCTCAACGCAAGTTCCTGTGGAGAACCCTCCCGACACTGTCCGCTTCCTATTGTTGCAAAAGGGAATTCAAGGTAAGGTTCCTGTTCTGTTCCGGTGGGAGTGACGGAATGAGCTTGGCCGTCGTCGCGTTTGTCGTCCTGGCGCTCGTCGTGGGCGCAATGATCGGCTGGCTTTACGCGAGCCGGGAGGCGGCGGGCGCGAAGCACACGGTCGAGAGCCTTCGACTGCAACTCGACGAGGTTGTTCGCGAACGTGACGTCAATCGTGAGGCAGCGACCAAGCTGGCGGCGATGGAGGCCGCGCAGGCGGAACGCGACCGGGGTTTCGAAGCCCGGATTCAGGAGCTGGTCGAGGCCAAGGAAGGGCTGTCGGCTCAGTTCGCCGAGATCAGCAACAAGCTGCTCGCCGAAGCGCAAGAGACCTTCCTCAAGCGCGCTGACCAGCGCTTCCGGCAATCGGAAGAGAATGCAGGTCAGAATTTGAAGGCGCTTCTGCAGCCAGTTCACGAGCGGCTCGAACGCTACGAGACGACGGTGCAGAAGGTGGAAGCCGAGCGCCGGGACGCCTTCGGAATGCTGACCGGACAGATTGAAGCGATGCGGACAGGCACCGAACGCGTGTCCGCTGAGGCGGCCAAGCTCGTGAATGCACTGCGGAATGCCCCCAAGGCGCGCGGCCGCTGGGGCGAACAGCAGCTCCGGAACGTGTTGGAGTCTTGCGGACTTTCCGAACATTGCGATTTCGCGACCGAGGTCAGCGTTGCGGACGGCGAGGGCGGGCGACTTCGCCCGGACGTCGTGGTGCGTGTGCCTGGCGGGCAGTCGCTGGTGATCGACGCCAAGGTCTCGCTCAACGACTACCAGGACGCGTTCGGCGCGATCGACGAGGCGGATAGGGCAACGCATCTGGCGGCTCATGCGACCGCAATACGGGCGCACGTGAACACCCTCGGTGCCAAGGCTTATTGGTCGCAGTTCGACGATGCGCCCGACTATGTCGTCATGTTTATCCCCGGCGAGCACTTCCTGACTGCCGCATTGGAGCAGGACTCGAACCTGTGGGACTACGCCTTCGACAAGAAGGTGTTGCTGGCCACGCCAACCAACCTGATTGCGATTGCCCGGACCGTCGCCGCAGTCTGGCGGCAGGAACGGCTGGCCAAGGAAGCCCGGCAGATCGGCGAGCTCGGCAAGGAGCTCTATGAGCGGCTGGCAAAGGCAGCAGACGATCTTCGCAAGGTCGGAAGCGGGCTTTCGAGCGCAGTCAACAATTACAATAGCTTCGTGTCGAGCTTTGAGACGCGGTCGTTGGTCACGGCACGTAAGTTTCGGGAATTGAATATCGAGCCAGGTCGACGCGACATCGAGGTGTTAACGCCGGTCGAGGCATTGCCGCGTTATGCTGACGAGGAGCTCAGCCTAAGCGAGAGCGAAGTCGAGGAACCGCCGCAGATCGCAGCGGAGTAATCAGAGGCCTCCGCAGCCGTTGAAGTAATGATCGTCGACGCGGACCTGTACCTTGTCCGGGAAGGTTCGATCGCTCATCCCGTCGCTGCAACTGCCGTGGACGATGTTCACGTCGATGCGAGGCGCCCTATAGATTTCGCCCGCGATGCCGACGATCACTCGAGGCTTCGGCTCCCGGACGGGCTGGGAGCCAGCAAGAGCAAAGGTCAGCGTGCGCTGATCGATCGTCAGGGACCAGAAGGGTTCAGTTCCCACGGCATGATAGGCGGGCGGCTGCTGCGGCTGAGGCGTTGCGCAGCTGGTGAGGACAGTACTTAGGATGAAGAGCAGAGGTTGCTTCATCGCCAGCTCGCCTTGATGGCGAAGGCCATGACCGCGGTCGCCATCGCTGCATTGAGGCTGTCGGCGCGGCCGGCCATCGGAATTTTGACGAGCAGGTCGCATTCAGCCTCATAGTCAGCCGGCAGCCCCTGTTGCTCGTTGCCGATCAGCAGGAAGCAGGGCTTCCGATACTCGGCTTCGAGATAATCCTGCGTCGCTTTGAGGCTGGTGCCGACGAGCTGGCCGTCGCCGGAGCGCAGCCACTCGATGAACTCGGGCCAGCGCGCGGTAGCGATGTCCTGGGTGAACAGGGCGCCCATCGACGCCCGGACCGCTTCGACCGAGAACGGATCGGCGCAATCGTCGATCAGGATTAGCCCACCGGCGCCAACGGCGTCTCCGGTTCTCAAAATGGTGCCGATATTCCCCGGATCGCGGAGCGCCTGGGCGACGATCCACATCGGCGCCTTGCTCCGGTCGATGGCGGCGAGGGCGGTATCCGGCTGCCGGTAGGCGCCGAGCAGCATCTGCGGATTGTCCTTGCCGCTCATCTTCGAAAGGATTTCAGCGCTCGTTTCCACGGCGTCGCCGCCCGCGGCCTCGGTGGCCGAGATGATTTCGGCGGCCAGCGGGTGCTTTGCGCCTTCAGCGGAGAACGCAACGATCTCGGGCAGACGGCCGCTGTCGCGCGCTTCGGTCAGGATCCGCAAACCCTCGGCAAGGAACAGGCCCTCGCTCCGGCGTGCTTTTTTGTCCCGGAGCGAACGCAGCAGCTTGACGGTGGAATTGGAGAAAGCGGTGATTTGCCTGGGCATTGTTAACAACACTTACCGTTCGCCCGAACGGCTTCAAGGGATCTTACTCTTCGCCGAACCGCTCCTCGACGAGTGTCGCGAGGCGCTCTAGCGCCGCATCCGAACCTACGCCCTCCACGTGGATGACGATCGTGTCGCCCATCGCGGCGCCGAGCATCATTAGCCCCATGATCGAGGTGCCGCAGACCCGGTTGCCGTCCTTCTCGACCTCGACCTTGGCGTCGATTTCGCTCGCCATGTTGACGAACTTGGCGCTGGCCCGCGCATGGAGCCCACGCTTGTTGGTGATCTCGACCTGCTTGCTGACGGCCGTCAAGCCGCCGCTTCCCCGAGGATTTCGCTGGCGACAGAGATGTACTTGCGGCCCGCCTCGCGAGCTGCAGCAACCGCGGCGTGGACGGGCATCACCTTGCGGGCGCCTTCGAGACGAATCAGCATCGGCAGGTTGACGCCGGCGATCACCTCGACGTTCTCGCTCTTCATCAGGCTGATGGCGAGGTTCGACGGGGTGCCGCCGAACAGGTCGGTGAGGATGATGACGCCCTGGCCCTGGTCGACCTTGCCGATCGCCTTGGCGATGTCCTTCCTGCGGCGTTCCATATCGTCGTCGGGACCGATGCAGATCGACTCGATGGCGTCCTGCGGTCCCACTACATGTTCCATGGCGGTGACGAACTCGGCCGCAAGCCGGCCATGGGTCACCAACACTAGTCCAATCATCGACTCAACTCGTCCTCACCCTCGTGAGCGCGCCCGGGATTCCGTTCGATCGTGTCCCTCGGCGGCGATTCGAGATCACGGTGGCGCACGTTGGGTGCAAATCCAGCACTACGTAACCGCTCCGCCATCTCCACTGCCGCGGCCACCGATCGGTGCCGGCCCCCCGTACATCCGAACGCAACGGTCACGTAACTTTTGCCGGCGCCCCAGTAGCGGGGAATCCAATCGATGAGAAGCGCCTCGATACGGGCCGTTGCCTCTCCCCAGGACGGATCTTCGGCAAGATAGTCGCGCACCTCCTGATCGGCACCCGTAAGTTGCCGGAGACCTTCCACCCAATGCGGATTGGGAAGGAAGCGCATGTCGAAGACCAAGTCGGCAGTCCGGGAAATGCCGCGGGCGAACGAGAAGGAGGAGATGGTGAGCACGGGCTGGTCGGCATTGGTGCCGAAACGGTTCCTCAGCTCCTCTCGCAGCTCGGCCGGCGACAGGTCGGTTGTATCTATGAGGCTGTCGGCCGCAGTTCTCAGCGGCCAGGTCAGCTGGCGCTCGCGGGCGATGCCGTCCTCAGGCGGTCGGTCGGGCGCCAGCGGATGCAGCCGCCGCGTCGCGTCGTAACGGCGGATGAGCTCGCCACCGGAGCAATCGAGGTAGAGGATTTCCGGATCGACCCCCTCGATTGCATGGAAAACGTCACCCAGAGTCGTAGGATTGAATCCGCGACTGCGGACGTCCATGCCGACTGCGACATTAGACTTTCGTGACCCGCCGCCGTGGACGAATTCCTGCAGCAGGTCGACGGGAAGGTTGTCAACGGTATCCCAGCCCATGTCCTCGAGCGCATCGAGGACGGTCGACTTACCCGCACCGGACATGCCCGTGACGAGCAATAGGCGCGGCAGGCGCCGCGCTGAGGGCATCAGAACTTCAGGCCCATGCGATCGAGCGCGATGGCCACTTTAGAGGGTGCCGAGGCCGTCATGGCGTCAATCGTGACAAGCGGAATCTTCAAGCCGAGGATCGGCCGTTCCCGGCTGTCGTCCGGGAGCCGCTGAAACTCGCTGGTCAGTTCCACGATGAGCGCAACCGGCACATTGTCGGTCCGTTCCATTTCAACGATTCCGACTCCGCGGATTTCCAGCTTGCCAGCGATCGTCGGAGGCGCCGATGCGAGCAAGGCATTGCCGATCTTCTTCACGATAGTCTGATCGTCGCTCACCAGCGTGAAACCGCGGTCGAGCATCCGAAGCGTAAGGTCCGATTTGCCAGAGCCGGATGGGCCCGTGATGAGGACGGCTCGGCCATCGAGAGCGACGGTGCTGGCGTGGACCGTTTCAGCACTGAGGCGCGGACCGCGTTCGTTGGTCATCTTGTTCATGCCTGGTCAGCTGCCGGAAGTCGGATGGTGAAGCGGGCGCCCGATGGAGCGTCATCGCGATCCTGCACGTCAATCTCCCCATCATGGCCATTCACGATTGCCTGGGCGATGGCAAGGCCGAGGCCCGAATGGCGACCGAAGTCGGCACTCTGCCGCCGAACCGTATGGAAGCGGTTAAAGATCGCTTCGCGGGCTTCCGGAGGGACTCCGGGACCTTCATCGTCAATCCTGATCCGGACCTCGGCGCCCACTCGCGCAATGGCGATTTCCACGAGGCCGCCCGGCGGCGAGAAGCTGACGGCGTTGTCGACAATGGCGTCGATCGCTCTAGCCAGCCGGTCCGGCTTGCCCATGACGACGGCCGTATTCTTGCGAGGACGCGCGAAGGCGAGTCTGGCATCGCCGGTCTCTCGCCGGCTTTCCCAGCTTGCGACGAGCGGTTCGATCAAAGCGCCAAGGTCCACAGGCTCGAAATTGGCGCGAGCAAGTTCGGCATCGGTTCGGGCGGCTTCGCTAATCTCGGTAATGAGGCGATCGAGACGCGCCACGTCGTCGCGGATGACCCCCCTCAGCTTCTCACGCAGCTTTGGATCCTCGACCCGGTCGAGGCCGTCGACAGCCGAGCGCAAGGAGGCGAGGGGGTTTTTGAGTTCATGCGCAACGTCCGCTGCGAATGCTTCGACATTGTCGATTCTCGTTCGAAGCGACTGGCTCATGTCCGACACGGCGCGAGCGAGTACACCGATCTCATCACCTCGATCGGGTAGGCGCGGAACATTGACTTCGCGCGCCCTGCCGAGGCGCACTCGATGGGCCGCCAACGCGAGCCGCCGAAGCGGTCGGACGATCGTCCGCGCAAGAAACCGGGAGAGCAGTACTGACACCAGTATGACGATCGCCATTGCTCCGAGCGTGATCGCGCGCTGGCGGCGGACGGTCCTGGTGAAAGCCCGGTCGTTGATCGTGGACAGGAGCACCCCGCTTTTCAGCGGGACCGCTGCGGATATGACTGGAGTCAGGTCCCGGGCGTTGCGGACCTTCGTTACGATTTGCCCGGTGTGGGCGGCCTGCACGACTTCGGGCCAGGCAGCACCCTGGTCGATCGCCGGCTCGACGAATTCGTCGAGAGGTCGGGCGAGGACCAGTGCATTGAAGCCGCGATCCAGTGCGCGCGCGATGGGCTTGGTCCAGTCCTGCCCTTTAGGATCGACCAGTTCGTAGGTTGGACCGGTTACTGACCAGCTGTCCACGATGAGCCTCCCGTCGGGGGCGAACAGGCGCATGCGGGTTCCAGTCGCGCGCGATACCGCGGCGAGGATTTGCTGGCGTTTGTCGGCGCCGGCGGTGTCGATCGCCAGGCCGACGGCGGTTGCTTCGATCCGCGTCTGGCGAATGCGCTCCTGACTGAGGTGATTCCTGAATACGTCGAGATAGAGCGTGCTCAGGATCACCAGCAACACGGTAAGTAAGTTGAGTGCGAGGATGCGATTGGCGAGCGTCGCCCGCCGCGACCAGTGCAGGCCTCCGGCACCATCGTCTCTATTCGTCGAAGCGGTAACCGACGCCATAAAGGGTCTCGATTGAATCGAACGCAGGGTCGGCGGTGCGGAATTTTCGCCTGATTCGCTTGATGTGGCTGTCGATCGTCCGGTCATCGACGTAGACATCATCGCTGTACGCAACGTCGAGGAGCTGGTTGCGCGATTTCACCACTCCGGGGCGCTGGGCAAGCGTCTCCAGGATGAGGAATTCGGTGACGGTCAGGCTGACCTGGCGGCCTCCCCACAGCACTTTGTGCCGTGCCGGGTCCATGACCAGGCGTCCGCGCTCCATCGTCGCTGGCTCTTCGTCTGCTTCGCCGCTGGCGGTCGCTTCTCCACGTTCGAGTTCGCGGCGACGGAGGATCGCACGGATGCGGGCAATCAGGAGGCGCTGGGAAAAGGGCTTAGAGATGTAGTCATCGGCACCCATCGCGAGCCCCAGCGCCTCGTCGAGCTCATCGTCCTTCGAGGTGAGGAAGATGACCGGCACTGAGCTGAACTCGCGCACTCGCCGCAGAAGCTCCATCCCGTCCATTCCCGGCATCTTGATGTCGAACACGCCAAGGTCGGGTAGAGTATCGGCCATCGCCTTAAGGGCGGTCGCGGCGTCCGTGTACACCCGGGTGACGAAACCCTCCTGCTGGAGCGCGATCGACACTGAAGTCAGGATATTCCGGTCGTCATCGACCAGTGCGATCACTTGGCTCATCAATGCCTCAGCGGATGGACAGCCGCGCGATAGCCAGCACCTGGGAATCAGACAAGGCGAACGGCAACTCGCGCTTCCGCAGGAACCCTGTACGGATGCGGGACATTGTTAGCGCTAACGAGTGCCGTAACGGTCATTCCGGGAGTTATCCTGTTTTGACCGCGCGACTTTTTCGGGGTTATAGGCGATGCATACGTATGCGGCGGTGGGCCAGTGGCCGCCGCCGTTTCGACATTTCGAAAGGATGGATTGTCAGTGACCGACCGGGTTCCGAATTACGGCCTCGACGCGCAGGGTTTCGCGACGTCTGCTCACATCTTCTGGAATCTTGGTACCGCGCCACTGGTTGAACATGCCCTCAAGCGTGGCGAGGGGGAGCTCACGAAGGATGGCGCGCTGCTGGTCGATACCGGCAAGTTCACTGGCCGGAGCGTCAAGGACAAGTTCGTTGTCCGCGACGCGACGACCGAGGACACGATCAACTGGGGCCCGATCAATCAGCCGATGACCCCTGAGCATTGGGCCAATTTGAAGGCGGATTTCCTCGACGCGCTCAAGGGACAGGACGAACTCTACGTGGCCGACCTGTACGGGGGCAGCCAGCCCGAATACCGGGTCAACGTGAGGGTCATCAATCAGATGGCGTGGCACAACCTGTTCGTTCGCACCTTGCTCGTGAGGCCAAAGGTCGAAGAGCTTGCCGACTTCGCGCCCGAGTACACGATTATCAATCTTCCCAGCTTCAAGGCCGATCCGGCGCGCCACGGAAGCGTCAGCGATACCGTAATCGCGGTCAACCTGACCGAGAAGCTGATCCTGATCGGCAACACCGAATATTCGGGTGAAATGAAGAAGGGCGTGTTCGGCCTGCTCAACTACCTGCTGCCGGCAGAGGGCGTGATGCCGATGCACTGCTCGGCCAATATCGGAGCCGATGGCAAGAGTGCCATTTTCTTCGGTCTGTCGGGCACCGGCAAGACGACGCTTTCCGCCGACGCCAGCCGGACGCTGATCGGCGACGACGAGCATGGCTGGTCGGACACGGCGGTCTTCAATTTCGAGGGCGGCTGCTACGCCAAGATGATCAACCTCTCGGCTGAAGGGGAGCCGGAAATCTACGCGACGACCAAGATGTTCGGCACGATCCTTGAGAACGTGACGATGGACGAGGACACGCGCGAGCTCGATTTTACCGACGACAGCAAGACCGAGAATACCCGCGGGGCCTATCCGATCGAGTTCATCCCGAACACGAGCGAGAAGAACCTCGGTCCGCCCCCGTCGACCATCATTTTCCTGACCGCGGATGCATTCGGCGTGCTGCCGCCAATCTCTCGACTCACGCCCGACCAGGCGATGTATCACTTCCTCTCGGGCTACACCGCGAAGGTCGCCGGCACCGAGATCGGCGTGACCGAGCCGACCGCGACCTTCAGCACTTGCTTCGGCGCGGCGTTCATGCCGCGTCCGCCGTCGATCTATGGAAACCTGCTGAAAAAGCGCATTGCCGAAGGCGGTGCGGAATGCTGGCTGGTCAACACCGGCTGGACTGGGGGCAAATATGGCGTCGGCAGGCGCATGCCGATCAAGGAGACCCGTGCTCTGTTGAACGCCGCGCTCGATGGCAGCCTCAACAGCGCCGAGTTCCGCAAGGACCCGAACTTCGGCTTCGAGGTGCCGGTGGCGGTACCCGGTGTCGACACAGCGCTTCTCGACCCGAGGAATACGTGGGCCAACCCCGCCGAGTATGACGCGACAGCCGCGAAGCTCGTCGACTTGTTCGTCGAGAATTTCGCTCAGTTCTCGGATCAGGTGGACGAGGGGGTCCGGCAAGCGGCGCCCAAGGCGCAACAACAAGGCCAATCCACGCCTAGCCAAGCCAACGCCGCTTAACCGCCCGGTCGCCGATCGGGCCAGCCAAGGACCCGATCGATGACCGATTACAAACCAAGACTGTTCACTTCCGACGCCGACGTCACGCACGTCGGCGAAGGAATGCTCGCCTGCGCGCTTTCCAAGCCCGAGTGGACGCACGAGGCTCATCTCGCCACCACGCTGTACCTGTTGCTTCGGCGTCCGGAGCTCGATCTCGACAGGGAACTGCCAGGCTTCATCCGCCGCTACAACGAGAGCGTCGGCGGGGTGAACAGCGACACCGAGGGCTACCACGAAACGATTACGCGCGTGTTCCTGCACGGTGTTCGTCTCTTCCTAAGTGAAGCCGATCGACGCGAGCCGGTGCACGATCTCGTCAACGAGCTGCTGCTGTCGCCGATCGGCCGCCGGGACTGGCCGCTCCGCTTCTACTCACCCGCGCTCTTATTCTCCGTCGAAGCCCGGCGCAGGTTCGTCGAGCCCGATCTCGCGGCGCTTCCCTGATCAGTCGCGTGGCCTTAGCGTTCGCTGCAAGCGGGAGATCAGCATGCCAAAGAGAGTGAACCTGGCCATAATGTTGCTTGCTGCAACTTCCGGCTTCGGTGGAACCCCTGTGTGGGCGCAGGCCGCGACTACGCAAGTTTCGCCGACGGTGGCCGACCAGCAACTGCGATTGCTCTACGACGGATATGCGGCGTGGGACGCCAAGGAGTCCGGCTATGCGATGGACGAGAAGGGTGAGACCAAGCCGCTCGATTATCTGCCGCGAGTGGACGGCGCGACCCAGCTCCGCCACGGCGCCTACCTTAAGGGTCTGCTCGATCAGCTAAATGCGATTCCCCTGGCCCACTTGTCGCCCGACGAACAGGTCAACGCCGCAATCTTACGGACGATCCTCGAGAGCGCCGTCGCGGATTTCCGCTTCCGCACGTGGGAGATGCCGTTCAACAGCGACAGCTCATTCTGGACATACCTCGACAGCTCTCAGCCGTTCGACAATGCAGTGGAATACCGGCGCTACATCGGCAGGATGCGCGACATCCCGCGCTATTTCGACGAGCAGATCGTCAACATGCGCGCGGGTCTGGCGCGAGGTTTCAGCGTCCCCAAAGCTACCCTTCAAGGTCGCGACGCTTCGGTTGGCCTGTTTGCAAATGCGACGGCCGAGCAGAGCAGCTTCTACAAGCCCTTCGATAATATGCCGACCACCATACCGGCGGGCGAGCGGGATGCGCTGAGAGCCGAAGGGAAGGCGGCCATCAACGGGTCGGTCCTTCCTGCCTATCGCAAGCTGTTCGCCTTCATCCGTGACGAATATGTGCCGAAGGCGCGCTCCACCGTTTCGGCGCATGACTTGCCAGACGGCGACGCTTTCTACCGGGCGCAGGTCAAGGAATATACGACCACCGACCTGACGCCGGAGCAGATCCACGAGCTCGGACTGAAGGAAGTAACGCGCATCGATGCGGAGATGCGCAAGACGATGGCGGATAGCGGCTTCAAGGGCGACCTGCCGGCTTTCCTCCATTTCCTGAAAACCGATCCTCAATTCTATGCGACCACGCCCGACCAGCTGATGGGTGTCTCCGCCTATGTCGCCAAGCGAGTGGACGGGAAGATCGGGACGATCATCGGCACGCTTCCGCGTCGAAGATTCGGTATCATCCCGGTGCCCGATGCTCTTGCCCCGTTCTACACGGCAGGCCGCGGCGGGCTCGAGAACTGCATGATGAACACCTACAATCTGCCGACGCGGCCGCTCTACAACATCCCTGCGCTCACTCTTCACGAGTGCGAACCGGGGCATGCGACGCAGATGGCGATCTCGGCAGAGCAGGCGGCGCTCCCCGCCTTCCGGCGCAATCTCTATTTCTCCGGCATGGGGGAGGGCTGGGGCCTCTACAGCGAATGGCTCGGCAACGAGCTCGGCATTTACCGCACGCCGTACGAAAAGTTCGGGCAGCTGAGCTACGAGATGTGGCGAGCGGCACGGTTGGTGATCGACACCGGCATTCACCGCTACGGCTGGTCGCGCCAACAGGCGATCGACTATCTCGCCAGCCATACGGCGCTGTCGCAGCACGAAGTTGAGACGGAAGTCGACCGATACATCAGCTGGCCGGGCCAGGCGCTTGCCTACAAGCTCGGCGAGCTGACCATACTGCGGCTGCGGACCGAGGCGGAGACGACGCTCGGGCCGAAGTTCGACGAGCGCCGCTTCCACGACGCGATCCTTGCACTCGGCTCCGTCCCGTTGACCGTCCTCGAAGAGCGGATGCACGCCTTCATCCGTGCCGAAGCAGCGCGGCCGGTGAAGGCGAGCTAGCGGGCCTTGGCCTTCCGAATGTAGTCGTCGACGTTCTGCGCGAGCACGCTCATCGGCACATTGCCGCCGAGCACTACTGCGTCGTCGAAATCGCGCAGATCATATTTGGGACCCAGCGCGGCCTTCGCCTTGTCGCGCAGCTGGACGATGGTCGATTGTCCAACCTTGTAGCCGCACGCCTGGCCCGGCCAGCTGCAGTAGCGGTCCACTTCGCTAGCCACTTCCTCCGGTCCGTCGCCGTTGCGCTGGACGAAGAAGTCGACACCCTGCTGGCGAGTCCAGCGCTTGGCGTGGAGCCCGCTGTCGACGACGAGCCGGCAACAGCGGAATGCGATCTGCTGCAGATAACCGAGCCGCGCTGCCGGGAAGTCGTCATAGACCCCGAGTTCATCGACCAATTGCTCCGCATAGAGCGCCCATCCTTCCGAATAGGCGTTAAACGCGAGGATCGTCCGGATGAGCGGAAGCTTGTTGGCATATTCGCCCTGCCAGACGTGGCCCGGAATCGCCTCGTGCGCGGTGAGATCGGGAAGGTCATACTTCCGGTGCAGGTCGGTGGTGTGAAGGTTGATCCAGAACTTGCCCGGGATCTTGCCGTCGATCGATCCGGCGCCGCCGTAGGCCCCAGGCGCCCCGGCCTCCGCAGCCGGCGGAATCCGCCTCACTTCAAGGTGGCCCGGCACCAACGTGCGGAACGCCCGGGGAAGGACGGTCCTCGTCTTGGCAATCCGCTCCTGGATGTAGGCCATGATTTCCGCCCGGCCCTTGTCACCCTCGCTGAACTTGTAACGCGGGTCCTTGCCCAGGGCCTGCATCCGCTCGCCCACGCTGCCTTGCGAGTAGCCGAGCGATTTTAGGATCGGGTCCATCCGGCCCTGCAGCTCATTGAGCTGCTCGAGGCCCATTTCGTGCACCTGGTCCGGCGTCAGGTCTGTTGTGGTCGAGGCCTTCAGCGCCCACCGGTAATATTCCTCGCCGTGCGGGCGCGCCCACATGCCGGCAGCGTCTGTCGCAACGGCACGCTCGGCCTGGATCTCGGCCAGTTGGCGTTGAAGCGCAGCCACGACCGAAGTGCTGACGATCTTGCGGGCGCGAGCTTCCCAGTCGCCGGCGATGCCTTTCGCCTTCGTCCTTTTGACGAGGGACTCGACCATGCCGCCGCCCTGGCTCGCGTCCTTGATGGCAATGCCCAGCTGATCGACCGTTCGATCCAGCAGGAAGCTCGGCGGGACGAGACCGTTGGCGCGCGCTGCGCGAATTCGTCCGAGTTCGCCGTCGAGCTCTCGGGGATATTGCGCCAATCGTGCGAGGTAAGCCTCGGCATCGGCGCGCGTTTCGATCGGATGATCGGTGTCCAGGAACTGCGGGGTATCGATGTACGACCCGGCGTTCTGGATCACGACGTAGGGCGTATTGCGCCAGCTATCGCCGGCAACTGGTGCATCACCGTAGGGGAGCGCCAGACCTTCCAGTTTTGTCCGATAGGCATATTTGACCACCTCGACGCTGGTCCGCGTCTCGAACGGTAGCCTCGAAGTGTCGATCGCTTCGGCTCGGCGAAGGTCGGCCCGAACAACCGACGCGATCCTTTCCTGTCCAGCCTCCGAAAGATCCTCGAGCTTTGATCGAAGCGGCGCGCGAGCTCCGGTGTCGACGCCCAGGCTGCTCGCCTGCTCCGGGTAGAGCCGGAGGAGGTTGTCGGCGAAGGACTGCAACAGGGAATTGGCCTCTGCGTCACTGCTCGGCGCGGCCGAGGCAGGAGCTGAAACAAGCGGCAAGGCGGCCGTGGCTGCAATGCCGGCAAGGGCTTCGCGGCGCGTAACATACGGACTTTGCAAAGGGCTTCTCCAGAAAGACGTGGTCTTCGCTTTCACCGACACTGACGTGCCGTCAATTGCCTGTCGTGCCGCGGCGGCCTAGCAATTCGACGACTGGAGGATCAGGGCATTCATGGCCGAAGCGGACAAAGCGATCACGGCGGAACAGGAAGCCTATCGGAACGATGGCTATGTGCTGCTCGAGGGTCTTTTTCCGCCGATCGTGCTGTCGATGTTTCGGGGCCGGTTACAGGAAGACCTCGGGCTGATGCGTTCGCGCGATTTCGTCCGTACGAACAACCTTCTCACCAAGCCGGCGATCGAGGTCTACAGCCTCGAATATCCGCCGATGGCGACCTTTCTGTGGGGTTTGACTCCGCGCGTCTCGCAGGTTGCGGGGCGCGAGCTGACTCCGTCCTACGCCTATTTTCGAATCTATCAGCAGGGAGACATTTGCCGGGTGCATTCCGACCGCCCGGCTTGCGAGCACAGCATGTCACTGACGCTGGAACTTGCCGATAACACTCCCTGGGCGCTCAGCCTGGAGAAACGGTCGCTGGATCAGCCGCTTGCGAATATCGATCCGGACTTCGGTGACGAACCATTTTCAACGCTAGCGATGAAGGCAGGCGACGCGGTCATGTATCGAGGTGTGAATCACCGACATGGCCGGCTCGACCCCAACCCGAATAGCTGGTCGGCGCACATGTTCCTGCACTGGGTCGATCCCGAAGGCCCTTACGCGAACCACGCATTCGACAGGGCGAATATCGAGGCGGCGAGGGCGGCCCAGGCGCGGTAGGCGCGTTATGCCGGCGGAAGGATGTGTTCTGGCTCGACCTTCAGGCAATTGCCCTCAATGTCGACGATCCGGACGCGATCGCCGGGGGCGGCAGGCCCGCCGCGCGCTGACCACTCACCGTCCCCAACCTTCACTCGGCCGCCATGGTCATCAACGGCTTGAACCACCGTCACCACCTTGCCGAGTAGCCTTCCCGCGCGATCATTCAGAAGCGGGTCGGTGCTGAAGTCGTACTTGCTGGCGTAAGCGCGCCGTCCGCCCACGCGGACGAACAACACGGCCAGCACTGCAAAGAGCGCCAGTTGCAAGGCGATTCCGACGGGTAGCAGCAGCGCCAGCAATCCCGTCGCGATCGCCGCGGCGCCGATGAACATCAGGAAGAATCCAGGAGCGATGACTTCGGCGATCAGCATGACGATGCCGCCGATCAGCCAAAGCCAGACCGGGTCGAGATGCGAGAGATTCATCCCTGAGACTTGGGCACCGACGGAGTAGTCTTGGCGACGGTCGGCGGAGCAGGCGGTCTTGGGCTCGAATTGCCGATCGCCTCCTTGGCGAGCTCGCCGATGCCACCGAGCGTCCCGATCAGTTGAGTGGCCTCGACCGGGAACAGGATGGTCTTGGCATTGGGCGAGCGGGCAAATTCGGCCACCGCATCCACGTACTTCTGGGCGATGAAATAGTTGATCGCCTGAGCGCTACCGGACTCGATTGCATCGCTGACTGCCTTGGTGGCTGTCGCTTCGGCCTGTGCCGCACGCTCGCGGGCCTCGGCCTCACGGAACGCCGCCTCCCGGCCGCCCTCGGCCGACAGGATGGCCGATTGTTTCTCACCCTCTGCCTTCAGAATGGCTGACTGGCGAAGGCCCTCGGCCTCGAGGATGACTGCGCGCTTCTCGCGTTCGGCCTTCATCTGCCGGGTCATTGCATTGACGATGTCCTGCGGCGGCCGGATGTCTCGAAGCTCGACCCGGGTGATCTTGACGCCCCACGACTCGGTCGCCTGGTCGACCACCGCGAGCAGCTTGGTATTGATCTCGTCTCTCCGCGACAGCGTCTCGTCGAGGTCCATCGAGCCCATCACCGTGCGCAGGTTGGTAGTCGATAGTGCGGTGATTGCGGTGTACAAGTCATAGACTTCGTAGGCGGCCTTCGCCGCATCCAGCACCTGGAAGAAGACCACGCCATCGACCGCGACCATCGCGTTGTCCTTGGTGATGATCTCTTGGCCAGGGATCTCAAGAACCTGTTCCATCATGTTGATTCGGCGGCCGACCCGATAGAAGAACGGCGTCACATAGTTGAAGCCGGGCTCAGCCACGCGCACGAAACGGCCGAAATGCTCGATCGTATAGCGATAGCCTTGGCGGACGATCTTCACGCCCATCATTACGTAAAGCAAAGCAAGCACCGCAACGGCGGTCATGAAAGTCGTCAGCATTACTCTTCCCCGTCCTCCCCTGTTCGGGGCATGATGCGACGGCCATGGCTGTAGCGGAAGCGAAAAACGACAAAGGCATCGACCTGTTCGCCGTTCGGTCGGTGCTGTTCCTGCCCGCATCCAATCCGCGCGCCATCGCGAAGGCGAGAGAGGCGGGAGCCGATCTCGTGGTCCTCGATCTCGAGGATGCGGTGAAGGTCGAGGATAAGGACTCGGCGCGCGAAGCGGCTGTCGAGGCAGTCGAAACCAGCTGGGCCATGCCAGTCGCGATCCGGGTGAACGGAGTGGGGACGGATTGGCATTCGCTCGACGTGGATGCCGTAGCACGTTCGCGGGCGGATCTGTTGGTTGTTCCGCGAGCAAGCTCTGCGCACCTGATCGGCGATATCGCCGAGACAGCGAATAAGCCGGTGTTGGCAATGATCGAGACGGCCGCTGGCGTGCTTGCCGCGGCAGAAATCGCGTCCGTAGCCGCAGGATTGATCGCCGGTACGAACGACCTTCGAGCGGACCTGCGCCTTCCGCTCGGCGCGACGCGAACGCCGATTTCGACATCGCTCCAAATGATCGTCCTAGCGGCGCGAGCGTCGGGCGTCGCGGCGTTCGATGGCGTTTTCAACAGCCTGGACGATACCGAAGGCTTTCTGAGCGAGGCTAAGGAGGGGCGAGCGCTCGGCTTCGACGGCAAGAGCCTGATCCATCCGAACCAGATTGCGCCGTGTCACCAGGCATTCGCGCCGACAGAGGCGGAAGTCGAACGGGCGCGATTGCTGGTCGACGCCTTTCACGGCGGCGCGGAGAGGTTTGGCAACGAGATGATCGAGCGCATGCATGTGGAAGCAGCGCAAAGGGTGTTGTCGCGCTCGACCGCGCGACCGGGCTGAGGGCGTCAGGGGGGGGGTAAATGGTCCAGTTTTTCTACGGTTTGCCGATCTGGCTGGCGACCATTCTCGTGCTCGGCCTTGCGCTCGCGGTCGGGCTCGGCAGCAGCTTCGGTCTGCGCCGGCTGTTTCGCCTTCACTCTAGCGACGATGATGCCGAGACTGCCGTCAGCCTCATGCAGGTCGTTGCCGCCTATATCGGCATACTGCTCGCCTTCGCGGGCGTGCAGGTCTGGCAGGATTTCACCGATGCCCAGAATGCGGTGCACAAGGAAGCCGCGGCGGCCTCCCAGCTCTACCGCGACATGGCGACCTATGGTCCCGAAACGCGTGGCGCGCGCGTCCAGCTACGGGCTTATGTCGCGAGCATCACGACCGACGAATGGCCCCTGCTTTCGCAGGGACAGGCAAGCCCCAAGACCGAGACCAAGCTGTTCCAGCTCTTCGCTGCGGTCGGCAAGGTCCGCCCTGCCGATAATCGGGATACGACAATCTACACTGAGATATTTTCCAATTTGAACGACCTCGTCGGCCTGAGGCGAGACCGACTCATCCACAGCGAATCCGGGATGCCGATCATTCTCTGGGTCGTGGGACTGTTCGGGTCCGTGCTGATCGTCGCTTATACGGCAACCTTTCACGTCAACCGCGTCAATATCCTGATGATTTCAGGCATCTCCCTCGCTCTGGGATTGGTGTTTCTGTTCATCCTGGTGGTCGATCGGCCATTCCTGGGAGAGTTCAGCGTCAGCAGCCACGAGTTGGAGGGGCTCTCGCAGCGGTTTGACGTGCTCGACCGTTTGAGCGGCACCTGAGGGAAGGAGTTCGAGCCCTTGGCGAATCGCGCTTCGCCTGTCATGGGCCGATATGGCCCAACTCAACGACACCGCTGATATTCCCCTAGGACTGACGTTCGACGACGTCCTGCTGCAACCGCTCGAATCGAGCGTGCTTCCAAGTCAGGCCGACACGCGCACATTCCTGACTCGCGAAATCCCGCTCCAGATCCCGATCCTGTCGTCGGCGATGGACACGGTGACGGAAGCTGACATGGCAATCGCGCTGGCGCAGCTTGGTGGTATCGGTGTCCTCCATCGCAACTTGAGCGTCGAGGAGCAGGCGGCGGCCGTCCGCCAGGTGAAGCGATTTGAGAGCGGCATGGTGGTGAACCCGATCACCATGACTCCGGATCAGACGCTGGCCGAGGCGCTGGAACTCATGAAAGCGCACCGGATCAGCGGCATTCCGATCGTCGAGAAATCCGGCAAGCTCTGCGGAATCCTCACAAATCGCGACGTTCGCTTCGCCGAGAACCCCCGCCAGTCGGTGAGCGAGCTGATGACCAAGGACAATCTGGCGACCGTTCCGATCGGGACGAGCGAGACCGAGGCACGGCGGATCCTCCATCAACGGCGGATTGAAAAGCTTCTAGTGGTCGACAAGGAAGACCATTGTGTCGGCCTGATCACGGTGAAGGATATCGAGAAGTCCGTTGCCGCACCATTCGCGACGAAGGACGCGGAAGGCCGCCTTCGCGTGGCAGCAGCGACAACTGTCGGCGACGCCGGCTTTGCCAGGTCGGAAGCGCTGATCGACGCGGGTTGCGATTGCGTGGTCATCGACACCGCACACGGTCACAATCGCGATGTCGCTGGTGCGGTGGAGCGGGTGAAGGGGCTGTCGAACTCCGTGCAGGTCATTGCCGGCAACGTCGCTACGGCGGAGGCTGCCAAAGCCCTGGTCGGGGCCGGAGCCGACGCGATCAAGGTCGGTATCGGGCCCGGCTCAATCTGCACGACGCGCATCGTGGCTGGAGTCGGCGTTCCGCAGCTCACCGCCATTATCGACGCCTCGCGGGCTGCGAATGGCGTGCCGGTGATTGCCGACGGCGGCATCCGGACGAGTGGCGACATGGCAAAGGCGCTGGCCGCCGGCGCTTCGACGGTGATGGTCGGCTCCCTGCTCGCGGGGACCGAGGAGGCGCCCGGCGAGATCTTCCTTTACCAGGGGCGCAGCTACAAATCTTACCGCGGGATGGGTTCGCTCGGTGCAATGGCCCGGGGATCGGCCGACCGCTACTTCCAGCAGGACATCAAGGATCACCTGAAGCTGGTGCCCGAAGGCATTGAGGGTCAGGTGCCCTACAAGGGGCCGGTGCGCGATATCATCCATCAGCTTGTGGGCGGCGTTAAGGCGGCGATGGGCTATACCGGCTCGACCACGATCGCCGACCTTCAGAAGCGATCGAGGTTCGTTCGGATCACCAACGCCGGCCTGTCAGAGAGTCACGTCCATGACGTCACGATCACGCGCGAGGCGCCGAACTATCCATTGCGCTAGAAGATGACACCTGCAGCGCGCCTCCAGGCGGCGGTCGAGATCCTCGACGAGGTCATCGCTTCGGCCCGGGACGATGGACCGCCCGCCGACACGATCGTGACCCGATACTTCAAGCAGCGGCGCTACGCCGGTTCAAAAGACCGTCGGGCCGTTCGTGAACTGGTGTTTCGAGCTATCCGCCGCGCCGCCGAACGGCCTCAGAGCGGTCGGGCCGCGATCGTCGGACTCGCCCAGGACGATCCTGCATTAGGCGACCTGTTCGGGCAGTCTCGCGGGCCGGCACTCCGTTCGGACGAGGAACAACCTGCGCCCGCTGGCACGATCCCGAGCTGGCTCGCGACGGAGATGTCACCCCTTGTCAGCGAGGCCGAATGGCCAGCTTTGCTTGAACGGGCACCGCTCGACCTTCGTGTCAATGTTCAGCGGGCCTCCCGCGATGATCTTCTCGAGCAGCTTGACGGCGCAACGAGAACCCCGCTGAGCCCCTGGGGAATTCGGCTCCCCTCTGATAGCCGGGTCGACGATCATCCCGCTTTTGTCGCCGGACTGCTGGAAGTTCAGGATGAAGGCAGCCAGCTGATCGCGCTCGCATGCAAGCCGGCGGCCGATGAACGCATCCTCGATCTGTGCGCAGGCGCAGGCGGCAAAGCGCTGGCGCTCGCTGCGGCATCCGCAGGTGCGGCGATCCTTGCAACCGACAGTAACCGTGCGCGCCTGGCCAAGCTTCCGGCCCGTGCAAAACGCGCGGGCGCGACGGTCGAGGCGATGCTGCTCAACCCGCCTCATGAGCTTGAGGAACTGGCTGCCTGGCGAGACTCTGCCGATCTTGTTCTGGTCGACGCTCCTTGTTCGGGCAGCGGAACCTGGCGACGAAATCCGGAAGGCCGCTGGCGTTTGACACCGGATCGGCTCGATCGCGTCGTGGCGCTCCAGCGGCGACTGCTCGACATCGCAGCGGAACTGGTGGGGCCTGGGGGCAGGTTGGTCTATGCGGTGTGTTCGTTGTTGTCCCGTGAAGGGTCAGACCAGATTGCGGGGTTCCTCGAACGCCATTCATCCTGGATTAGTGAGGAATCGCCCATCCCCGGAGGGCGTTCGGACGGTGCAGGGCGGTTGCTCACTCCCGGCCACGACCGAACCGACGGCTTTTTCGTCGCACGGCTCCGGCGTCCATGCTAGGCGCAGGCGACAGGTGGAGAGTTTGATGAAGTTCTTGCCCCGGCTCCTGCTAGTTGCTGTTTCCGGCCTGACGCTTGGCGCGCGGGTAGAAGGTCAGCGCGCCGACGATCAGATCCTGCCCAAGTCGGTCGAACTTCAGCGACAGGCTCGCGAATCGATTTCTGCAGGCAAACTGGAGCAAGCCGAGGATCTTCTCGAAACCTCTCTCGCAGTCGACCCTCGCAATCGCAGCGCGTTCGTTGACATCGCCCGGGTGGCCGAGAAGCAGCACCTCTTCGGCAAGGCCATTCGTATGACGAACAAGGCTCTGCTGATGGAGCCAAATGACGCCGACGCTTTGGCGGTTCAGGGTGAGGCGATGGTCGAGATGGGCGCCACTGCACGGGCCCAGGCCAACCTTCAGAAGCTTCAGACCATCTGCGGCGGGAAGGCATGCCCTCAGATCGCGCAACTTAATGCTGCAATCAGCAGAGGCCCTGCAGTCGCAGCGGCGAAAGCGCCGCCTTCGCCCAAGTCGAACTAGGCGCTCAGCTCTCGCGCCAGCGCTATCCACTCAGCGACACTGACAGTCTCCGCACGGCGTTCAGGGTCGATGCCGATCCCGATCGCGGCTTCGATTGCGCCGGGTACCGCCTTGAGACTTGATCGAAGCATCTTCCGCCTCTGACCGAACGCAGCTCCGGTCAGCCGCTCAATGATATCGGCGCGCACGCCATCAGGCTGATCTACCGGAACGATGTGCACGACCGCCGATGTGACCTTGGGCGGGGGAACGAAGGCGGATCGGTTGACGGTCATCGCGATCCGCGGGCGGCTGCGCCACTGTGCCGCGACGGATAGCCGTCCGTATGCCGGCGTTCCGGGCGCTGCGACAATCCGGTCGGCCACCTCCTTCTGGAACATCAACGTGAGCGATTCCCACCATGGGGGCCAGTCGCCCGCCAGCCATCTCAGCAGGAGCGCCGTTCCGACGTTGTAGGGAAGGTTTGCAACGACATGCGCGCGTTGGCCAGCGGCCTCCGGCTCGTTGATCTTGAGCGCGTCGCCTTCGATGATCCGGAGCTTGCTGGCGAATTCTTGTTGTAGCTCGTCGAGTACTGGAAGGCACCGTCGATCCCGTTCGACGGCGGTAACCGTCGCACCCGCATCAAGTAGCGCTCGCGTTAGTCCGCCCGGCCCAGGTCCGACCTCGTAGACCGAACACCCTTGAAGTGGTCCCGGAATCGCCGCCACTCGGTCGAGCAATTGCCGGTCCAGTATGAAGTTCTGCCCAAGCGCCTTGCTCGCGCTCAAACCGTGGCGCGCGATCACATCGCGAAGCGGCTCTTGCGGTCCGCTCAAACGTTTTCGGCGCGGAGAGCCGCGTTCTCCGCAGCCATCCGGATTGCCGCCGCCATGGGCCGCGGATCGGCCTTGTCCTGTCCGGCGATGTCGAAAGCAGTCCCGTGATCGGGCGCGGTTCGGACGATTGGCAGCCCGAGGGTCACGTTAACCGCCTCTTCAAAGTGGAGCGCCTTGATCGGGATCAGAGCCTGGTCGTGGTACATGCACAGCGCCGCATCGTAATGCGCGCGGGCAGAACCATGGAACATCGTGTCCGCCGGATGGGGACCAGTCACTCGCCATCCTTCAGCGCCGAGCGCGGCGATCGCAGGCTCGATCAGCTCGATTTCTTCGCGACCCAATTCTCCACCCTCGCCCGAATGTGGGTTCAGGCCGGATACGGCCAGCCTCGGGTCGGCGATACCGAAATTGCGTTGAAGACCGCGAAGGGTCGCGCGCCCCCGCGATTCGATCAGTCCGCTGCTTAGGTGGGAAGTCACCGCATTGAGCGGCAAGTGGGTGGTGACAGGGACTGTTCGAAGGGTTGGGCCGGCAAGCATCATGACCACATTTGACGGCGCGATACCGCACCGTTCAGCCACGAATTCGGTCTGTCCAGGATGTTGAAAGCCGATCGCGTAAAGTTGCTCCTTTGCGACGGGGCCGGTTACCACCGCCGATGCCGATCCAGATCTCGCCAAGCCGACGGCGATCTCGAGGGAATCCAGCGAGGTATGGGCGCCCATCACGCTAGGATGGCCTGGAACGTCAGCCTGCGGAGTATTGATCTGGATGAGCGGCAGTCCGTGATCGAACGCCGCGTCGGCCTCGCGGGGATCGGCAATCAACTCGATCGGGCCGTCCCAGACCGCCGCTACGGACCGTGGGTCGCCGATCGCCACGAAGACCGGAAGCGCGAAAGAGTTCCGATTGTCCCAGCACTTGGCGATAACTTCTGGGCCGATGCCTGCGGGATCGCCGAGCGACACGGCAAGCGGAGATCTCGGGTCGCGCGCCATTTACCGTGCGCTTAGCCGAAATGGCGGCTCAGCGATATTCGATCACCGCGTCGCGGCGAAGATCCCGCAAGTAGCGATTGGCCCGCGAGTTCACGCGCTCATCGTTCAGCTGATTGTAGATGTCATCGTAGCTCGGCGCGGCGGCATCGATCTGATCGCGACCGCATACGACGAGCACTCGAACGCCGTCCTCAAGCGACCCGAAGGGCTGCGTGGCCTGCCCGACCTGCATCGGCAGCAGAAGCCGCTGAACCGCCGGGGGAAGATCGCGCAGCTTCTGGTCGCTGCTGACGATTTCTCCGTGGAAATCGGTCGCCAGCTTTTCGGCTCCGCCGCATCCGCCGATATGCTGCGCCGCGTCCGCAAAGCGAAGCGCGATTTGGTTGGCCGCTTCCTTCGTGGTGCCCTTGGGAAAGGTGACCGAAACCTGCTTCAAGTTGAGGATTGCATCGCGCGGATCGGCGGTCAGGATCTTTCGCGTGTCGAGCACAGCGATGATCGAGTAACCACCGGGTACCTGAATCGGATTGCTGATCGCCCCGTTCGGCATGTCTCTAAGTGCCGTCGCCAGCGGGGTCGGGAGCTGCTCCGGCCGGATCCAGCCGAGATCGCCGCCGACGACCTTCGTCGAGGCTTCGGAATACTGCCGGGCATAGGCTTCGAACGAAGCGCCGCCGCGGATCTGCGCCAGAATCTTGTTGGCCGTATCGAGTGTCTGTGCCTCCGTGGCGGGAGTGGCAGACAAGTAGATTTCTCCGACCCGATATTCCTCCGTGCCTTTTGAGGCATTGAGCTTGTCGAGTACGGCCTTCACCTCGTCGTCGCCAACGGTGACTTCGATCTTGTCGTGCTGCAGCCGCGTCCAGGCGATTTCACCCTCGATCTGACGGCGCATCGATTTGATGTCCGAACCGTTGGCCTGAAGGTAAGCCGCTAGTTCCGCGGGGGTCTTCTTTGCCTGCTGCGCGACCCGAGCGACCGTCTTGTCGATGTCGGACGATTTGACCTCGATCTTGTCTGCTTTCGCGGCTTGGATCTCGAGCGTTTCGTCGATCAGATTTCGAAGCACCTGGTCGCGCAGTTGCTGGACCTGGTCCTGTGGGATCGGACTGCCATTGGCGATTGCGAGAAACGCGAGGCGCTGGTCCACGTCGGTTTGAGTGATGACGTCGCCATTGACGATCGCGGTCGCCTTGACGACGGACGGCATGGCGTTGCCGAACACCTGAGGGTTTTCCGGGAGCTTCAGACCTCCCTGCGCCTCCTGTGCGCTTGGGTCACCGGACGACTGCGCGAGGGCGCCACTTGCTAGGCCTAGCGCCACCGCCGTGCCGATGATCAAAGCACGCGTCCCGTTTCCCCCCAAAGCTAGTCCCACGATCGAATTTTCCCTTGGATTGCCGATGATTACCAATGCTGTCGGCCTGCTGAACGCAGGCTTAGCGGCTCAACCCCTTCAAGGCGATGTGAAGGGTGATGGTGCTGCCCTTTCGGAAGGTACCGATTTGCTCATAGTCGCGTCGCCACGACAGGCCAAGCTGTAAACAATCGTCTTCATATTCGATGCCCAGGCGACTGCGGACCGGCTGGAAGCCGTTGGCCAGCGACAACGGGTCTTCCTGCTTGTCGGTGAGGTCGATGACAGTCGCCCCGAAGACCGACCAATAACGCATGAATGCCACGCGAGCGGCTAGCCGCAGTTCTTCCTCGTCGCGCAGATCCTCGATCGAGGGGTCGATATTCCGGTTGAGACGAAGATAGCCGACCTGAGCATAGGTTTGAGTGGTGCCGACAGTCAGGTCGATTTCATTCCGTCTAACCGCGAAGTTGTTCTTGTCGACACGATAGCGATGAGTGATGTCGATGAACCTGCCGAAGCGGAAGCGAGTTCTTCCCACAATATCCGAGACTCGGCCCTCAAGTCCTGTGCCCGCAGGGAAAATATCGGTGAGACGGCTGCCGAAGCGAACGCTTTGACCGATCGTGCTTTCGATGGAAAGGTTGTCGCGATCCAGTGACCAATCGACGCCATAAGTGATACGCGAGGCATCCTCCCACCGGTCATAGCCAGGAAAGCGGTTCAGAGCGAATAGGTTGCTATCCTCAAGATCAACCGAGCGTGCATCCTCGTTGGGAATGTCCATGTTCGGGGTCGGCGGAGTGAGGACCAGCTGAACCCGCGGAACGAGCCGCTGGACCCCACCGAAGGCAGGCCCGATAAACGGCCACTGGATGTCAGCGGCGAGCGCCGCGATCGCCCGCGTATGCCAGCCGTTGGTTCCTTGGTAGATCGCCGTCGTCGTCGCAGCGACATCGTCGGTATGATAGAGGTCCCCGCGGCCATAAGCGGTGAGAGTCAGCTCCTGGCCCCAGGGCGTCAGGCGCCGCATGTCCCAGCGAATGCTCGCGAATGCCCGTTGGGTGTCTTGCCCGTCGATCCGGGTGATCGCGAGGCTGTTCGCCTGAGCTTCGACATTGCCCCCGGCGATGTCCTCCATTCGGAAGCGTGCATCGATAGCCGGGAGGGCAATCGGGATCTGTTTTTGCTGATCTTCAGTGCGAAGGCCCTGGAAAGCCCAACCCGCGATCGAAATGTAGCTGTCAGCGGTAATCCGTTCGGCGTTGATGACGCTGCGCAATCGGTCGTCGTTGGTAAGGTCGTAACGGCGAGTGACGGTCTTGTCGGTAGCTCCCCTAAGCGAGGCGGTGATCGTCCAGTCGGGCCCGAGCTGCCAGCGGCCATTGGCGTCGAAATAGCCTCGGAGGCTTCGACCCGGCGAGGCTGATCCGGTCAGGCTCGAATTATCGATACGGCCGTAAGTAAGAAAGCCGCCGAGCTGGAATGCACCGAGAGTGTTCAGCTCCCGATACTTGAACTCGAATGCTGGGAGAACGGCCGTATAAACATGCGGGGTGACCGTAAGGTCGCGATTGGACGCGATCTGCCAATGGTAAGGAATGCCTAGCTCGAAACCGTTGCGGCTCGATACAACGATGTCCGGAACAAGGAATCCCGACGCTCCACCGTTGCCGCGGGATATGTTGAAGATGGGCAGCAGCGGGAGATTGATCCCGAACAGTTGCAGCCGACCTCCTTCAAATCGGACTCGCTGGCTTTGAGGATCGTCGATCACACGCGCGGCGGTGATCGACCAGCTGGGCCGCTTTGGGCAGCCGCGGTCGTTCGTGACCGGGCAGGGCGAGTAAATGGCGTTGGTGAACGTCGAAATGCCGTTGACCCGGGTGCCTCGGCTTGCGGCGATCCGGCCGCCACTCTCGAGCACCACCATCAAATTGTTGACCGTGCCGTCCCGTAGCGTGTCGGTCAGCTGTACCGTATCGCCGACAAGTTTGTCGCCCTCCGGCGTCAACAGGACAACGCTGCCCTTGGCGTAGACCTGCCCGGATTTGCGGTCCCAGATGACCTGGTCGGCCGCAAGATAATCGCCGTCGCGCGACATCCGGACCGCGCCGCTCGCGGTCACGGTGTCTGCGTCACTGTCATATGTCACGGTATCCGCGCTGAAGGTGACTTCCTCGGTCTGAGGCGCGGGCGCAGGCGCGGGCGTGGGTGGGGCAGTTGCAGGCTGTGCAGCGGCTGCGATGGACGCGGGGAACGTCATCAACATCGGAAGCGCCGACCACCAGACGAATTTCGATCGCAACGCTATCCCGCCTGTCCCACTGACCTTCCCAACCGCGAGCCTATCGCACCTCGAACGCGCGCCGACAATCACTCTGAGCAAGGGTCACGCGGTCCTTTGCCAAGTCTGGTGTTGCATCCTAAAGCGACGGCAAATCGTTCGCCTTTCAAGGAACTGCTGCACATGCAAATTCGCTTCGCCGAGAGCCGGCCTGCTGGAGATTATGCGCTTGTCGTGCCGGTCGCCGGCAAGGACCGCGCGACGCTCGGTCGGCTTGGTTCGTCGCAACAGTCGGTCGGGTCCGCGCTTGACCACCAGCGTTTCGAAGGAGAGGCATCAAGTGCCTCGGAGCAATTCTTCGATGACGGCGGAAAGACCCGACGTCTGCTCGTGGTCGGCACCGGTGCTGCACTTCCGGGAGAAGCCGCCGAAAAGCTTGGCGGCACTGCCGCAGCTCGGCTTCAGACCTCGGGCGAGACGAAGGCAGTGATCGACCTCAGCGGTCTTGGCTATGATGCCGATGCGACGGCTCGAGTTGGCCTTGGGGCAGCACTGCGCTCGTGGCGCTACGACCGCTACCGGACCAAGCTGAAGGATAGCCAGAAGCCAACGCTTCAGGAGATCGTGATCGTCGGCGGAGATGCCGGCGCCGGCGCCCGCTACGAAGCGCGTTGGGCTCCGGTGGTCGCGGGCGTGTCACTCACCCGCGAGCTCGTGACCGAGCCGGCCAACATCATTTATCCTGAAACCTTCGTCGAGCGGGTCCGATCCTCGGTTGAAGGCTCCGGCCTAGAGGTCGAGGTGCTTGACCGTGCGGCGATGGAGAAGCTCGGTATGGGCGCACTTCTCGGCGTGGCGCAGGGGTCCGCTCGTGAAGGGCGACTACTCGTTCTTCGCTGGAACGGCGGAAGCGGCGGGCAGCCGACCGCCTTTGTCGGCAAGGGAGTGACCTTCGACACCGGCGGCATCTCGATCAAGCCGGCCGCCGGCATGGAAGCGATGAAATGGGACATGGGGGGCGCCGGCGCCGTGGTCGGCGCGATGAAGGCGATCGCGCTCCGCAAGGCGAAGGCCAATGTTGTCGGCATCTGTGGTCTGGTTGAGAATATGCCAGGCGGAAATGCGCAGCGCCCGGGAGATGTCGTCACGACGATGTCCGGCCAGACCGTCGAGGTGATCAATACCGACGCTGAAGGACGCCTCGTGCTGGCAGATGCGGTCACCTACGTTCAGCGCAACTACAAGCCGTCGACGATCATCGATTTGGCGACGCTGACCGGTGCCATCCTGATCAGCCTTGGTCACGAGTGGGCCGGCCTCTTTTCGAACGACGGGGACCTGGCCGCCAATCTCCAGAAAGCTGGGGAGGAGACCAATGACAAACTGTGGCGAATGCCGCTCGGCGAGCCGTTGGACCGCCTGATCGACTCCCCGATCGCTGACATGAAAAACGTTGGCCCTCGCGAGGGCGGCTCGATCACCGCTGCGCAGTTCATCCAGCGGTTCATCGAAGCCGGCGTGAAATGGGCGCACATCGATATGGCTGGCAAGGCCTGGTCGGACAAGGCGAGCTCGACCTACGAGAAGGGGGCGACAGGCTATGGCGTCCGTCTCCTCGACCAGTATGTCGAGGACGTGCTGGAGCGCTGATCCGAGCGGGCGGTGCAGGTCGATTTCTATCAGCTTGCCGGAACGCCGGTGGAGCAGGTCATCGCCAGCCTCGCCGGCCGTGTGGTCGAATCCGACGGCCGCCTGTTGATCGTCGCTGCGGATGAAGCCTTTCTTGCCCGTCTGGACAGGATTCTCTGGGATCAGGGCAGTTCCAGCTTTCTTCCTCATGGTCTTGCCGGAAGTGCCGACGATGCGAGCCAGCCGATTTTGCTGTCGACAAACCCCGACGCCCCCAATCAGGCTCGCAACATGCTGATTGCCGACGGCATCTGGCGCGAGGCCGCACTTAGCTACGACCGGAGCTTCTATCTTTTCGGTGACAGCACCCTCGAAGCAGCGAGGCTCGCGTGGAAGCTGCTGTCAGGCAGGGAAGGGGTCGAGCGCCGGTACTGGGCGCAGGAAGAGGGAAAGTGGGTCAAGAAGGCCTGACCCTTGCCCCCTGCGCTGGTCCCGGCTAGGCGGCGCGCAAATCCCACCATCCATATTGCAGGAGACCGCCCGGTCATGGCCGTGACGCGCACCTTTTCGATCATCAAGCCCGACGCAACCCGCCGCAATCTCACCGGCGCGGTGACCAAGATGCTTGAGGAAGCGGGCCTCCGCGTGGTCGCTTCTAAGCGCATCAAGATGAGCCGCGACCAGGCGGAAGGTTTCTACGCGGTCCATCGCGAACGGCCGTTCTTTAACGACCTGTGCACCTTCATGACGTCAGGTCCTGTCGTCATTCAGGTGCTGGAGGGTGAAAATGCCGTCCTGCGCAACCGCGACGTGATGGGAGCGACCAACCCGGAGCAGGCTGCAGACGGCACGATCCGCAAGACATTTGCCGAATCGATCGAGGCCAACTCGGTTCACGGGTCGGACAGCGACGACAATGCGAAGATCGAGATCGACTACTTCTTCAAGCCCGACGAGATCGTCGGCTGATTTCGCTCACAGGACTGGGCTCATCGTCGCGAGCAGGTTCTGCCAGATTCGCTGAAGGATCCCGAAACGCGCGAGATCGTCGCGCGTGAACGGATCGCTGTCAGCTAGATACTGATTCTGACGTGTTCGCATCGCTTGGGCGAAGGCAGCGTCGGCGAAGAGGATGTTGTTCTCGAAATTGAGCTCAAAGCTTCGCCGGTCGAGATTGGCGCTGCCGATGAGGCCAATCTTGCGATCGACCACCATGGTCTTCGCGTGGAGCAAGCCGCAGCGATATTCGTATAGCTCGATCCCGGCTTTTAACAGGTCCTCATAATAGCTCTGGCAGGTACCGGCGACGACTCGGCTGTCGCATCGTTTGGGAACAGCCATGATCGTTTTCACTCCGCGCCGCGCAGCCGTGGTCAATGCAAATAACAGCTGCTCGTCAGGCACAAAGTAAGGCGTGGTAAGCACCAGTTCTTCGCGGGCCGAATGGATCAACTCAGAAAAGGTGGAAGGCATGGCATCGAAGCTGGCCGTCGGTCCGGTCCCGATCACTTGCGCGAGAATCGAGCCAGTCGCCGTCTCAACCTCCGCGGTCAGGAGGCCACGGATGTCGTCGCCTCCCTCGGCCATCCAGTCGGAGACGAAGAGATACTGATTGTGCTGAGCAACCGGTCCTTCCCAACGGCTCATGATGTCGACCCAGGGCGCGTAATGCGGCTTGATGCGGAACTCAGGGTCCGCGACGTTCTGGCTCCCGCACCAGGCGACGCGATTGTCGATGACCAGCAGCTTGCGGTGATTGCGAAGGTCGACTCGGCCGCGAATCAGGGTCCAGAGCAGGTTTCCGACGGGCAGGGCGACAAGGGCCTCGCACCCCTCATCGCGCAGCTCGCGCCAATGCTTCGACCGAATCAGCCGGTGCGAACCCAAAGCGTCGGCCAATAGCCGCACCTCCACGCCACGCTTCGCCGCGCGAATGCAGGCATCCTTCACCTTCAAACCGTTATGGTCAGTCAGCCAGATGTAGGTGCAAAGGTGTACGTGTTTCGCGGCAGCGTCGATGTCGGCGACGATTTCGTCGATGGCGACATTGCTGTCTTTCGCGATGCGGGCGCTGTTGCCGCAGGTCGGATCGAGCTTGTTGATCGTCCGCGCCAGGGCGAACGGCGCCTGGTGAGGACCGTTTCCAAGCGGATCCAGGCAGCTGGCATCGCCTTTCGGGCGGGGAAGGCTGGCATCGATATCGCGGCCATGCTCGCGCCGGGGCCCGCTGATCCGGATCTCTCCGAGGGTTAGGTAGGCGATGATGCCCATCACGGGGAGAGCAATGACAAATAAGATCCACGCGAGCCGCGAAGCCGGCTCGCGGTGCGGTCTAAGGAGTACGCGAGCGAGGACCGCAAGGTCGGCGGCAACGATGATGGCAATGAGAAGGTCGACCGGGAGCGGGAAGTCGAGCTTCAAGGCTAGGCTCGGCTGAGGCCCAGCAAGTGAACGGATCGCCCTCCGAACAGGCCGCCGCCTTCCCATTTGTAGCGAAGAACGTAGCTTCCGCCGCCGCGTCGCTCATTGCCGTTCTCGACGTAATGCGCGTCGATCCGAACGGCTATGCTGTAACTGACGTCCTTCGCTTCCTTCTCGCGCCCTTTGAGAGCGGAAGCCACATCACTTGCCGACAGCTTGCCGTCTCCGCCCACTTCGATGGGAGACGACCCCCTGATCGTGATCGCCAGGGACTCAAGCGCGTGTGACGGATCGGCGGGCATGATTGTGATCGCCTGGCCATCACCTTCGACGGAGCCACGAAGCGCCAGTGGAACGGCCGATCTCTGCTCCACCACCCGCGTCGGTTTGTCGTTGTTGCTGCTCTTCCATGCGATCCAAACCCCGACCGCGGACACCACAAGCGCGCAGAGAGCAATGATTTCGCCAAGATTGACCAGGCGGCGGCGGGACTGTTCGTCACTCATCGTCCGCCAGCTTCCAACAGCCGGCGCGGCGCCGCAAGCTCCCAGCTTTGAGCGATGCGGTCGGCGACCTGATCCCAATCGACGTTCTCACCCGCAAGGCTGATCGAGAGCCAACTCGGCATGTAAGCCGGCTTTGAATACGTGTTCGGATCGGCTTCGAGCAGCATCGCTTGCTCATCGAGGCTACTGACCCGGACGCAAACCACAGTCTTGCCGTCGCCATGATGGTTGTTGCGGAACTGAGCGAACTGCTTGCCAGCGACGAAGAAGGTCGGCTGGCCGTGCGAGGGTCGCTCTTCCGTCTCGGGCAGTTCCAACGCTGCGTCACGGATCTTCTGAAGTGGATCGGTCATCGCCGCACAAACTCGCTCAACACCCGGGGATAAAGCTTATGTTCCTCGGCAAGCACGCGCTGTTCAAGGGATTCGGGCGTGTCTCCGGCTTCGACTGCAACCTCCGCTTGCCCAAGGACCTCGCCGGCATCGAGCTCTTCAGTGACGATGTGCACAGAGCAACCGCTGATAGGATCGCGTGCTTCGAGCGCTCGCGCGTGGGTGTCTAGGCCGCGGTACTTTGGCAGCAGGGAGGGGTGGATATTGACGATCCTACCTTGCCACTTGCGAACAAACCAAGGGGACAGAATGCGCATGAAGCCGGCGAGAGCGATCGTGCCGACATCATGTTCGTCAAGCGCGCGGCTCAACGTTCGATCGTAATCCAGCTTGTCCGTGCCTTTGCTCTCGAGCGCCCAGGTTCGAAGCCCGCGCTCTTGCGCCCAAACGAGTCCGGCTGCGGAAGGCTTGTTCGACGCTACAAGCGCCACTTCATACACGTCGGCTCGCTCGACGAGTGCACGCATGTTGCTGCCGCGGCCGGAGATCAAGATTGCGACACGTCTCGGATCACGCATTGTACGTGACGGACCAGTCCTCAGATGCGCTCCAGGACCCGGCCGGACCGCAGACCGTGCAGCCGCGCGGACCCGCTTCGATCTGGCCAATTTCGAAAACCAACTCGCCTCCGGCTTCCAACGCGCGTGTGACTTCGCCGAGTTTGTCGGCGCTGACGATTGCCGCCATGCCAACTCCGCAATTGAACGTCCGTGCCATTTCTTCTGGCGCAATGTGTCCGCCACGCTGAAGCCACCCGAAAACGGGGGGCATTTGCCACTTCGACGTATCTACGACGGCGTGGCAGCCATCTGGTAGAACTCTCGGAATGTTCTCGAGAAGTCCGCCACCAGTAATGTGGGACAAACCCTTGATTTGGCCCTTTTGGACTAGCGGGAGCAGCGACCGAACATAGATCCGCGTAGGTGCGAGCAACATGTCACCGAGCGAGCGATTGTCGAATGGG
This sequence comes from Sphingomicrobium sp., assembly GCA_036376635.1. Taxonomy (GTDB): domain Bacteria; phylum Pseudomonadota; class Alphaproteobacteria; order Sphingomonadales; family Sphingomonadaceae; genus Sphingomicrobium. Next base: position 32,904 of record DASUZY010000086.1, read on the forward strand.
GGGTATTTTGCGTCGAGAGACCAGCCTTCCCGATCGATGATTCGGCGAACCAGCGAGAATCCGTTGCTGTGGACGCCCGAGCTCGCGAGGCCAAGGATCACATCGCCTGGAGCGATGCCGGATCTAGTCAGAACCTTGTCCCGATCGACCGCGCCGACGCAAAAACCAGCGAGATCATAGTCACCGTCGGTGTACATGCCGGGCATTTCGGCCGTCTCGCCCCCGATGAGCGCGCAGCCGGCCTGACGGCAGCCCTCGGCGATCGAGGCGACGACCTCCGCCGCAATCTTATTGTCGAGCTTCCCGCTCGCATAATAATCGAGGAAGAACAGGGGTTCGGCACCTTGGACGATCAAATCGTTGGCACACATGGCGACCAGGTCAATACCGACGCCGTCATGGCGTCCAGTTTCGATCGCGAGCTTGAGCTTCGTGCCGACCCCGTCATTCGCAGCGACCAACAACGGGTCGGAGTAGCCCGCGGCCTTTAAATCGAAGAATCCGCCGAACCCGCCCAGCTCCGCATCCGCACCGGACCGAGCAGTCGACCGGGCGAGCGGGCCGATCGCCCTGACCAGGGCATTGCCGGCATCAATCGACACTCCGGCATCGGCATAGGTCAGCGGCTTCTGGCTCATGCGCTGGGGCGATAGAGACAAGCCGCTTGGATTTCCACGCCATTGTCGCCAAAAGACCTCGCGAATGCTGCGCCGTCGCCTCGCCGTCCTTTTCGTCATGCTCGCCGTCTTCGCCGGCATCGGTGGGGTGGTATACGCGCAGCTGGAGAGCGCGGACCGGGGCATCCTGCCACTCGACAGCTCGAACACGCTGGAAATCGGCGGGATTCATGTCGACGTTGGTGCGGCGGATGCGGAGACTGCCCGATACGCCGGCTGGCGGATCGCTCAGCGGCAAGGGTTCAAGGCGCTTTGGGCCAAGATGCACGGAGCATCGATCGACCAAGCGCCGAATCTGCCGGACAGTGCACTCGATCAGATCGTGAGCTCGATCAACGTCGAACGCGAGCAGATCGGGCCCAACCGATACATCGCCGATCTCGGAGTGCTGTTCGACCGCGGCAAAGCGGCGCCCTTCCTGGGGATCGACGGGGTACAAACCGAGCATTCGGTCTCGATGCTGCTGATTCCGGTGACCTTCACCGCGGGAACCGAGACGGGCGTAGAACTGCGCAATGCCTGGCAGCGCGCATGGGCTCAGTTCAGGACGGTGCAGAGCTCGATCGACTATATCCGTGTTAGCGGCATGGGCGCTGACCCGCTGCTGATCAATGCAGCCCAGACTCGCCGGCCGGGTCGCGGATGGTGGCGAAGCTTACTGGAAATGTACGGTGCCGCGGACGTGCTGGTTGCCGAAGTGCAACTGCAACGCCTGTATCCTGGCGGACCGGCGAGGGCTCGGTTCATTGCCCGTCACGGGCCCGACGGAGAGATCATCGGCGGCTTCACGCTCACCGCAGCGAATAGCGACGCGGTTCCTGCAATGATGGCGCAGGGAGCCCAAAGAATGGATCAACTATTTGGGCAAGCGCTCGCTGCCGGCCGGCTGAACCGCGATCCGTCGCTCGATCTGCCGCCACCTCCGGCGCTTCCGGAACTCCCAGTTCAAAAGCAGGCGGCGCCGGTCAATGCCTTCACTCAGATCCAGGTGCAGGTGACGGGCAAAAATGTCACCATGTACAACTTCGCGATGGCGCACCTGCACACGTTGCCGGGCGTCCAGTCAGCGACGCCGCAGCAAATCAACGCCGGCGGCACGAGCTACATCCTCGTCAGTTACAAGGGATCCATCGCGGACCTGGCAGCGGCGCTCACGGGGCGCGGCTGGGTTGTCGAGGCTGCTGGAAGCGTGATCAAGATTCATTCGAGTTCCGACAAGCCGCCGCCCATACCACCACCTCCGCCGGTTACGCCGCCGGCGCAGCCCGCGTCGGCCGAAGGCAATCAGGTGGCTGCTCAACCGCCCAAGGGGGAGCAGTGAAGCAGGGGCCCGACCAGATTGCGCTTCCGCTCGACTGGCCGCAGACCGAAGGCGATTCCCGCTTCATCGTTTCCGACGCCAACCGCGAGGCGTTCGATCATTTCCGAAAGTTCAGCATGTGGCCGGTCAAGGCGACGATCCTGACCGGGCCGCGCCGTTCCGGTCGAACCTTGCTGGCGCGTACCTTCATCGAGCGGGTCGGCGGCCGCCTGTTCGATGAAGCGGAGCAGCGAGACGAAGAAGAACTGTTCCACGCCTGGAACCAGGCGCAGGACACGGGCCGCCCGCTGGTAATGGTCGCTGACGAGGTTCCGCCAGGCTGGTCACCGCGCCTTCCCGATCTCAAGACCCGCCTGGCGATCACGCCCATGGCGCGCATCGGGCATCCGGACGATGTCCTATTCTCCGGACTGATCCAGCTTCAATTCGCCGACCGGGGCCTGCACATTCCGCCGGAGGCGCTCCGCTTCATGAGCGAGCGCCTTCACCGTGATTATTGGACGGTCGAGCGAGCAGTGGAGGCGGTCGATCGTTACGCCATTGCCGAGCGCGCCCGCTTGTCGCTGCCAACGATCCGCAGGGCCCTGATCGACGCAAGGATGATCGGCGAGGCTGCCTAGCCGCAGTTGATCTGAGTGATCTTGTGGTCCGGTCCGAGATGGACGGTCACGCGATCGGCACGGAAATCCATGGTCAGCATGACGCCTGGGGGAGCCCAGCGCAGCACCGCGGCGTGCGAAACACGCAGGATCTCGGTCGACGTTGCGTTGGTTGGAATGCGCCCCATGAAGACTTCCGTACCTGCCAACTTGCAGTCGTGTCCGGGCGTTTCACCGTGAACTGGAGGCTCGGCGGGCGCGCAGGCGCTCAGCAGTATCAGGCAGCCCAGGACGACACTACGCATCGACCGCTTCCGGCTCCGCTACCCGGCTCATCTTGAGCTTGCCCTGTTCGATTCCGAAGGCGAGTCTGCCTTCCACCAGATCCAGCGCGTCCTTGCCGAATTCCTCGAACCGCCATCCCGAGAGAATTTTCAGATTCTTGCGGACTCCGGCGGCGAGAGCCTCGAGGTCGTCGGAACGAGCGATCAGGCGCGCTGCGACTCCTGTCTCCTTGGCGCGAATTTTCAGAAGCAACTTCAACAGATCGCTGACTAGCGCAGCGTCCTTGGTAAGGCCGGGGCGCTTAGGCTCCCGATCAGGCATGTCATCATGTTCGAGCGGTTTGGCGTTCTGAATCGCTGACATCAATCGGGCACCGATGTCGTTGGTTCGCCAGCCCGCCGAAAGGCCGCGCACTCGACCGAGGTCGTCCTGAGACTTTGGCGGATGGAGCACGATCTCGTTGAGCGTGTCATCCTTGATGATCCGCCCTCGGGGCAGGTTCTTTGAACGCGCCTCGGTCTCGCGCCACGCGGCAAGGGCTCGCAAGCGGCCAAGGACCTGCGGATTGCGGCTGGGGAGCTTCAGACGCTTCCACGCGTCCTCTGGCGGGAAGGCGAAGCTCGATGGGTCGGCGAGCCGTTCCATCTCTTCGTCAAGCCAAGCGCCTCGGCCAGTCTTGCGCAATTTCTCGACCATCCGCGGGAATACGGTGGCAAGGTGCGTCACGTCGGCGATCGCGTAGTCGATCTGCCGCTTGTCCAACGGTCGCCGGCTCCAGTCGGTGAAGCGGGCACCCTTGTCTAGACTGTGTCCGAGGAGGCTCTCGATCAGGTTAGAGTAGCCGATCTGCTCACCATGGCCGAGCGCCATCGCGGCGATCTGAGTGTCAAACAGTGGGTAAGGGACCTTCCCCGTAAGGTTATGGATGATTTCCAGGTCCTGCCCGCCGGCGTGGAAGACCTTCAGTACATCGGGATTGGCAACGAACAGGTCGAGCAGCGGCTGAAGGTCGATCCCCGAGGCTTGCGGATCGACCGCTGCAGCCTCCTCCGTGCTTGCAACCTGAATCAGGCACAAGTCCGGCCAATAGGTATTCTCGCGCATGAACTCTGTGTCCACGGCGATGAAGGGCTGCTTGGCGAGGCGGTCGACGAGAGCTTTGAGGTCGTCGGACTTCGTAATCAGAGGATGGATACGCATGAGTCTTGGATCGGCTTTAGCGAGGCCCTCGCGGGTTGACAAAAACCTTTCGGCCAGTGAAGCGCCACCCTCGCTTTTTCCACAAAAATTGACGCCAGCGAGCCGAATTCATCATGCACGCCTATCGCACTCATACCTGCGCCGAACTGCGCTCCAGCAATGTCGGAGAAATCGTCCGGCTTTCGGGATGGGTGCACCGCAAGCGGGACCACGGCCATCTGCTGTTCGTCGACTTGCGCGACCATTACGGCATCACGCAGATCGTCACCGACACAGACTCAGCGGCGTTCAAGACGCTCGACCGGATTCGAGTCGAATCGGTCGTGACCATCGAGGGCGAAGTGGTAGCCCGCTCGCGCGAGACGGTGAACCCCAACCTCCCGACCGGTGAAATCGAGGTCCGAGCGACGAGCGTTACGGTCCAGTCCGCTGCAGCCGAATTGCCAATGCCCGTTTTCGGCGAGCAGGAGTACCCCGAGGATATCCGGCTGACTTATCGGTACCTCGATTTACGGCGGGAGCAGGTGCACCAGAACATAATGCTCCGCTCGGCGGTGATTGCCTCGATCCGCCGCCGAATGATCGAGCAGGGCTTTACCGAGTTTCAGACCCCGATCCTTACGGCGAGCTCGCCGGAAGGCGCCCGCGACTATCTCGTTCCGAGCCGCGTCCATCCGGGGAAGTTCTATGCCCTTCCTCAGGCGCCGCAGATGTTCAAGCAGCTGATCATGGTTGCGGGTTTCGACCGCTATTTCCAGATCGCTCCTTGTTTCCGCGACGAAGACGCGCGGGCGGACCGTAGTCCGGGCGAATTCTACCAGCTCGACTTCGAGATGAGCTTCGTCACCCAGGACGACGTATTCAACGCCATTGAGCCGGTACTTTCGGGAGTGTTCCAGGAATTCGCTAACGGTAAAACCGTCACACCTGCCGGAGAATATCCTCGCATTCCGTATAAGGAAGCGCTGCTAAAGTACGGATCAGACAAGCCGGACCTTCGCAATCCTCTGCTGATCACCGACGTATCCGAGCACTTCAAGGGCTCGGGCTTCGGCCTCTTCGCCGGTCTTGTCGAGAAGGGCGCAGTGGTGCGCGCTGTTCCGGTACCCAAGACCGCCGAAAAGAGCCGCAAGTTCTTCGACGACATGAACGAATGGGCGCGTAGCGAGGGCTTTGCGGGCCTTGGTTATGCAACCCGCAAGGGCGGCGAGTGGGGAGGGCCGATTGCCAAGAACCACGGCGAGGAGGGCATGAACCGCATCGCCGAAGCGATGGGCCTGGGACCGGACGACGGCATTTTCTTCGCTGCCGGCAAGGAAGCGGAGGCGGCGAAGCTGGCCGGTCTGGCGCGGACCCGTGTGGGTGAGCAACTTGAGTTGATCGAGCAGGGCTCGTTCCGTTTCTGCTGGATCGTCGACTTCCCGATGTTCGAGTACAACGAGGACCAGAAGAAGATCGACTTCAGTCACAATCCCTTCTCGATGCCGCAGGGAGAGATGGAAGCGCTGGAGACCAGGGATCCGCTCGATATCCTGGCGTGGCAGTACGACATCGTCTGCAATGGCGTGGAGCTTAGCTCGGGAGCGATCCGGAACCACCGTCCGGACATCATGTACAAGGCGTTCGAGATCGCCGGCTACACAAGGGAAGAGGTCGACATGAACTTCGCGGGCATGATCAACGCCTTCAAGTTCGGCGCTCCTCCGCATGGTGGCTCGGCGCCGGGAATCGACCGCATCGTGATGCTGCTGGCCGATGAGCCGAACATTCGCGAGGTGATCCTCTTCCCGATGAACCAGAAGGCCGAGGATCTGATGATGAACGCCCCCGCGGCGGTCATGCCGAAGCAGCTGAAAGAGCTCAGCATCAAAGTCGTCGCGGACAGCTGACCCAAAATAGGGCGCGGTCGCAGCTTGCCCGTTGTGCGAGCCGCTGATTGCGTTAACTTCGCGTTCGATGGTCGATCGTGAAGTCAGCTTCGGGAGCCGGTCGGGCGGAGCCGAACTTGGGTCCGCGCTCGGCGCGATGCGCGAGCATTTGGGCGAGCTTCAGCTGCCGCAGATCGCTCACGGACGCCGCGCAATCATCTTGTTTGAAGGCTTACAAGGCTCGGCCAAGAAATATGCGCTGAGGCAGCTCGCCGCGGGTTTCGATCCTTGCCACTTTGCTGTCCATTCGACTGTCTACGACCGGCGGGAAGCGAACGAAGGGCACTGGCTCGCCCGCTTCTGGCGGCAACTGCCGAGCGCCGGCAATACATCGATCTTCTTTCGCAGTTGGTACCGGCGGGTACTCGACGATCGGGTGCTGGGCCGGACCGCGGAAGAATCGATCCCACGCGTCTTCGACGAAATCAACGAGTTCGAGGCTCAGCAGCGGGACTATGGAACGCTGTTGGTGAAGCTCTACTTTGACGTCAGCTCGGACGTTCAGGAGCAGCGGCTCGCGCGCCGACGCTCCAGTCAGTGGCGGGGTAAGGAGCAGAACGAGGTCATTCGCGCCGACGATCCCACTTATCAGCGCGCGCTCGACGAGCTCAGGGCGAATACCGATACCCGCTGGTCGCCGTGGCGGACGATTGATGCCGATGACGAACAGCAGGCCGCTCTCGCCGCCCTGGAGGCGATCGCCGACGCCTGGAGCAAGGCGATGCCATCGGAGCCGCCACAGCTCGTTGCTCAATCGGGGTAACGGATCTTAATCACCTCGTAGCTCTTCTCGCCGGCGGGCAGGCGAACGATTCGCTCGTCGCCCACTCGAGCGCCGATTAGAGCGCGGGTCAGCGGTGCGCTCCAGCCAATGCGTCCTGAGCCGGCCTCGGCTTCGTCGTCCCCTACGATCGTCAGCGTTCGGCGCCGATCGTCCTCGTCAGCGAGTTCGACGGTGGCGCCGAAGCGAACCTGGTCGCGCGTCGGCTGCGCTGCCGGATCGACCACCTTGGCCTGCTTCATGACCTTGGCGAGATATCCGAGGCGGCGGTCGATCTCGCGCAGGCGGCGCTTGCCGTAGATGTAATCGGCATTCTCCGATCTATCGCCGAGCGATGCTGCCCATGAGACCGTCTCGACGATCTTCGGACGTTCGGAGCCAAACAGCTCGTCATATTCGGCGCGAATGCGAGCGAGGCCTTCGGGAGTGATGAAACGGTCGCCCACGGGGGCGCGAATATCAGCCCGGCTGGCTCTTCCCAAGATAGCGCGAGACGTGGACCGCGGTTTGTTGCGGCTGTGCCGAGCGCATCGAGTCATAAACGACGCTGTTCTCGATCACCCGCTGCACGTAGGCACGGGTCTCCGAGTAAGGGATCGCTTCGATCCACTTCAGCATGTCGACCTGACTGCGAGGATCGCCATACTGCCTAATCCACTTGGAAACATTGCCGCTGCCCGCGTTGTAGGCTGCAACGGCAAGAGGAACGCTGCCGTTCCAGGTGTTGAGAAGCCGCTGAAAGTAAGCGGAGCCGATCATAACGTTATAGGAAGGGTCGCTGAGCAGCTTGTAGCTGTCGAACGCGACGCCGAGCTTGCCCGCTTGCTCTCGAGCCGTGCCGGTCATCAGCTGCATCATGCCGCGCGCCCCGGCATGGCTGATGGCATAAGGGTCGAAGGAGCTTTCCTGCCGGCTGATCCCGTGAGCCAGGGACCAGAGCTCGCCCGACACCGAGGCATCGAGCATAGGGTACGCCTGCCGTACGTAGAAAGCCGAACCTTTCACTCGCGCCATTCGGGCCACCCACACGGCAAGGTCAGGTCGACGGATCTGATCGCCTAGCTGGACCGCGAGATTTCGGTCGGTGTTGTTGTCGAGCGACTCGGCAAGGGCACGGACAAACAATGCCTGCTCGGTGGAGCGACCTTGTTGCCCGAGCAGCGTTGTCGCCTGGACCAGGCGGCGGCTATTGAAGGCATCCCGCTGGACTTGCGTGGTCACATACTGGGGCAGGGCGGCGGGCGGCGCCGCCACAGACCTGCCAAGGCGTTCGAGTGCAAGCTGCCCATAAAATAGTTCGGGATAGGCAGCGGCCTGCTGAAAATATACGCTTGCGTCCTGCAGACGTCCGGAGGCGAGCGCAGCCCTTCCAGCCCAGTAATAGCCCTTGGTAAGCACCTGCAGCGAGCGACCGGCACGCGCATAGTCGTAGAACATCGAGAGAGCGTCTGACGGACGATTCATCCGATCCAGGGCAACCGTCCCGGCCGTCCATGCGAGCGTGGTGTAGTCATCGCGAATGCCCATAGGCTGTTCGGCGACTTTAGCGCCCGCTGGCAGGACGTCATCGGCTTGGCTCGCGATGTTGAACGCGGTCTGCCAGCTACGATCGTCCACCGCGTCGCCGGTTACATCGATCATGAAATCAAGAAAGCGTTCCGGGTCGACGGGTTTGTAAGTGAACGAATGCTCACGAGCCATTAGCTGTTCGGCGGCTGCCTTCATGTTGTTCGTTCGAAGGAACCGCGCCCGGTCCATCATCAGGCCCGCGTCCTTGGTAACGCTGCCAATCACCGCCTGATAGCGGCTCTCCGCGTCCGGAGTCCCCTGCTGCATCGCGATCCGCGCGCCGAAAGCGGCCTGACGCTCGGGGCTGGTCATGGACAGGAAGCGGGCGGCGTCATCCGGGCGCTTGGCAAACAAGAAGGCGTCCACCCTCGCGTCGTGGTCAGCGCGGGTTAGGCTCGAGCCGAACCCGCGCCAGATTCTTTGCTCGTCATCGCCGCTAAGATCGGCTGAAGACCAGGCGTGACGGGCAGCATCGAGCGCAGGCGCAGGCTGGCCTGTTGCTGCAAACGCGTCCGCGAGCCGAGCCCAGCCGTTGCCTGTCTTGGGCTTCTCCACCGAGAAGAAGGCCAGGACTGTTCCATTGTTCTCTCCCGGCTGCATCGCCTTTTCGGCCCAACCGCGCATCCGTGCGGCATCGGGCCAGTCGGGGTTTGCAATCAGGAACGATGCATAATCGGAAAAGCGGAAATTGCTGCTCTGACGAAGGGCTCGCCAGCTCTCAAGCGACGAGGCAATGCTCTGGCTGGTCCCGGACGCAACAGAAGTCGCTCCCGGAACCGCGTATTGGGCCGAGCTCGAAGGCGCGGTGGCAAGCAGCACCGCCACAATCACAGCAGCACGCCACATGCTGGACATCTTGGCTGGGCACTCCTTATCAGGCCGTGAACGCTGGCCCCGCAACGCTACACAATTTAACTCCCCTTCGAGGAGGCAAGTTCATGTTTTTCGGCTCGATTCCGGCGCTGGTCACGCCATTTTCCGGTGGCCGTGTCGCTGAAGACACATTCGCCGAATTCATTGACTGGCAAATTGTCGAAGGATCGAATGCGCTGGTGCCCTGTGGGACGACGGGCGAGAGTGCGACCTTGTCGGGTGACGAGCATCGCGCGGTGATCGCCAGTGCCGTCAAGGCCGCAAACGGCAGGGCGCCCGTGATCGCCGGCTGCGGAAGTTACTCGACGGAACATGCAATCGAGCTGGTTAAGTCTGCCGCCGATGTCGGCGCTGATGCGGTGCTGGTCGTAGTTCCATACTATAACAAGCCGAGCCAAGCCGGGCTCGTCGCGCATTTCACTGCGATTGCCGAGGCTTCGCCGGTCCCGATTGTCGTCTACAATGTCCCGTCGCGAACAGTCGCCGATATTTCCGTCGATGCGCTGGCCGAGGTCGCCAAGCATCCTCGTGTCGTCGCAATCAAGGATGCGACGGGCAACCTCGCGCGCGTGTCGGCCCAGCGCCTCACCTGTGGCGAGGAGTTCATCCAGCTGTCCGGCAATGACGATGTGGCGCTCGGCTTCAATGCCATGGGCGGCGTCGGGTGCATCTCAGTCACTGCCAATGTCGCCCCGAGACTTTGCGGCGATTTCCAGAAGGCGATGCGTGAAGGCCGGTGGGGTGACGCAGTCAAGCTCCAGGACAAGCTCTATCCGCTCCATGCCGCGCTCTTTTCAGATGCCTCGCCGGCGCCGACGAAATATGCACTGACACGGGTGAGGAAAGGCTTCCCGACCGAGCTGCGCCTCCCCCTTGTGGACGCTTCGGACGCATCAAAACGCGCCGTAGATGCTGCATTGGAGCATGCAGGCCTTATCTAAGCATCATGACCAAGCCTCTTCCACAGCCCTTCGACAAGCAAAAGGTCGTGGCCGAGAACCGGCGCGCGCGGTTCGACTATTTCGTCGAGGACCGGTTCGAGACAGGCATCCAGCTCGCCGGGACCGAGGTTAAGTCGCTTCGACACGGCGAAGGTTCGATCGCGGAGAGCTATGCCACGATCAACGGCGATGAGGTGTGGCTGATCAACAGTCACATTCCCGAATACAGCCACGGCAATCGGCTCAATCATGAGCCGCGGCGTCCGCGTAAACTGTTGCTCAAGAACCGTGAGATAGCGAAGCTCAATGGGGCGGTGACGCGTCAGGGGCTGACTCTCGTTCCGCTGTCCATCTATTTCAATGGCAGCGGTCGCGCTAAGGTCGAACTGGCGCTGGCCCGAGGCAAGAAGGTGCACGACAAGCGTGACACGATGAAGGAGCGGGACTGGAAACGGGAGCAGCAGAGACTGCTCAAGAGCCGTGGCTGAGGCAGCCCCCGCCGGCCGCTTCCAATGGCTCACGCGCCACATCCCGACGCGCGAGACGGTTCACCATTATCGCCTCCTTCGTCCCTTCGCATCGCGACTGAGCCACAGCTCGTTGTGGCGGATGAATCGCCGTTCGGTGCCGCGAGGAGTGGCCGTCGGGCTGTTCGTCGCGGTGATCATCCCGCTCATGCACACCGTCATAGCCGCCCTGCTGGCGATCCCGGTGCGCGCGAATGTGGCCGTCGCCGCGGTTCTGACCTGGGTGGTGAACCCGTTGACCATGCCTTTCATGTACTTCGCGGCCTATCGGATTGGGTCGTGGGAGCTGCATCACGAGGCAAATCTCGTGAATCCAGCTGACGCTGAACGATTCTCCAGCGAGCTCAGCCGCGCGCTCTTCTGGATCCATCATGCCTCGGGACCGATTGCGCTGGGGATTCTCACCATTGCGGTGTGCGCCGCTCTAATCGGCTATTCGCTCACATCGTTGGCGTGGCGTTTCAGGGCCGTGAGTCGCTGGCGCGATCGCCATCGCGGGAAGGCCGCCTGAACCGCCGCTTGCAGCTTCCTGACGCTGGTTTATCGTTAGATAAGTGTGCGGTCGGCGCACGCGGGCCAATTGGAACGATAAATGCGGAGGGATTTCAATGGTTCGAGGCGCTTCATTCGCATTGGCGGTGACCACCGCGCTTACGTTGTTCACCACACAAGCGCCGGCAGCGCAGCCGTCTGCATCGATGCCTACATCCAGGCCGCAATACGGCACGTTCGGGTTCGACGTCGCCGGGATGGATCGAAGCGTCATTCCGGGCGACAATTTCTACAACTACGCCAACGGCACGTGGGCGAAGAACACGCCGATCCCGGCAGACAAGTCGAGTTACGGCACCTTCAATTATCTCGACGATCTATCGCACACTCGCACTCAGCAGATACTCGAACAAGCCAAGAGCGATCCGAACTCAAATATCGGGAAGGCCTACGCCACATATCTTGATACCACCGCGATAGAGGCAAAGGGGCTCGCCCCAATTCAGTCCTGGCTCAATCAAATTCGTGGCCTACAGTCCAAGGCAGGCTACCCCGCCCTGCTTGCCGCTGCCGCTCGGAACGGCGTTGGAAGTCCGATCGCGGCGTTCGTCAGACAGGATGCAAAAGACCCGGACACCTATCTGATGCACCTGTCGCAATCCGGCCTCGCGATGCCGGATCGTGATTATTATCTTTCCAAGGACCCGAAGCTCGCCGAGACCAAGGCGGCTTACGTGAAGCACGTTGCCAACATGCTGACTCTCGCGGGTGAGCCGAACTCGGCTGTTCGGGCGCAGGCAATCGTCGACTTTGAGACTCAGATAGCTGAAGCCAGCTGGACCCGCGTCCAGAGCCGCGACGCCACCAAGACATACAACAAGATGACGGTCGCCGAGCTGCAGCGGGCGGCGCCGGGCTTCGACTTTGCCTCCTATTTCAAGGCAACGGGTGTGCCAGTCGGAAGCGTGATCGTCAGCCAGCCTTCCGCCGAGGCCGGTATCGCCCGGCTCATCGCCACCGCGCCGCTGGGAGTGCTGAAGGATCAACTCCTAGTCCGGTCGCTCGATGCTTATGCCGATGTTCTTCCGAAGGCCGTGGATGACGAGAACTTCGCCTTCTACGGGACGGTGCTTGGTGGCACTCCCCAGCAGCAGGTACGATGGAAACGCGCGGTCGACTATACGGTTGGAAGCCTGACCGACGACGTCAGCCGCATTTATGTCGCCAAATATTTTCCGCCAGCCACCAAGGCGGCGGCCGATGCAATGGTGCATAACTTGATCGCGGCCATGAATCGCCGGATCGACGCGCTTGACTGGATGTCGCCGGCGACCAAGGTCAAGGCGCATCAGAAGCTTGCCAATTTCACTCCACGGATCGGTTATCCCGACCAGTGGCACGACTACTCCGGCATGAGGGTCGTTGCCGGTGACGCGTTCGGCAACGAGTTGCGGTCAAACCAATGGTATCGCGCTGACAACCTTAGCAAGCTCGGCCATCCGGTCCGGCGATGGGAATGGGGCATGACCCCGATGACCATCAATGCGCAGGCCAACCCCGACCTTGTGGCGATCACCTTCCCGGCAGCGATCCTGCAACCGCCGTTCTTCGACCCGAACGCCGATGCCGCCGTCAATTACGGTGGGATGGGCGCCGTGATCGGACACGAAATGAGTCATCACTTCGATGATCAGGGAGCGAAGTTCGACGTGAAGGGCCGGTTGTCCGACTGGTGGACTCCGCAGGACGTTGCGGCTTTCAACGCGCGCCTCGACAAGCTCGATGCCGAATATAGCGCTTACGAGCCGTTGCCGGGCATGCACGTCAATGGTCGCCTTACCATGGGCGAAAATGTCGCGGACCTTGCGGGTCTGACCACCGCTCACGACGCGTACATTGCATCGCTGAACGGGGCCGCCCCGCCGGTGATCGATGGATTCACGGCCGATCAGCGGTTTTATCTGGGATGGGCCCAAGTGTGGCGCCGCAATTATCGCGAAGCGAACCTCAGGCAGCGGATTCTCACCGATCCGCATTCGCCCAACGAGTACCGGGCGAACATCGTCCGGAACATGGATCCCTGGTACCAGGCGTTCGGCGTTCAGCCGGGTCAGAAGCTGTACCTCGCTCCGGCAGATCGCGTCCGCATCTGGTAGGATCGATTACAGCTGGTAGGATGCCTCCTGCCTAATGCTGTACCAGGAACTCCCACGGATTGACGCGACGCCGCTTGACCGGTGGGAACGCTGGTTGGCGCCTGCGATCGCCGGGGCGTCCGGTCTGACGCTGGCGCTGGTGTTCCTGTTGACGGGCCACCTGCTGCTTACCTGTGCAGCTTTAATCGAGGCGATCGTTGCGGCCGCGTTCCTCGTCCGCCGATCCACAGCTCCCTCGATCATTGGCGCGCCGTTGGGAACAGGCCCTGATTACACGCTGATCGGCTCAGCCCTGGGATTAAGCGCAGACCCGGTGGCGTTGACCGACGGGACCGGCTCGCTGCTGGTGGTGAACGGCGCATATCGGGAGCGTTTCAGCAACCGGTCTCCGATGGAGCTGGCGGACGATAACGAACAATCTCGTGATGGTCTCAAGCTGGCGCAGTCGATGGCCTTGCGGGATGGAGCAGGTTGCGTTGCAGGGATTGCGACCGACGCTGGAGTGTTCCCTGTCGAAGTCGAACGCGTCGGCTTGAATGCCGACCGCTTGTTGTGGCGTTTTCCGGTCACCTCCACGCCGGATCCTCTCTCAGTTGCAGTGCGGCGCATTGAAGGACCCGTCGGCCACCGCCTCGCTTCAGCCGGCGTCCTTGCGGCAGTGATCGACGGCAATGGGACGATCGTCGCCGCGAACAGTGCCTTTTCGGAACGTGCATTGGTTCGAGGCCAATCGCTCAACAAGCCGCAGTTCACCGATCTGGTTGAGCTGGGGGACGACGACCGAATGCGCCTTGTTGCAGAAGGTGACGGAGGCCCAGCCACCCATGCCGTTCACATCCCGGCGGATCCTGGCGGGGAAGGGAACGCCGGCACCTTCCTGCTCTTCGACCATTCGGCGGGCCCATCGGCCGAAACGACAAATTTGCAGGCTCTGCTCGACGTACTCCCGGTTGGTTTGGCGCTGGTAGACCGGGATGGCCGGTTCATCACGATGAACAGCGCGTTTCGGCACGCAGCAGCCCTCGATGCCGGCAAGATGCCAGTTTATCCTGGTGATCTGGTGGTCAAAGAAGACAAGGCCGCGGTTGCTGATGCGGTTCGCCGCAATGCGCGCGGGCCGGCAATGTCGGGGGACTTGGCAATCAGGCTGACCCACCAGCCGGGCGAGCCGGTGGCCCTGACGATCGCCGGATTGCGTGGACTTGGTGACGCTGCAGTGTTGCTCTTGCTCAAGGACAATAGCGAGGAGGCAAAGCTAAAGCGGCAGGTCGCTCAGGCGACCAAGATGCAGGTTGTTGGACAGCTTGCGGGCGGTGTGGCGCACGATTTCAACAACATCCTGACGGCGATCATCGGTCACTGCGACCTGATGTTGATGCGGCACACGCCCGGCGACAGCGATTACGACGACATCCAGCAGATCAAATCGAACTCGAACCGCGCGGCTGGACTGACCAGGCAACTGCTCGCCTTCTCACGCCAGCAGACTCTGCGGCCGCAGGTCCTGCAACTTCCGGACGTGGTCTCAGAAGTCTCACACCTGCTGAAGAGGCTGCTCGGCGAGACCGTTGAGCTGGTGGTAAAGCATGGCCGGAGCCTCGGCCCGATCCGCGCCGATCCCGGCCAGCTTGAGCAGGTGATCATCAACCTTGCGGTCAATGCCCGTGACGCGATGGCGGCGAAGGGCGGGGGCACCCTCACGATTCAGACTTATTCGATCAAGGCCGACCAAGTCGCCGAGCTAGGGTCCGACATCCTGCCGATCGCGGACTACACCGCACTCAAGGTCACCGACACCGGCACGGGCATTCCTAGAAGCGTGCTCGGCAAGATCTGGGAGCCTTTCTTCACGACCAAAGAGGTCGGAAAGGGCACGGGCCTGGGCCTGTCCACGGTCTACGGCATCGTCAAACAGTCGGGCGGTTTCATTTTCGCCGAGTCCGAGCCCGGCGAATGGACCAGCTTCGATATCTACCTCCCCGTTCACCGCGACGAAGCGGGAGCGGCGCGCACCCGCAAGACGGAAAAGGCGAAGAAAGACGAACTCTGGGGCAGCGGTACCGTTCTGCTGGTCGAAGACGAACCCATGGTTCGAAGCGTCGCCGAGCGTGCCCTCACCCGCCACGGCTACAGCGTCATCACCGCCGACAACGGCGAAGACGCACTGGCGATTCTGGCCAAGAATGAGCCGATTGATTTGCTGATCAGCGACGTCGTCATGCCAGGTATGGATGGGCCGACGATGGTTCGTGAGGCACGCCAGAGCCGACCCGACCTCAAGATTCTGTTCATGTCGGGCTATGCCGAGGAGCAACTGAGAAAATCGATCGACATCGAGAATGTCGCTTTTCTTCCCAAGCCTTTCTCCGTGACCGATCTTGCCGAAGCCGCTCGGCGGGTGGTCATGGCGAAATAAGCTGTTTGCGCTTTTCCGCCCTTTCATTATTCGAATAGGCAGATGTCCCAGCGTTCCATCCTGATCGTCGAAGACGAACCGCTCATCGCGATGATGTTGGAGGACTTCCTCGATTCGCTGGGACACAAAGTTCGTGGCACCTGTGATTCAGTCAAATGCGCGCTGGAGGAAGTGGAGCGGGGCGGCTTCGATCTCGCAATCCTGGACGTGAATCTGAAGGGCGAGAACGTCTGGCCTGTCGCAACGAAGCTCCGCGAACGCAACGTGCCGTTCGTCATCGCGACGGGCGGTCACGTCGATCCGCCGCCACCAGAGTTCAACGACGCGCCGGTGATTGAAAAGCCATATACGGTCGATCGAGTTACGCCTGCCATCGAGGCGGCATTCGCGGGCTAATCGTAGCGCTCGGCCTCTTGGCTGTGCTCGGAGCCGTCGCCTTCGCCATGCTGGAATTTCAAAGCCACCTGATCTTCCCGGTCCATGCCGTCGCGAAACCGGGGCCCTGGCCGAAAGCCGCCGAGCACCTGTCGGCTACGACACCCGACGGCGACACGCTGCGGGGGATCAGAATTCCTCCTGTGGTGCCTGACAAGAGCAAGACTCTTGTCCTCGGGTTCGGTGGGAATGCGTGGAACGGACAGGACGTCGCGGAATATCTGCACGAGCTTTACCCGGGGCACGAAGTCGTGGTCTTCCATTATCGCGGCTATCCGCCCTCGACCGGTTCGCCTTCTGCAAAGGCGATAACTACCGATGCCTTGCTGGTCTACGACACGGCCGTGGCGGGATTGAAGCCCGCGAAAGTGATCGTCGTCGGGTTCAGCATCGGAACCGGCGTTGCGGCACAGCTGGCCGGAGCGCGCCAACTAGATGGACTGATCCTCGTGACCCCCTTCGATTCCCTAAAGGCCGTCGCGCAGTCGATGTACCCATGGCTGCCAATCGCGCCATTGTTCGCGCACGAGATCGATGCAGCGGCACCGCTCCGCGCGCATACGCTTCCGGTGGCGATCATTTCGGCCGAGCGTGACGAAATCGTGCCGACGGATCGGACGAATGCTCTACGGAAAGTGGTGCCCGATCTTGTCTTCGACCGAACTATTCCACGGGCCGGCCACAACGATATCTATGCGCGTTCAGACTTCCAGGAAGCCATGAGAACTGCCTTCGACCTGGTGCGTGGCCGGCCCGGCTGAGCCCTACTGGCCGCCGCTTTGATTCACGAGACAGGCGACGTCATACTGGGAAACAGACGCCGTGTTCTTGTCATTGATGGGATCTCGATTGCCGGCATAAACCGTCCCTGAAGTCCCATCGGGATTGTAAGCAGATCCGCTCGCGTTCATCGATTGGCCAGGCTGATTGCCAAGATCCTCGCAGGATTGATCGGGCTGGCCGGTCTGGTGCTGCGGAGAAAGACTGAGGGGAGCGGGTGGGCCCCCGTTCGTCGCCGGCGCGGCGAAGGCTGAGGTAGGCACGAAGAGGATTGCGCTCGCAAGGAGCGATGTCGTCGAACGGTTCATGAAAGCGTCTCCACGTGTTGGCTGCTGAAGAAAGCCCCCACTGGGAAGATACGCACCGACAACGTAACGCTTTGCGGCAAAAGAGGGTTCCGCGGCCTGCGGCGGGACATGTTAAGGTTACCGAGGTCGCCAAGCCCACTTGCGAGGCTCCCGGACCCAATCCATATTCTTGAATCTAAAGGACCAATCGGGATGCGGGATCCGTTAACCTACTCGCGTAGTTGATTGTGTCATAAACTGGGGTAGCATGCCCCTTAAACAAACGGCCGCAGTCGGCCGGGACATAGGACGGGAATGACCAAGCTTTCAGGCGGCGACAGCAAAAGCACCCTTTACTGCTCGTTCTGCGGCAAGTCGCAGCACGAGGTCAGGAAGCTGATCGCCGGGCCCACCGTGTTCATCTGCGATGAATGCGTCGAGCTGTGCAACGACATCATCCGGGAGGAATCGAAGTCCGCGCTGGTGAAGACGCGCGACGGCGTTCCGACTCCGTCGGAGATCTGTAAGGTCCTGGACGATTATGTGATCGGGCAGGAGAGGGCGAAGCGCGTTCTCTCGGTTGCGGTCCACAACCACTACAAGCGGTTATCGCACGGTTCGAAGGCCGGCAACGAAGTCGAGCTCGCCAAGTCGAACATCCTGCTGGTCGGTCCAACCGGTTGCGGCAAGACGCTGCTCGCTCAGACCCTCGCGCGAATCCTCGACGTGCCCTTCACGATGGCTGACGCAACGACGCTCACCGAAGCGGGCTATGTCGGCGAAGACGTCGAGAACATCATTTTGAAGCTGCTTCAGGCTTCCGACTATAATGTCGAGAAGGCGCAGCGCGGCATCGTCTACATCGACGAAATCGACAAGATCAGCCGCAAGTCGGACAACCCCTCGATTACCCGCGATGTGTCCGGTGAAGGCGTGCAGCAGGCACTCCTCAAGCTAATGGAGGGCACGACCGCCTCCGTTCCGCCGCAAGGTGGACGCAAGCACCCGCAGCAGGAATTCCTGCAGGTTGACACCACCAACATCCTGTTCATCTGCGGCGGCGCGTTCGCGGGCCTGGAGAAGATCATTTCCGACCGGATGCAGGGCAAGTCGATGGGCTTTGGCGCCCACGTCGCGGCGCCTGATGAGCGGAAGACGGGTGAGATCCTGAAACATTGCGAGCCGGAAGACCTGCTTCGCTTCGGCCTCATCCCGGAATTCGTCGGCCGTCTTCCGGTAATTGCGACGCTCGAGGACCTGGATGAGGTCGCGCTGGTCAAGATCCTGGTCGAGCCCAAGAACGCCCTCGTCAAACAGTATGCCAAGCTGTTCGACATGGAGGACGTGCAGCTCGAGTTTACGGACGACGCTCTTCATTCAGTCGCCAAGAAGGCGATTGAGCGTAAGACCGGCGCGCGTGGCTTGCGCTCGATCCTTGAAGGCATCCTGCTCGACACAATGTTCGACCTGCCGTCGATGGACGGGGTGGACGAGGTTCATGTCGATGGCGACGTTGTCGAAGGCCGCAAGGACCCGGTGCGGGTCTACGCCACCAAGGACAAGGCCGACGACGCGGCTTAGCGCCGCTTAGGCGATCTTCGGAAAAATGGCCGGCGTCGAAGCCCGGTAATTCCGGAACTGTTCGCCAAAGCTTTGCTCCAGCAGTCGCTCCTCGGCGTCGGTCCGCATCTTCGTACCGATCAGGAAAGTGGGCACCGCAATCACGAGCTGGATCCAGTGTCCTAACGCGACCGCCAGGCCGAGGAGGAATAGCAACATCGCGAGATAGATCGGGTGTCGGACGCGGGCATAGGGACCGGTACGGACAAGCTCATGGTCCTCGAGTGTCCTGGCCTCGATGCTCCAATTCCTGCCCAACGTTGTGGAGCTGGACGCGAAGAGCGCTACCGCACCGCCATTCAGCAGCAGGACGCCTGCAAGTCCTGCCAGCGCTGAGATGCCCGCCCAGGGCAATAAGGGATGCACGGGGCCGATCCCGACCAGGAAAATGCCCGCTGTTTGAACGACGATGCCAGCGCGAGCGCTTGAATCGCGATTTGCGCCTGCTTCCTTCGGTCGACGGAGTGCTGCGCGGACGACTAGCACGAAGAAACAGAGCGCTAATGCATCGAACAGCCAGAGCTGTGGCGCGCCGATGGGAACCGCGTAGAGCACGCCCATCGAATTACCACAGGTGTATTATTCCGTAAACACAGTGACGGAACTAGAGGCCCTGCACCGCGGCCATCAACTGGCTTCCGTAGCGCTCCATGAGATGCGCATCCCGACCGTAGGGATCCGGCATGAAGTGAACGCCGTCGGCTGTGGGCTGAGCGGTCAGATACGTCATGTAAACCGGGACGGGCTGCGGCAGGTCGACCTCATATTCCACCTTGGGGTTCTTCCCCGTTGGTATCGTGCCGTCAAAGAGGAATTTCGCGACCCGCTTGTAGTCTTCCAAGCGCACGCAGCCGTTGCTGATCCACAGCTCATTCTTCGTGAAATGTTCCTTCTCCGGCGAATCGTGAAGATAGATGCCGAAGTAGTTGGGAAGCATGAATTTCATCATGCCCATGGAATTCGCTGGGCTCGGCAGACGGCGGAGCCGGACCTGCTGCCGCCCATCCGCGACCGCCTGCCAGTCGACTGAATTCGGATCGATGGTCTGGGCATCATCGCTATAGTCGGTGAGCACCTGGTATTCTCGATCGGTCAGGTACTTTACGCCCTGGGCGACCACGCGGGGCGCCACCAGGCTCTGCACCAGCTCTGGCGGAACGTTCCAATAGGGATTTACGCTGGCATAGCGGATGTAGGCCGCCATCATCGGCGTGGCCGTTTCAGCTTTGCCGACGACGATCTTCATCTCGTCGACCTTCCGCCCATCTTGCCACATCGACAGTCGAGCGTCGCCCGCGTCGACGATCAAATATTTGTGCTGCTCCTCGGGAGCGGGAAGGCGCCGCGCACGCTCCATGTTGATCATGATGAGCTGTTCGTAATAGCGGGCGCCCCGGTTCAGCGCCTCGATCGTTCCCGCGCCGGCGATGCCATCTGCCTTGATGCCGTGAACGCTCTGAAATTCCTTGACCTCGGCGGCCAACGGAACGTCGAACTTGGTCCCGCTTGGCAGGCCAAGCCGTTCGCGCAGGGCCGCGACCCGGTCGCCAGTCATTCCAGTCTTTAACGCTGGCCCCTGTGCAATCGGGATTTCGGGTAGGCTTCCCCACCGCTGCTGGTACTTGACCAGTCCACGGCGAAGCTGGGTGTAAATGGGGTTCACGGACGTGAAAAGGTCGACCGGTGCTCCGCTCCAGGCGGCAAACGACATGCCCGTCGAGCTGTCATTGTGGACCGCACGGGGCACGAGGTCCTCGTCGATGTAGATCATGTCCACGCCCTGTTCGATTGCAGGGGGGAGATCGATCGGCTCAAGCGCGGGCGCGCGCTTCCCTTCGGCCGCTGGCGACTGCCACGATTGCTGCTGCTGGGGCACGGGGCGCGCCATCCACGGCTCCGCCACCGCTGGCGGAGATGAGTGAACGGAAGCAGGTGCGGGACCTGCCGGAGGCACCTGCGCAAGCGCAGCCGTCGGCAAGGTCAGGGCGCTGAGCGCAAGAAGGAGGCGTTTCGTCACTCGACAATAAATACCGGCCGAAACTGAACGTTTACAGAATCATCTGTGAGGATTGGTCCCGAATTACTCACCTTCGAGCGGTAACGTGTCCTCCTCCGCAGTGGGTGATCGGAGTTTTCGGGCAATGCGCTCGACTTCCTCGTCGGAGGGCGCAGTCAACATTTCCTCGCCTGGTACAAGCGCGTCATCGGGGATTCCCGGGCCTGTTCCGGCGATGGTCTCGTTGATTGGTTCTTCGTTCGGCCCGGTGCTGATCTTCTCGCGGTCTTCGGCCATGCGCGCTCCTTGCGGCCTAGAGCGCGCTGCGTGCGCCGAATGTTCCGGGCTTTGTTGCGCCGTTAAGGCGGGCCGCCCATATACTGCGCCATGACTCGCTCTCTTCCCATTCTGCCGCTTCGCGACATCGTCGTTTTCCCGCACCGGATCGTTCCCTTGTTCGTCGGACGCGAGAAATCCGTGGCGGCGCTTGAAGCAGCGATGGCAGCGGACAAGGAGTTGTTCCTGGTCGCTCAGCTCGATCCGGGCGAAGACGATCCGGATCGCGACGGGCTCTATGATCTTGGCGTCATCGCCACGGCAATGCAGTTGCTGAAGCTGCCAGACGGCACGGTTCGGGTGCTCGTCGAAGGCGTGAAGCGCGCTCGCCTGGTCAATCTCGAAGCGAAGGAGGGATATACCGCCGCGGAGATCGAAGAGGTCGAAGAAGAGAGTGCTGGCGGACCCGAGGCGCAGGCCTTGATGCGATCAGTCGTCGACCAGTTCGAGAATTACGCCAAGCTCAACAAGCGTCTGCCTCCGGAGACCGGGATTCAGCTTAGCGAGATTGAGGATTCCTCGACTCTTGCCGATGCGGTTGCGTCCAACCTGTCGATCAAGGTAGCCGACAAGCAGGCTCTGCTTGGTGAGCTCAATCCCGCGCGCCGCCTGGAGATGGTGTTCGCCTTCATGGAAGGCGAGCTTGGCGTGCTGCAGGTCGAAAAGAAGATCCGCAGCCGCGTGAAGCGCCAGATGGAGAAGACGCAGCGCGAATATTATCTCAACGAGCAGCTGAAGGCGATCCAGCGCGAGCTGGGCAACGAGGGCGAGGAGGGCGGAGACGAGCTCGCCGAGCTCGCCGAAAAGATCCGCAAGACGCGCCTGTCCAAGGAAGCGAAGGTCCGCGCCAATGCTGAGCTAAAGAAGCTTCGCGCAATGGCTCCGATGTCCGCCGAGGCGACCGTTGCCCGCAATTATCTCGACGTGCTGCTCGCCCTGCCGTGGGGCAAGAAGTCGAAGCTCAAGAAAGACATCGCCGAGGCCCAGCAAGTGCTCGACGAAGATCACTATGGGCTCGAGAAGGTTAAGGACCGGATCGTCGAATATCTCGCGGTGCAGGCGCGAACGAACAAGCTGAAGGGCCCGATCCTTTGCCTTGTCGGACCACCTGGCGTCGGCAAGACCTCGCTCGGCCGCTCGATCGCGCGGGCTACGGGCCGCGAGTTCGTCCGGCAGTCCTTGGGCGGCGTTCGTGATGAAGCCGAGATCCGTGGCCACCGTCGTACCTACATCGGTTCGCTGCCGGGCAAGATCATCTCCAACATCAAGAAGGCCGGGACGTCGAACCCGCTGTTCCTGCTCGACGAGATCGACAAGCTCGGCCAGGATTTCCGCGGCGACCCGTCGTCGGCGCTACTTGAGGTGCTCGACCCAGAGCAGAACAACAAGTTCCAGGATCATTATCTGGAGCTCGATTACGACCTCAGCGACGTGATGTTCGTTACTACCGCGAACTCGCTCGACATGCCGCAGCCGCTGCTGGATCGCATGGAGATCATTCGGCTCGAAGGCTATACCGAGGACGAAAAGGTCGAGATTGCCAAGCGCCACCTGATCCCGAAGCAGATGGATGCTCACGGTCTGAAACCGGAAGAGCTGACGTACACAGACGACGCTCTGCGAGCCATCATCCGCCATTACACTCGGGAAGCGGGCGTGCGGACGCTCGAGCGCGAGCTCGCCAAGGTTGCGCGGAAATCGCTTCGTCAAATTCTCGAAGCCAAGGCCGAGAAAATCCTGCTCACGCCTGAGAACGTCGGCGATTATCTTGGCGTTCGCAAATTCCGTTACGGGATGGGCGAGGAGGAGGATCAAATCGGTGCCGTCACCGGCCTTGCATGGACGGAGGTCGGCGGCGAACTGCTGACGATCGAAGCGGTTACCGTCCCAGGCAAGGGACAGATCAGGACGACAGGTAAGCTCGGCGAGGTGATGCAGGAATCGATCCAGGCGGCGATGAGCTTCGTCAAGGCGCGCGCGCCGGCCTTCGGGGTCAAGCCGTCGATCTTCGCCCGCAAGGACATTCACGTCCATTTGCCCGAGGGAGCGGTTCCAAAGGACGGCCCGTCGGCGGGCGTCGGGATGGTGACTGCAATGATCTCGACGCTTACCGGCATTGCCGTTCGCCGTGACATCGCGATGACTGGTGAAGTCACGCTCCGAGGCCGGGTTTTGCCCATCGGCGGTCTTAAGGAGAAGCTCCTTGCGGCCCTCCGTGGCGGCATCCGGACCGTGTTGATCCCGGCGGAGAATGAGAAGGACCTGGTCGAACTCCCCGCGACGGTGAAGGAAGGTCTTGAGATCGTTCCCGTTTCTCACGTTGACGAAGTGCTTGCGCGGGCGTTGGTCGAACCGCTGCAGGCGATCGAATGGACCGAGCTCGACGAACATGCCGCCGAACCGCCGGTCCATTCGCCCCAGAGTGAGACTGGCGCTGCAGTGCGTCATTAGAGTCTCTGGACAGCCGCGCGGACTCTTGCCTTAAGGGATGATGTTCCGTGCACGCGAGTCTTGCGGCCGGTGAGGGAGAGCTTGGGGTATGAACAAGCAGGAACTGATCGGTCACGTGGCAGATCGCTCGGGATTGAGCCGCAACGATGCCATGCGGGCAGTCGAAACGATGCTGGAGGTCATCACCTCGGCGTTGAAGCGTGGTGATGAGGTCCGTCTCGTTGGCTTTGGTAATTTTTCGGTGACTCGGCGTAAGGCGTCGACTGGCCGCAATCCGCGTACGGGTGAACCGATGCAGATCGACGCGAGTTCGCAGCCCAAGTTCAGGCCCGGCAAGGTCCTCAAGGACGCGGTCCAGTAACTAGACAGGCGCGAGCGCCGTACTATATCCGCCGACTTCCGCCGGGACCTTCCCTGAGAGAGCGGGCGCGTAGCTCAGTGGTAGAGCACACCCTTCACACGGGTGGGGTCGCAGGTTCAAACCCTGCCGCGCCCACCATCCTGAGGCGCTCGCCCCTAGGCTTCCAGGTAAGCTGGCTGGAAGCTCGCCACGCGGCGCATCTCATTCCAGTCGTTGAATTCGATATCTCGCCCCTTGCGACGAATAAGGCCCTGGCGCTCCATGTCCGCCAGAACGCGGTTGACGTTGACTGACGTCTGACCAGTGATGTCCGCGATCTGCTGTTGCGTGAACGGATTGACCAAATGCTCGTCACCGCCATGCATTCGGGCCGCCGTCTCACAAAGCAAGTGAGCAACGCGAGCTGTCGAATCTCGCCTTCCGCAGTTGACGAGCCATTCGTATCCAATGGCTTCGTTGCGTTGAAGCAGGCGCCAAAAGAAGCGCCTGAGTTCGGGGTTGGCATCCAGCAGCGGCTCAAAGTCCTGGGCTTTCCCCACCATGACTTCGCTTCGGACAATCGCCTGAATCCCGAACTGCGCGATTCCCCGGCGCGGGAGGATGCCTTCTCCAGGAAACCGGAGAGCGACGATCTGGCGTCGGCCCGACGTGTCGGTTTTGAACTTCGACAATATCCCCGACCGAACGAATATGACCTCATCGCGTGGCGCTCCGGGCTCCCGGAAGGGCCGGCGCGCGTCAATGTCGAGAGTGCGATGCGGCATTCGGTCGAGCAGGTCGGCGAGCTGTGGATCGAGTCCGGCCGCAATGAGGGTCTCCCGCAAGGACGCGGATTCATTGGCCGATCTGGCCCGCCGACTCGTCATTCAGCCTCTCCCCGGCAGAAAACGATGCGCCTGCGTAACAGAGGTGGCAAGTAGCGTTTGTATCATAGGTTATCCCGCTTGTGACCTCGTTGCTTCGCGGCCTCTCATTCTTGCCTTAACGGACCATGGCCCCTAAGTGGCGCCGGCGGCCGACGGACCATCTCTCGGTCAAGCCGTGGCGATCGTAGCTCAGCTGGTTAGAGCATCGGTTTGTGGTACCGAGGGTCGGGGGTTCAAGTCCCCTCGATCGCCCCATCTTCTTCTTTTTGAACCGGAAATCAGAGCGACAATGACGACGCCTTGGGGCTTGCCCGATTTCGACGCGCACGAGGACGTGCATTTCTTCGCAGATGAGAAGTCTGGATTGAGGGCGATTATCGCAATTCATTCCACACACCTTGGCCCTGCCGGCGGCGGCGCGCGATTCTGGCATTATGCGCAAGGCGACGAAGCGCTGACCGACGCCCTGCGCCTGTCGCGGGGCATGAGCTACAAGAACGCCATGGCCGGCCTTCCGCTCGGCGGAGGCAAGTCGGTGATCCTGGCGGACGAAGATCGAACCAAGACTCCCGAGATGCTTCATGCATTCGGCCGCGCCGTCGAGAAGCTCGGCGGACGCTATGTGACCGCCGAAGACGTCGGCATCAACGTGGCAGACATGATCGAGATCGCCCGGTCGACGAAATACGTTGCTGGCCTTCCGAATAGTGGCGGCGATGTCGGTGGTGACCCCGGTCCGCACACATCGCTGGGTGTTTTCCTGGGCATCAAGGCGGCAGTGAAATGGGCGCTTGGAAAGGAAAGTCTGAACGGGCTGCACATCGCGCTGCAGGGTGCCGGTAGCGTCGCCACCGGAGTCGCACTTCATGCTTGCGCCGAAGGGGCGAGGCTGACGATTGCCGATGTCGATCAGGCAAAGGCGCAGAAGCTTGCCGATCGCTCTGGCGGGAAGGTTGTGTCGGCCGATGAAATTCTCGAGCTCGAGGCGGACGTGCTGAGCCCTTGCGCCCTCGGGGCCGTGCTGGATGCGAACTCGATCCCCAAATTGAAGGTACCGGTCGTTGCAGGTGGGGCCAATAATCAGCTGGCTACTCCGGAAGACGGCGAACGACTCCATGCCCGGAATATTCTCTACGCGCCCGATTACGTGATCAACGCCGGCGGGATCATCAACGTTTGCACGGAATATCTTGGCGATGGCGACGCCAGTCTCGTCCGCCGGCGCATCGAAGGAATCCCGGTTCGGCTTCAGCAGATCTGGTCCGAAGGCGCCGAGACCGGCCGTGACCCAGCGTCGGTTGCCGACGCTATGGCGCAGAGGCTGATCGGCAGGGCATAAGCGCGAGGTGATGCACGCGCTCGCTAACCCCACTCGATTTCTGCGCCTCGCGCGGCCACTGACAATCTGGCTGCTGATCGTCGGAGTTGTAATGACGATCGGTGGGATGGCCGCGGGCCTAGCGCTGACCCCGCCAGACTATCTGCAAGGCGAAACTGTCCGAATTATTTATATTCACGTGCCGTCGGCCTGGCTCGGAATGATGGGCTGGGCGGGCATTGCCGCTGCCTCGGTCAGTCAGCTCGTGTGGCGACATCCTCTGGCGGCAGTCGCCGGTCGGGCAGTTGCGCCGGCTGGCGCGACTTTCGCCGCGGTTTGTCTCATCACCGGCTCGATCTGGGGCCGTCCGACGTGGGGTACTTGGTGGGAATGGGACGGGCGTCTGACTTCGATGCTCATCCTGTTCTTCCTTTATCTCGGATATATTGCGCTGGCCTCCGCGGAAAGGGAGCGGGGCGGGGAAGGGCGAATCGCAGCTCTCTATGGTCTCGTTGGTGCGATCAACCTGCCAATCATTCACTATTCGGTCCTGTGGTGGCGGACGCTCCATCAGGGCGAGAGCATTGGGCTCACCGGCTCGACGATCGATAATTCGATATTGTGGCCGTTGCCGCTGACGATGATCGGGTTCAGCTGCCTATTTGGTGCGGCAGTGCTGATGCGAATGCGGGCCGAGCTTTCCGAGGCCAAGGTCGAGGCCCGGATGCGAAGGATGGGCAGAGGATGAACCCGTGGCCGTTTGTCATCTCTGCTTATTGGGTGGCCGTCTGCCTCCCCGCGGGACTGCTGGCTTGGGCGTTTGTTTCGATGCGCCGCGCCGAAGCGGCGGCCGACGACCTCAAGCGGAAATGAAACCCAAGAACCAGCGCCTGGTGCTGGTCAGCGCAGCATTGTTGGCGGCGTTGGCTGCCGTGCTCCTGACCATGATCGGCCTCAAGAACCAGGCTTCGTTTTTCTACACGCCGGTGGACATCGCGGCTGGCAAAGCTGCTGACGGTCAATCGGCGCGGCTTGGAGGAATGGTGAAGGTCGGCTCGATCCGGCGCGCTGCCGACGGAGTCTCGATCAGCTTCATCCTGACCGACGGCAAGGCCGAGACGCCGGTCATCTACCGCGGCATCGTCCCGGACCTCTTCCGCGAGAACAGCGGCGCAGTTGCCGAAGGCCGAATGCAGGGCGGAACGTTCATCGCCGACACGATTCTCGCGAAGCACGACGAACGCTACATGCCGCCGCAGCTCGGGAACCTTGCCGCGGAGCACCGAGCAGGAAAGACGCTGGTCAAGTGATCGCCGAAGCGGGCCTTGCGGCGCTGTGGCTCGCAGCCGCGTTGGCGGCATATCAAGTCCTTCTAACCGTCCTCGCCCTTCGCAGCGAGGTTGACGTCACACGCGCGATGCGCGCCGTCAGCGTGGTGCAGGGCGGCCTGACATTGCTTGCCTTCGCCATGCTGCTGCTGGTCTTCGCGACCAGCGATATGTCGGTCGCACTGGTATTCGCCAACAGCAACAGCGCCAAGCCATTCATCTACAAGGTGGCGGGTGCGTGGGGGAACCACGAAGGCTCGATGCTGATGTGGGTGACGATCCTAGCCGTCGCCGGTGCATTCCTTGCCTTATTCTCGCGCCGCACGACCGAGCGAACGCTGATCGCGGCGCTCGGCAGCCAGGCGGTGCTGGCGCTCGGTTTCTACGCTTTCCTGCTGATCGCCTCCAACCCGTTCGCCCGGCTGTTTCCCGCGCCGCCGGACGGGCAGGGGCTCAATCCGTTGCTGCAGGACCCTGGCCTCGCGTTCCATCCGCCAACGCTGTACCTCGGCTATGTCGGGCTCTCGGTTGGGTTCAGCCTTGCAGTCGGCGCGCTGCTCACCGGTGAGGTCAACAGTCGCCTCGCGCGGGCAATGCGCCCCTGGGTGCTCGGAGCATGGATCCTGCTGACGCTCGGCATCACGGCGGGCAGCTACTGGGCATATTATGAGCTTGGCTGGGGCGGCTACTGGTTCTGGGATCCGGTCGAAAACGCATCGCTGATGCCGTGGCTGGCGGCCACCGCCTTGCTCCATTCGATCAACGTGCTCGCCGCCCGCGATGCACTCAAGGCGTGGACGATGATGCTAGCGGTCATCGCTTTTTCAATGTCGATGGTCGGTACGTTCCTGGTTCGCTCAGGCGTGCTGACCTCCGTCCATGCCTTTGCGATTGACCCCGAGCGCGGCACCTTCCTGCTGGCATTGCTCGCCATCTACGTGGGTGCCGCCTTCA
Source organism: Sphingomicrobium sp. (assembly GCA_036376635.1). GTDB lineage: Bacteria > Pseudomonadota > Alphaproteobacteria > Sphingomonadales > Sphingomonadaceae > Sphingomicrobium. Next base: position 61,401 of record DASUZY010000086.1, read on the forward strand.
TCCTGTTCGCGTTCAGGGGGGCCACCCTGAAGGAAGGCGCGCCCTTCGAGCTGATCAGCCGCGAGAGCGGATTGGTCGTCAACAATCTGTTGCTGAGCGTCATTCTCGGGATCGTTTTCCTTGGTACGCTCTATCCGCTGTTCGTCGAGGCCTTGAGCGGCGAGAAGCTCTCCGTCGGAGCACCCTACTTCAATGCGGTAGCTGGACCACTGGCGCTACTTCTCGCCGTCCTGGTTGGTGTTGGCCCACTGCTCAGCTGGCGGCGTGAGCGCCGTCCGGTATTAAAGCAGCTCGTTGTCGCGGCACTGCTCGGAGCGACAGCTCTGGCGGTGACGATCATTCTCGCGCCGGGAATCCACATCCTCCCGCGCCTTGGCTTCGTTGCCGCGGCCTATCTGGCGGTCGCCAGTACCTTGCCTTTAGTCGGGCGAAATCCCTTTCGGGCACCGCTTGCCACCTGGGGCATGGTTGTCGCTCATTTTGGAATCGCCGTGGCGCTGGCCGGCATGGCCGCGAACGCCGCATTTACCGAAGAACGGCTCGTCGTCGCCAAACCTGGGGAACTGCTGAGCGTCGGTCCCTGGCAAATATTGCTCAATAGCGTGACCCCCACCGGCGGAAAGAATTTCACGGCGCTGGAGGCGGAGCTTCGAGCGACCCGGGGGGACGGCGTGATTACGCTGAAGCCCCAGACGCGCTACTTTTCGGACCCGCCGACCGAGACGAATGAAACGGCGATCCAGACGTTCTGGGACGGTCAGCTCTATACCGTTATCGGCAAGCCTGACTCGTCCGGCGCGTGGCAATTGCGCCTCTGGTGGAAGCCCTTCGTGACATTGATTTGGGCAGGCGGAGCACTGATCGCAATCGGAGGAGCACTGGCCCTGCTCGGCAGGCTGTGGCGATTTCGACGCCGCGAGAAATCCGCGGCCGAATGGCGCAAGGAGCGCTACGCGTGAGCCGCGGACTGCGCCTGATCCCGATCATCCTGCTCATCTGGATCGTGGGTGGTTTGGCTTGGCGGCTGGTCAAGCCTCCGACCCCCGAAGTGCCCTCGAAGCTGGTCAATTATTCGGCACCTCAATTTGCCCTGGAGCCCATCGCACCGGGCAAACCGGGCCTGAGGACGGCAGATCTCGCGACGGGCGAGCCTCATTTGCTCAACATCTTCGCAAGCTGGTGCGTGCCGTGCGTCGGCGAAGCGCCCGTTCTGGGCGAGCTTCGACGTCGAGGGGTAAAGATCGACGCGATCGCAGTCAGGGATACACCTGCGGCGGTAACCGCCTTCCTCGGTAGATACGGCGACCCGTACGAGCGGCTGGGCTCGGATCCTCAAAGCAGCGTCCAGATCGCCTTAGGGTCATCGGGCGTTCCCGAGACATTTGTCGTCGACGGTCATGGCGTCATCCGCCGGCAGTATATCGGGCCGCTCAGCAGTTCGAATATCCCGGGCGTTCTTCGAGAACTGGAGGAGGTGCGATGAAGCGGCTGGCTTTGCTCGTCGCCCTGCTCGTTGCCCAGCCGGCTCTCGCCGATAGCAACTTGCCGCCCGCTTATTGGTCCGATCGCCAGCTTCCCGATCCGAAACAGGAAGCCGAAGCCCAGGCATTGATGGCGGAAGTGCGCTGCCTCGTTTGCCAGGGACAGTCGATCGCCGACTCAGATGCCGAACTCGCGGGCGACATGCGCGATCTGGTGCGCCGCCGCATTGCCGCAGGCGAGAAGCCAAGCGCGATCCTAGACTGGCTCGTTCAACGCTACGGCACCTGGATCAGTTACAAACCGACAGCTGAACCGGCCGCGTGGCCGCTGTGGCTCGCGCCCCTGACGTTGCTCCTCATAGGCGTTTGGCTGATCCGGCGACGCGTACGATTGAAAAGCGAGAGCTGATGGGCTGGCTAATTCTCCTGGCGCTTATCGCAGTGAGCCTGATCATTCTCTGGAGGTTGCAGGTGCGCGGTGGACTGTTGACTGCCAGCGCTGCAGCTCTGCTGCTGGGCGCCTCGGGTTACGCGCTGCAGGGCCGCCCCGGCTTGCCGGGATCACCCGCAGCTGGCGATGAAGCTCGCGACGTTTTCCCACTGACCGATGCGCGTCACGCCTTTTTCGGTAACTTCACGCCCGCCGAACCCTGGCTTCGAATGTCCGAAGCACTGGCACGCGACGGCAAGAGCGAAGACGCGATCGGCATTCTTCAGAACGCCGTCACGCGCTATCCCGGTGATCCGCAGCTTTGGATCGCGCTTGGGAATGCGCTGGTTGATCATGCGCGCGGGCTCACACCTCCGGCCGAGCTGGCTTACCAGCGCGCCGCCGCCGCTGCGCCTGGCCATCCGGCCGCTCCCTTCTTCTACGGCCTAGCGCTTGCACGATCAGGCGATCGGCAAGCCGCTGTAGACATCTGGAAGCGTATCCTTGCCAAAGCTCCCCCAGACGCGAGCTGGAAGCCGCTGGTCGAGCAGGGGGTCGCTACCTTGAGCGCGCCCCCGACCACGAAGCCCTAAGCGGGCTCGTATTGCAGGTCGAGCGCCTCGGCCACCGCCTGATGCCGGATCTTCCCGCCCGACACGTTGAGGCCATTCGCGAGATCCGGATCCTGGCGCATCGCTTCCTCAGCGCCGAGGTTCGCGATCTTCAACGCAAAAGGGAGGGTCGCATTGTTGAGCGCAAATGCGCTCGTCCGGGCAACTGCGCCGGGCATGTTCGCGACGCAATAATGGATAATGCCGTCCACCTCATAAACCGGGTCGGCGTGCGTAGTCGGGTGTGACGTTTCGAAGCAACCGCCCTGGTCGATCGCGATGTCTACCAGGACCGATCCGCGCTTCATGGTCTTCAACATCTCGCGGGTGACGAGCTTTGGCGCCGCGGCACCCGGGACGAGCACCGCGCCGATCACCAGTTCGGCTTCCTTGACCGCGTTCGCGATCGCTGCCCGCGAGGCGTAGGCCGTCTTGATTTGGCTCGAGAAGAACATGTCGAGCTCGGCCAGCCGGTCGTTGTTGATGTCATAAATGGTGACGTCAGCACGCATTCCGGTCGCCATCTGCGCGGCATTCACCCCTGACACGCCACCGCCCAGGATAGCGACCTTCGCTGGAGCGACGCCGGGGACCCCGCCGAGCAGCACGCCGCGGCCGCCTTGTTCTTTTTCCAGATAGTGGGCGCCGACCTGCACGGACATTCGACCGGCGACCTCGCTCATCGGCTTCAGGAGCGGTAGTCCGCTGCGGCCCGTCACCGTTTCATATGCGATGCATGTCGCGCCGGACTTCATGAGGCCCTCAGCCTGCGGCTTGTCCGCAGCGAGGTGGAGGTAGGTGAAAAGGATCTGGTTCGGCTTCAGCAGCTCGATCTCCTGCGGCTGCGGCTCTTTCACCTTCACGATCATGTCGACCGAGTCGAAGACCGACTTCGCGTCTGGCAGGATCTTTGCTCCGGCATTCTCGTAGGCCGAGTCGGGGCAGTCGATTCCGTTTCCGGCCTTGGTCTCGACGAACAGTTCGTGACCATGGGCGACCAGCTCCGCGACCGAGGCGGGGGTCAGTCCGACCCGATATTCGTGGACCTTAATCTCCTTTGGCACCCCGATGCGCATTTGTTCGTTTGCTCCGCTCGTAATGATTGCGCGGGCCTATAGACGGGCTTTTCGCCCATGTCCCCTCCGATTGCGGGGGCGAAACGGCAGTGCTATCGGGACGCCGCCGCATCCGAGTTTTTCCCGAGCGGCACAGGGGATGCGAGTTCGCGGTCTGTCGGGTTTGAATCTCAACACATGAACATCACCGCGACCGGGGGTGCAGTCACCGAAGCCCCACAAGACACAGTCCAGGGCCATGCCCATGGACCACTGTACAAACTCGTCATCGGCGCGATCGGGATCGTCTACGGGGATATCGGTACGTCACCGATCTACGCATTCCGAGAGACGTTCGCGGGCCACCACGTCCTTCGTGTCGATCAAGTGCACATCTTCGGCGTGCTCAGCCTCATCTTCTGGTCGATGATGATCATCGTGACGTTGAAATACGTCACCATCATCATGCGCGCCGATAATAAGGGGGAGGGCGGAAGCCTTGCGCTTCTCGCGCTCATCAACCGGACGCTGGGCGGCAAGAAGAAATGGACGAGCGGGGTGGTGATGCTCGGCGTTTTCGCGACGGCTCTGTTCTACGGCGATTCGATGATTACTCCGGCGGTGACGGTGCTTTCGGCCGTCGAAGGACTGACAACCGTAAGCTCGGCGTTCGGCGAGTTCGTCATTCCGATCGCGATCGGCATTCTCGTCGGCCTGTTCGCGATTCAGGCGCGCGGTACGGCACGCGTGGGACTGATGTTCGGTCCAGTGATGATTCTCTATTTCATCACACTCGCTGTCCTCGGCGGCATGCACATCATGGATCGCCCGGACGTGATCCTCGCGATGCTAAATCCGCTGAATGCGGTTTACTTCTTCACTACGGATTTCACTCGCGCGTTCGTGGCACTCGGATCGGTGGTTCTGGCGGTGACGGGCGCCGAGGCCCTGTATGCCGACATGGGGCACTTCGGCCGCAAGCCGATCCGGGTCTCCTGGATTTACTTCGTGTTGCCGGCGTTGCTGCTGAACTATCTTGGGCAGGGTGCGATGATACTCTCGGCCGATGCGGCAACCGCTGCCGCCAAGATCAAGGACCCATTCTTCTATCTCGCGCCGGATTCGCTTCGGCTACCGCTCGTGCTCATTGCGACTGCGGCATCGATTATCGCCAGCCAGGCGGTCATTTCGGGCGCCTTTTCGGTCACCCAGCAGGCGATCCAGCTTGGCTTCGTTCCGCGGCTGCGAATTGCCCACACCAGCGAAAGTGCCGCCGGCCAAATCTACATCCCGATCGTCAATTGGGCGCTGATGATCATGGTCCTGCTGTTGGTGGTGACCTTCCGCAGCTCGTCCAACCTGACAGGCGCTTATGGAATCGCCGTCGTGGGCGCGATGCTGATCGACAGCGTGCTGATCTCGGTCGTTCTGCGCCAGATGTGGAACTGGAACCGTTTCGCCGTTGCGGGGCTATTGCTGCTCTTCTTCCTGGTGGATTTCTCTTATCTGTCGGCGAACCTGCTCAAAATCCCTGCTGGCGGCTGGTTCCCGCTGCTGGTCGGCGCACTCGCTTTCACCCTTCTGACCACCTGGGCGAAGGGGCGCCAGCTGATGATCAGCCGGATGAACGAAGCAAGCCTGCCGATGGAAATTTTCATCAAGTCAGCGGCTCCGAGCGCCGCGCGCGTTCCTGGCACTGCGGTCTTCATGACGAGCTCGGCGAGCGGTGTGCCTCATGCACTTCTCCACAACCTCAAGCACAACAAGGTCCTTCATGAGCGCGTGATCCTGCTCACCGTGCGGATTGAGGACGTGCCTTATGTTTCGGAAGAGAAGCGCCTCGAAGAAAAGGATTACGGCGCAGGATTTTACCGGGTGCTGCTGCGCTACGGCTTTATGGAAGAGATCAACGTTCCTGCTGCTCTCGCTCAGCTCAAATCTGTTGGACCGACGTGCAAGATGATGGACACCAGCTTCTTCCTGGCGCGTCAGACCTTGCTTCCCTCAGCGCGGCCCGGAATGGCGATCTGGCGCGAGAAGCTGTTCGCCTGGATGCTGCGGAACGCGGAGAGCGCGATGGAATTCTTCAAGCTGCCGACCAACCGTGTCGTCGAGCTCGGAAGCCAGGTCGAGATTTGAACCGGCGGCCTCGCCGCGCATTGCGCAGGCATGGCTGAAATCATCTCCTGGATCGCAACAGCCGCGACGGTGATTGCCGCGTCGCTGACCGCTGCAAATCTCGGCTCACGCATCACCGGGCTCGGCTTCGTCGTCTTCACGTTCGGCGCGCTTTGCTGGATCTTTGTTGGGGCATCGACGCATCAACCCGCGCTGCTGTGGACCAACGTCGTACTCTTCGTGCTCGATATCTTCGGCGTCTGGCGCTGGCTCGGGCGTCAAACGAAGGTGGAGGAGGGGGCACGCGCAGCTTCCGAGGCAAGCGAGCGCACGCCTGGCGAAACTTTGTTTCCAGTGTCGCTGCTTCAGCGGGCACCGCTTGTGGGAAACGGCAGCGAGCTTGGCCGCTGCATCGACGCCATGGCCGGATGCTCGACCGGCGGGATCAGCTACGTCGTCGTGTCGGAGGGCGGGCTCGCCGGTGTTGGAGAAACCCTCCGCCGGCTACCTTGGAGCACAGTGAAAATCGAAGATGAAAAGATGACGACCAGCCTCGGGCCGGAAGCGTTTCGTCAGCTCGAAACCTTGCCCAGAGATCAATGGCCGGGGCGTTGATCGTTACCGCCGAAATCGGCGGGGAGGACCGGGCCTGGCTCGATCGGCTGCGAAGGGCTCACTATCCCGCGGAGCGGAATGTGGTCCCGGCTCACCTCACCATGTTCCACGCGTTGCCGCCTTCGTCGGAGTCTGAGGTGCGATCCGCGCTTTCACGCATGGGTCTCGAGCGACCACCCAAAGCTTCGATCGACGGGCTACTCAACCTCGGTCGGGGAGTGGCCTTTCGAATTGTCTCACCGGATCTGGAAAGCATGCGCCGAGACTTGTCGGCTGATTTCCGAGGTCTCCTCAGCGCGCAAGATGCAGGCGGATGGCGGCCTCACGTCACCATCCAGAACAAGGTGACACCGAAGATCGCACGAGAGCTTTTAGGCGAGCTTGAGCAGAATTTCCGGAAGCGGCCGGTCGTCATTCGTGGGCTCGGCCTTCACCGTTATCTTGACGGTCCCTGGGAAGAGATTGCGACCTACGCCTTCCGCCGCCGCTAGGAGAGATCGCCGATACCGTCGCAGCTGAGGTCGAAAGCGGCGAGTCCCGATTCGAGCACCGAGGCCAGCATGGGCTGGTCCATCAGTTCGTCGATGGCTCCTTCGACGCCGCCGCCGACCAGATCCTGCGCTTCACCCATCGCCTCGTCCCAGTCGGAGGCCTCATAGGTGCCTTGGCCCACCCAGCAGAAGGCAATGACTTCTGCGAGTTGGTCCTCGCCCAAATCCTCGAACGCGGCCTTGAGCTCTTCCTCAACGCTGTCGTTGATATCGTCTTCGAGGACGGAAAGCGTACCCTCCTGCTCATCGTCGACGTTGTCGGGGTCCTCGTCGCGATCGTAGTCGCTGGCGGTCTGTGCCTCATATTCACGCGCCCTGAGAATGATTCGGCAGAGCGTGTCGAGCGGTGTGAGCGGGTCCATCAAAGCCTCTTCTGATGGGCCGTCAACGACAGCAGCCGTAAGCGGTTCCTCGCGTTGACCGGTTGGAATGCCGCACCTATATGCCGCGCCTCCGGCGCCCTCGACATGGGCGCATTTCAGGCCTTGGGGCGGAGTAGCTCAGCTGGTTAGAGCAGCGGAATCATAATCCGCGTGTCGGGGGTTCAAGTCCCTCCTCCGCTACCACCCCCGTTACGGCCGTTTATCCACAGAAATCCCCGTCAACGCATCCCGAAGCACTGTCCCAATGGGGGATAACCGCCAAAACGCGCTGGCTAAATTGCCGCAGGAAACTAATTCATTTCTAGGAAGTTAACGTTTCCATAACGAGTGGCTGGACCGAGTTTGGGCAACATCGTGTTCCTGTTGGCAGCGGTATTGGGAGGCTCTTTTCAGCCTCAACCGGTCCTCGCGGTCAGCACCGACAAATCGCTGGAGACCTTCGGCGGCTGTTTCTCGGCAGCGCAGGATCGTGCCGGTCACGCGTGGGCATTCATCGCCTCCGATCGCGGCGGGTCGTTCACCAACGAAGGGGCGGAAGGAGTTTCCGCAGCTTATCGTCTCCAGATTCATGAGCAGGGCGCCGGCAACGAGCTGAGGCTGTTTGCGGACAGCGGTTCGCGCAGCGGCGCGCTCGTAAAGGCGGTGAACCAATGTCGGTAGCGACGGCTCCCGCCTCTCCGACATTCAAGCGCGGCGCGATCATCGCCGTGATCCTCGTCGCGCTTGCTGCTGCTCTCGCGACGGGAATCGCCACTCGTCCCGACATCGCAAACCTGGTCGGCGAGAGATTCGGGAACGCCGTGAGCCAAGGGGTCAGGAACGGAGTCGACGGGATCAAGACGGTCGCTGCCATGATGGCAGAAAGATCGCCCGGCGAGCGAGCCAAAGGTGCACTGGCGAGCCTCAAGAACAAGCGGCCCGTTGGCATTCACGAGCGAGCGCTCCCGAAGGTGCGCAAGCCCACGCCGCCGGTCAGCCCGCTAGCGGCAATCGTTGCCGGCCCTCCCGTACCGCCTGTCATTCCGCCAGCCGCACCGCTCTTCAACAATCTGGTGTCAGGCTCTCCGACACCCGTCGTGCCCCTTGTGACCGGCGGACCAACCGGGGGCGGAGGCGGTAATGGAAGTCCGCCGCCGTTCGTGAGCATCACGCCGCCGGGCGGCGGTGGCGGCATCATCGTCCCGCCAACGACGACGACCGAAACTCCACCCCCGCCACCACCTCCGTCGGCAGTGCCAGAACCAAACACCTGGGCTCTGATGCTCGTCGGCTTCGGACTGGTCGGATTTGCAGTTCGCCGCGATCGCCGCCGAGTTGCGCTCGCCGCAACCGAGTGACCGATGAGGTTGGGGGCTGCCACGCTCGCTTGTCTCGCTCTCACAACGGGTGCGGCGATATGGCTCGCCGGCGGTCGGTCCAGTCCGATCGCCGCAAGCCCGGCGCCGGCTCTTCGTATTCCAGTGAAGGTCTCCGAATCCAACGTGCCAGTAAATGGCCGGCTCTTCTTGAATAAGGACCAAGTTGCGCAAGCGATGGCCGCCGGCACGTTGGACAGGCCTGTAAAGTCCCTGCTCGCAGTCGAAACGCCGCTGCATTTCGGGGATTACCAGTGGAACGATCGCGGTGTGAGCTCGGGCCCGATCTGGATCAGGGTCGATCTCGGCACCCAGCTGATTTCCGTGTTTCGGGGCGGAAATGAGATCGGCACTGCGGTGATCGTTTATGGCGGCGACAATAAGCAGACCCCGCTCGGAAACCTCCACATTCTGGCGAAGGCGAAGGATCACCAGTCGTCGATTTACGACGCCCAGATGCCGTACACGCTGCGGTTGACCAACGATGGCGTATCCATCCACGCCAGCGATGTCCGCTGGGGAGCGGCAACGCATGGCTGCATTGGCGTCCCGCTCGCCTTCGCCCAGCGCCTGTTCGCGGCAACCAAGGTCGGCGACGAAGTCACCGTGATGCCGCCCACCCCAGTACATTCTGCGTAACCGCGCCGTTAACCAAGAACCGTAACAGGGGGCCAACCAGCCCGGGCTTACGCACGCGTCTCGAAAGAGGCGTTGCGTGCTGTCGAAAAAGATACTTCCTGCTGCCTTGCTGTTGTGCAGCCCGCTGATGATGGGCGGCACGACTACGCGTGTCGACTTCAACCAGCGACTCCTCGCAGCCCACAACGCGGCGCGCGCCGCCGCCGGCGTGCCTCCGATGGCATGGAATGCTGCGCTGGCGGCCGATGCTCGCGTCTGGGCCAACCAGCTCGCCGCAACTGGGCGGTTCGAGCATTCGCCCGATGAAGCTGGCAAGGAGCCTGAGGGCGAGAACCTCTGGGCCGGAACGCCGCGGGCATTCTCACCCGAGGCGATGGTGCACCTCTGGTCAGCGGAGCAGGGCGATTATCGTCCCGGCGTATTCCCGTACAATAGCCGATCGGGCGACGTTGAGCGGGTCGGGCATTACACTCAAATGATCTGGCGCGGATCGCGCCAGGTCGGCTGCGCGACCGCCGTCGGCGCACAAGAAGAGTTCCTGGTATGTCGCTATAGCGAGGCCGGGAACGTCTACGGAGAGCGTCCGGCCTGATCGAACGCCTGGGCAAGATCGGCGATGAGATCGTCGGGGTCCTCTAGTCCAATGTGGAGCCGGACAAGGTTCGCAGCAGGCGACTGCGAAACAGTGCGGTGAGGATCTACCGGAAGCGCCAGACTTTCGAAGCCTCCCCAGCTATAGCCGATCCCGAACAGCTGAAGTGCCTCGATGAAGGCCGTTCGCTTCTCCGCCGCTCGATTCTGCAGCTCGAAGGTGAACAATCCTGACGATCCCTTGAAGTCGCGCTTCCAAAAGGAGTGGCCTGGGCAGTCTTCGAATGCGGGGTGGAGCATAAGCCCAACCTCGGACCGCCCTTTCAGCCACTCGGCCACCTTCAGGCAATTCTTCTCATGTTGTGCCAGCCGGATTCCCATGGTCCGGAGCCCGCGAGATGCCAGCCATGCATCATCCGGGGAGACGGCATAGCCAAGATCCCACGATGCGGTCTGGATTCGGTCGTAGTACCGATCCGTCGCCGTCGCGGTACCCAGAAGGAGATCGGCATGTCCGCCGACATATTTGGTCGCCGCGAGAACGGAGACATCCACTCCGGCGGCGATGGCCGGAAACAGCAGCGGAGTGGCCCAGGTATTATCGAGTAGGGTGACGATCCCACGAGCTCGCGCCACCTCACAAATGCCCGGCACGTCCTGCACCTCCATGGTCAACGATCCGGGACTCTCGAGATGGATCGCCCGCGTATTCGGAGCGATTATCCCCTCGATCGCGGTACCAATGAGGGGGTCGTAATAACGCGTGCCAATGCCGAAGCGTTTGAGGATGGTATCGCAGAACTTGCGAGTCGGTCCGTAGACGTTGTCCGGCACCAGGAGCTCGTCGCCTGCCGATAGCAACGCGAGAAGGGGACCGGTGATCGACGCGAGGCCGCTCTGATAGAGCGCTGTTCCCGCGGCACCGGGTTCAAGGTCGGTCATTGCCTCGGCGAGCGCCCAGTGGGTTGCGGTGCCTTGCAGGCCGTAGCGGTAGCTGCCGAGCCCCGCCTTGCTCGATCGCAGCTCGGCGATATCGTCGAACAATATAGTCGACGCGCGTTCAACCGGGGCGTTTACAAGACGGCCGCGCCATTCCTTGCGGCGCCCGCCTTTTACCAGCTGGGTTGGGATTCCGAGTTTCTCTTCGTCCATCATTTGCTCCAGAGAGCCGCCGCTTAGCAGCGGGCTCCCTGAAGACAAATGCGGAGACGCTTACGCCTAGCTTCGCTTACCGCGCGGAATGAGACCGATCAGGCCGAGAAGGCCGACGACGCCCCACGGAAAGCCCTTCTTCTCCGGTTCCGGAGCGGGTTGCGTGGTGGTATCGGTCATCGACGTATTCATGTCGGTGGCCGTCGTCGTGGGTGCCGGAGCTGTTACGTTGGTGGTCGTGGTATTCACGTCCGTCGTCGTCGTCGCCGCGGGGGCCGCAGCATTGGTTGTATTGGTCGCGGCTGCGTCATTTTGCGCCACGGCTGGACTTGCCGCCAGCAGCGCGGCGGCAGCGATCGCGAGTGAACCTGTCATGCGCATTGTCGAAATTCCTCCCTGCTGAGCAATATCAAACCGGATCGTCGGTATAGCCGTCGTTGTCGCTGTCCCGCCAAAGACCGCGCAGTCCGAGCAGGCCGAGCGCGCCGATGACGTTCCAGATAAGGTCTGAGTCTAGGGTGTCCCCCGTGGCTTGAGCGAACGCCGGCGCCGAAGAGCTTGCGAACGCGGCCGCCAGTATAAGTGCGGCAATCAAACGAATGCGCATGCTTCCTCCTGTTCCTGAAGCAGTACGGGTCGCGCCGTTGGCGCCGGTCGGCTGTTCCATCAACTCTGGCGTCGCGTCAACTGCGTTCATCAAAAGAGAATGCTCCTGGAACTGCGGAGGCAGCTATCCCTCGAGCCGCCAGGTCACAGGAGGACTGATGACCCTATCGGGCACTGGACGCCCGGCAGCATCGCGCGCCGGCACAAATCGCGCCCTTCTCTGGAGGATGTCGCAGGTCGCCTGATCGAGCGATTCATGGTTGCTGCTTCGAACAATTGTGCAACCGCTGACCCTTCCTGACACGTCGATGGTCAATGCCACCTGAACTGTGCCTTCGTAGCCGTTGAGCTGAGCTTCGGCGGGATAGTCGTCAGCCGTGAACAGCGTCCGGAGATCCCCGCTTGAACGGTTGGTCGGTAAAGGCACCTGGTGTGAGGCCGCGGGCAGCTCGCGTCGCTTGCCTGGCCTGCTCGTAAGGTCCTGGATCCGATCCTGTTCGACTGTCCAGATTACGATCGCCGCCACAATCGCGATCGCCAGGAACGGAACGATGCTCCTCTTCGGCTCGTCGACAACACGTGTGGGCGGTCGACGATCACTGCTGCCAGCCATGAGCCGATGATGCTTCGAGCGAAGGCCAAACGCAAACGCCCGGATCGGCTAGCGATCCGGGCGCCTTGCGTGACGATTGCTCGTCAGCCCCCTTGGATGTGTCGTGTCAGCGTCCCCAGTCGCCGTTCACGGCCCCGAACCCGACCCAAGGGCCAGTACGTTCGGACAAATCGTGGGTAGGCGCGACTCCTTGAGGAGTCACTGCAGGAAATTGATTGAGGTTGCGTTTGTGTGACCCCTGTGTCGGGGGAGCCACAGCGGTGCGGCGGTTGCCAGTCAACCATGCGCCCCTTAGAGCCCGCCGCCATGCGCTGGTCCCAAGCTTTTCTTCCGGTCCTCAAGGAGAGTCCCACTGACGCCCAGATCGTCAGCCACAAGCTGATGCTCCGGGCCGGTCTGGTGCGCCAGACCGCGGCAGGCATCTACGCCTGGCTCCCGCTCGGATTTCGGGTGCTCCAGAAGATCGAACAGATCGTCCGCGAGGAACAGGACCGATCCGGCGCGCAGGAATTGCTGATGCCGACGTTGCAGTCGGCCGAGCTGTGGCGGGAGAGCGGCCGATACGATGCGTATGGCCCCGAGATGCTGCGCATCCGCGACAGACATGATCGCGAGATGCTCTACGGCCCGACGAACGAGGAGATGATCACCGCGATCTTCCGCGACGACGTCAAGAGTTATCGGGACCTTCCGCGCACGCTCTATCACATCCAGTGGAAGTTCAGGGACGAGGTACGGCCGCGGTTCGGAGTCATGCGGGGCCGCGAGTTCCTGATGAAGGATGCTTACAGCTTCGACCTCGACGAGGCCGGGGCAAGGCAAAGCTACTACACCCAGATGCTGGCCTATCTACGGACCTTCCAGCGGCTCGGGATTCGCGCCGTACCGATGAAGGCCGCCTCGGGCCCGATCGGCGGCGACCTCAGTCACGAGTTCATCGTCCTTGCTCCGACCGGCGAGAGCGAAGTCTTTTACGATGCGGCTTACGAGCAGTTCGACTGGCAGCAGTCAGACCTGCGGTACGGCGACGAGTCCGGCCTCCAGGCGCTCTTCGACCGGGTCAACTCGACCTACGCAGCCACCGATGAGACGCACGACGTTGCTAAGTGGGAAGTCGTGGCAAAGGGCCAGCAACGTACCGGCCGAGGTATCGAGGTCGGCCACATCTTCTACTTCGGCGACAAATATTCTTCGACGATGGGACTGAAGGTATCGGGCCGCGACGGAACTCCAGTCACGCCGATGATGGGGAGTTACGGCATTGGCGTCTCGCGTCTGGTGGGAGCGATTATCGAGGCCAGTCACGACAATGCCGGCATTGTCTGGCCGGAAGCCGTCGCTCCGTGGCAGGTCGGCCTGGTGACGATGCGTTCCGATGACCAAGCGAGCGTCGCCGCGGCCGACACGATCTACGGCAAGCTCAGCGACGCCGGAATAGACACGCTCTACGACGATCGGGATGAGCGAGGCGGAGTGAAGCTCGGTTCGATGGACCTGATCGGCCTGCCTTGGCAGGTGATCGTCGGCCCGCGTGGCATTGCCGCGGGTACCGTCGAGTTAAAGCGCCGTTCAACGGGAGAGCGCGAGGAGCTCAGCATCGAAAGCGCCCTTGCGAGACTGAACGCATGATCCTCAATCGCGCCGAGCGAATGCTCGCCCGCCGTTATCTTCTCCCCGGCAAGGGCGAAGGCTTCATCTTTCTGGTTGCAAGCATCAGCCTTGTTGCCGTTGCGCTTGGCGTCGCGGCGCTGATCATAGTCATGAGCGTGATGAATGGCTTCCGGGCGGAGTTGTTCGACAAAATCGTCGGTCTCAACGGGCATGCGGTGGTCCAGGGCTACGAAGGCCGCCTGTCGGGCTGGCAACAGATCGCCGACAAAGCGAAGAAGACGCCCGGCGTCACGTCGGCGGTGCCGCTGATCGAAACGCCGCTGATGGCGACAGCGAATGGCCGCTTCGAGGGCGTTCTGGTCCGCGGCATGCGGGTCGAGGACATCCGCGCCAACAAGACGATCATGGGCAACGTGCTGTCAGGCGACATGCGGTCGATCACGCCCGGAAGCGGCAAGGTGGCGATCGGATCGAGGCTCGCCGACACTTTGGGAGCTTACCCGGGGAGCCAGATCACCCTATGGAACCCCGAAGGACGTTCGACTGTGGTCGGGACCGTTCCACGCGAGGTGACCTACACAGTCGGCGCCGTGTTCGAGATTGGCGTATACGATTACGACAAGGCGTTTGTGCTGCTGCCAATGCAGGATGCCCAGGAACTGCTCCTGATGGGCGACCAGGTCGGCATGATCGAGATTCAAACCAGCAATCCGGACAGGGTGCAGGAGATTCTGGCGCCGCTGCGCCCGCTCGTTCAAGGGAAGGCGGCGATCACCGATTGGCGGCAAATGAACTCGGCCTTGTTCTCGGCCCTCGAGGTCGAGCGCGTAGCGATGTTCGTTGTCCTTTCGTTGATCGTCCTTGTCGCAGTCTTCAACATCCTCTCGTCCCTGATCATGTTGGTCCGAGCCAAGACCCGCGACATTGCGATCCTGAGGACGATGGGCGCGAGCCGGCGCGGCATGATGAAGGTGTTCGTCACCGTCGGAGTCACGATCGGGTCGCTTGGCATCGTCCTCGGAATCATCCTTGGGGCGATTTTCCTCTATTTCCGGCAGGATGTGGTCGACGCCATTCAGGCCGTTACGGGGCAGAACCTCTGGGACCCGTCGGTCCGGTTCCTCACCGACCTCCCGGCCAAGCCGAATCCGGTCGAGATCATCGCAATCATCGTCACCGCCCTGGTGCTATCCTTCCTCGCCACCCTTTACCCGGCATACAAGGCGGCAAGTACCGATCCGGTGCAGGTCCTCCGCTATGAGTGAGCCCGTTCTCGCGACCCGTGACCTCAGGCGGAGCTTCACGCAGGGCGATGTGACGATCGAGGTTCTTCGCGGGGTCGAACTCGCAATTCAGCCCGGCGAGATCGTCGCGCTCGTGGGCCCTTCCGGATCCGGCAAATCGACGCTGCTCCAGGCGGTCGGCTTGCTCGAAGGTGGATTCAACGGGTCTATCCGGCTGAATGGCGAGGAGGCTGCAAGGCTCGACGATGAGGGCCGCACCCGCCTTCGGCGCGATGTCCTCGGCTTCGTTTACCAGTTCCACCATCTGCTTCCCGAGTTCAACGCCGTCGAGAACGTGGTCCTCCCGCAACTCGTTCGCGACGTCGACCCGGAAACCGCACACAAGCGTGCGACGGATCTCCTGGGAGCGCTCGGGTTGGGCGAGCGGCTCGACCACCGTCCGTCGAAACTATCCGGCGGTGAGCAGCAACGGGTCGCCGTTGCTCGCGCCTTGGCCAACAAGCCGCCGTTGGTCCTCGCCGACGAACCCACCGGCAATCTCGACGAGAAGACCGCTGATGCGGTGCTCGCGGAATTCCTGAGCCTCGTCCGAGGGGAGGGGAGCGCGGCGCTCGTGGCAACACATAACGAGCGACTCGCCGCGAAGATGGATCGCGTAGTCAGGCTGCACGAAGGCCAGCTTCAGTGACCGAGCGCCCGACGCGAACGGAGATTGAACAGGGGGAAAGGCAGACGAACTGGACCGTTGTCGCGCTCGTCTGCGGCTTAATCCTGCTCGTGCTCATCATCGCTTACATCGCAACCCGGAGCGGTTCGAACCCTGACAAGCTGACCGGCAACGAAGTCGCGGCCGCCGCTGCGCCCGACCGGAGCAAGCTGTGCGCGAGCAATGCGACCTATGACCTTATCAAGCGCGATTTGTTCCGCCGTGCAGCGCAGTTACGCGGCGGCGATCAGTCGGCCTTCGACCAGATCTCGTCGGCAGCGGTCGTGCGGATGGAGAATCCGGTGATGGAAAGCGAGGATGGCAGCACTCACGCAGTGAACTGCTCGGGCTCGCTGTCGCTCGATTTGCCGCCGGGTATCTCGGTTCAGGGTGACCGTCATACTTTGAGCTCGGACGTGGATTACACGGTCCAGCAGGCTGCTGACAGCAGCGGAACCGTGGTTTCGCTGAACAATGCCGATTCCATCATCGCACCGCTGGCGACGCTCGCTCGCGCTCAACAGGCGGCGCCAGCGGCTTCGGCGGACATGAACAACGAAACCGCCGTGGATAATTCGCAGGGGGGTGCGCCGACTCCTCCGTTAGCGGTGTCGCCCACGCAAAGTTCGCCTCCGCAAGTGAGCAACGGCTGCTCGAATCCGGGTTCGCGGAGCGCCGCATTGGTGTGCTCGGATTCGCGGCTGACCGCCCTGGATCGAGCGGTGAGCAACGAATATGCCCGCGCTTCAGCTGTCGCGACTCCCGAGATGCGCGACGCGCTTCGCCAGTCGGGGCGCCGGTTCGTGTCCTACCGCGATCGCTGTCCGGACGCGCAATGTATTGCGCAAGCCTATAACGGCCGCATTCGCGAGATCCGCGACATCATCGAAGGCCGCTGGCAGCCCCAATAATCGGGGATAAGTGAGTGCCTGTTCCTTGTGTTTCCGGCACATAAAATCCCATAAAAGTCTCGTGACTCAGCCATTCGTTCCGCTTCGCGTCTTCTCCTCCTTCACGATGTTGGAAGGGGCGATGGAGCCGAAGACGATCGCCGAACGCGCGGCGAAGCTGGGGTTCCCGGCGGTCGCTCTCGTCGACCGGAACGGTCTTTATGGAGCGATGCCGTTCAGCGACGCTTGCTTCGGCAAGGGCGTACAGCCGATTGTCGGAACGATGCTGGCTGTCGCACGACCAGTGGAGATCGGGGGCGAAGCGGCGATCGACTGGGTTGCATTGCTGGCGCAGGACGATCTTGGTTATGCGAACCTCTGCAAGCTCGTTTCCTCAGCGCATCTGGACCGCCCCGTCGAGCAAGAACCACACGTCGAATTCGCTCGTCTTGAAGGGCTGAGTGAAGGATTGATCGCCCTCACTGCCGGATCAGAAGGCGCCATCGGGCGGCTGATCGCGGACGGGCAGCAACTGAAAGCGGAAGCCTATCTCGACAAGCTTCAATCGCTGTTCCCCGAGCGGCTCTACATCGAGATTTCTCGCCGCCACGACGCAATCGAGACGGCCGCCGAAGCCGGATTGATCGATCTTGCCTATGCCCGCAACGTGCCGATCGTGGCGACGAATCCGGCCGCCTACGCCGATCCAGCATTCCATGCCGCGCACGATGCAATGCTGTGCATCGCGAGCTCAGCTTATGTCGAAAGCGCGGACCGGGCGAGTTCGTCTCCGGACGCGTGGCTCAAGGACGCTGCGACAATGGCCGAGCTATTCGCGGACTTGCCGGAAGCGCTGACAAACACGGCGGTGATCGCTCAGCGCTGCGCCGTCGCTGCGCCGAAGCGCAAGCCAATCCTTCCTCGCTTGGGCAGCGATGAAGACGAGCAGTTGCGCCGCGACGCCCAGGCGGGGCTTGAGGCGCGATTGGTCGGTCGAGCCGAAGAGGAGCGTCAGCGTTACGCCGAGCGGTTGGAATATGAGATCGACATCATTACCGGCATGGGCTTTGCCGGCTACTTCCTGATCGTCGCTGACTTCATCAAATGGGCAAAAGCGAACGACATCCCCGTCGGTCCCGGCCGTGGATCGGGTGCGGGCTCGGTCGTGGCCTGGGCGCTGACGATCACCGACCTGGATCCGATTGCGCTGAACCTGCTGTTCGAGCGCTTTCTCAATCCGGAACGCGTGTCGATGCCCGACTTTGACATCGATTTCTGCGAAACGCACCGCGACAAGGTCATCACTTATGTCCAGGGCAAGTACGGCCGAGACAAGGTCGCTCAGATTATCACCTTCGGGCGCCTGAAGGCTCGGGCCGTGCTCAAGGACACGGGCCGGGTGCTCCAGATGAGCTACGGACATGTCGACCGGCTCGCAAAGCTCATTCCCAACCATCCGACCGATCCGTGGACGCTGGAACGCTCGCTGAACGGCGTCTCTGAGCTTGCCGCCGAGTATAAGAGCGACAAGGACGTCAAGCGCCTGTTCGACCTTGCGATGAAGCTCGAGGGTCTGCCACGCCATGCATCCACTCACGCCGCCGGCGTGGTTATCGGTGACCGCCCACTCGACGAGCTAGTTCCTCTTTACCGAGATCCGCGTTCGGATATGCCGGTCACTCAGTTCGACATGAAATATGTCGAGGCTGCGGGGCTGGTGAAATTCGACTTCCTCGGCCTGAAGACACTGTCAGTGCTGAAGGAAGGCCAGCGCCTGCTTGCCGAGCAGGGGGTCGAGATCGATTTCAGCGCGCTGCCATGGGACGACCCGGCGGTGTACGAGCTCCTCCAGCGCGGTGATACGGTCGGGGTGTTTCAGGTGGAATCGGAGGGCATGCGCCGCACGCTCTCTGCGGTGAAGCCGACCCGGTTTGAGGACATCACCGCCCTCAATGCGCTTTACCGCCCCGGTCCGATGGACAACATCCCGATGTTCGGCCGCCGCAAGAACGGGCAGGAGGCCATCGAATACCCTCATCCACTGCTCGAAGGGATCCTCAAGGAGACCTACGGAATCTTCGTCTACCAGGAGCAGGTCATGCAGGCCGCGCAGATCCTGGCGGGTTACTCCCTGGGCGGCGCCGACCTGCTGCGGCGCGCAATGGGTAAGAAGATCAAGTCGGAGATGGATGCCCAGCGAGCCACCTTCGTTGAGGGCTGCGCGACGCACAATCAAATTTCCGCTGCGAAGGCGAATGAGCTGTTCGACTTGATCGACAAGTTCGCAGGCTACGGTTTCAACAAGAGCCACGCGGCGGCTTATGCCCTGCTGACATACCAGACGGCATGGCTGAAGGCGCACCACCGGGCGGAATTCTACGCCGCATCGATGAGCTTCGACGTCGCGCTCACCGACAAGCTCGCGATGTTCGTGGAGGATATGCGCCGCGGAGAGGTTGAATGCCGTCCGCCGGACATCAACGCTAGCGATGCCCACTTCACCGTTGAAGATGGCGCGGTTCGCTATGCCCTCGGCGCCCTGAAGGGCGTCGGCGAGAAGGCGATGGAAGAGCTCGTCGCTGAGCGCGAGCGTGGCGGACATTTCAAAAGCCTTGAGGACTTTGCAGCGCGGATCGATCCGCGACTGCTTAATCGGAGGCAACTGGAGAGCCTCGCCGGGGCAGGCGCCTTCGATGTCGTGAAGAATGAGCGCGCTGCGGTCTTTGCGGCCGCGGAAACAATTCTTGCCCATGCCGCAAGCGCGCTGGAACAACGAGAGACAGGACAGGCTGGACTGTTCGGAGTGAATTCCGCCGAGGCGGCGCCCATCAGGCTGCCGCGCGAAGCATCATGGTCGCTCGCGCAGCGAATGGCCGCCGAGCGCGACGCGTTCGGTTTCTATTTCTCCGCTCATCCGGTCGATGCTGCGAAACATTTGCTGGCGGCGCACAAGGTTAAGACTTTTGCCGAGCTTGCCGATCTTCGTTTTGCCGAAGGTGAGCGGGTCGGGGCCATGATGGCGGGTCTCGTCGAAGACACGCGCTGGCGCACTTCAGCGCGCGGGCGCCGCTACATGATGGCGACTCTCAGCGACAGCTCGGGCCAGTTCCTGGCAACGGCATTTGACGAAGAGGCAACGTCGGCGCTCGAGGCGGCCGCAAAGGCTGGACAGTGCGGACTGTTGACCGTGGAGCT